>NZ_ANBD01000065.1 GCF_000341005.1 Nocardiopsis alkaliphila YIM 80379 | reverse complement strand
ACCGTTACACACCGGTGGCCATCGGGCCGCCGTTCCACGCGACCGCGTCGCCCAAGGCCCCCAGCAGGTCCATGGGTTCACCGACGAGGTCGGCCTGGGCACGGTGCAGGTTCATCACGATCCGTTCGGAGTCCGCCCAAGCGGCGAACTCGCCCAGGTCAAGGGCCTTGGCGGTCTCCAGTGGAGTACGGTCCGCACGCACGGATTCCTCGGCGGTGGCTAGGACGAACCGGTAATAACGCTCGTGGGCGGCGAGCACCGAGTCCAGATCGGTGGAGCCCAGCACCGGTCCGTGGCCGGGCACGACGTGTTCGGGGGAGAAGGCGCGCATCCACTCCAGGGAACGTAGTGCGCCCGGCACCGATCCCATGAACACCAGCGGGGTCAGGCCGTGGAAGAGTAGATCGCCGGTGAACAACACCCGTTCCTCCGGCAGCCAGGCCACCACGTCGCCGGGGGTGTGCGCGGTGTAGCCGGGATGGCGCAGATCGACGCGGCGCCCGCCCAGGTGGAGCGTGAGTTCACGATCCATGGTGATCGATGGAAGCCTGCGGGTGACCGCGCCCCAGTTCGGCGTGGGCGTCCAAGCGGGCGGCACGTTCTCGAAGAGGGGATCGGTTTTCAAGGCCTGGCGCATGGTGGTCTGCCCGATCAGCGCCGTGGACGCGGGTAGCAGGCTGTTACCATAGGTGTGGTCGCCGTGCTGGTGGGTATTGAGGGCCCAGCGCACGGGCGCTCCGCCTGTGACGGCGGTGAGCGCGTCCAGGAACCGGCGGGTGCGGGTCGCGGTGGCACAGGTGTCCACAACCAACACTCCGTCGTCCCCGGCGACGGCCCCGGCATTGTTGACCCACCAGGTGCCATCGGGCTGCACCCAGGCGTAGACCCCATCGACGACCTCGTGCAGCGCCCCGGCCCGTGGCCCCGTCCCCACGGCTTCGCCCATATGCGGTCTCCTCATCGTTGTCCGTGAGTCCTCGTGTCCCGCACTTTCGGAGCAGCAGCGTAGCCCAGGACCCCGAGGCCGAGGGGCCGCTTCGGTGAAGCCCACCCGCATCGAACCCGGTGAGACCCCGATGGCCACCTGCCATCTCTCCGTGTACTCGGTCACTGTCCTGGACGTCGTTACCGCTGAACAGGCCTGGTGCCAGGAAGGCACACGGGTGGCTTCGACCCCATGAAGCGGCGTGGCACCGTGCCGATGACCGCCGACACCGGCCCCATCTGCCGTCCGCCTCGCGTCGAACCAGGCTCAGCCGTGCATGATCGCGGGCACGAACACCCGCAGCGCCGCCGGCCGCTTGTGGAACGACATGGTCGCCGACCCCTCCCGTACCTCTCCGTCCACCGCGATCAGCCGCGGAGTGGACGGGATGGCCAGGCTCAGCGATTCGACGAGTCGCTCGGTGTACCCTCGCCCGGACAGGCGCCGGTCCAGCAGCACGTCCGTCAATGCTCGCACCCGGGGGAACGGGTACCGGGCGCACAACACCCGCACGTCCAACCGGCCATCGTCCAGTCGCTCCCGTAGCGCGGGCAGCCGGGCGTGCGTTCGGTACCGGCAGTTGCCCACGAACGCCCACCACACCTTGGCCGGGCGTCCGTCCACCAGCGCCGGGGTGGGCCGCACCTCCCGCAGGTCCCGCCAGAGCGCCCAGGCGAACGCGGGCCATTTACCGATGCGCTGCGCCCAACGGTCCCGTCGCTCCACCATCCGTGGGTAGGAACCGAACGAGGCGGTGTTGAGGAAGACGTGACCGTCCACCTCACCCACGTCCACCCTGGCCAACCGGCGGTCGGCGAAAGCGCGCAGCGCGATGTCCACCGAGGTCAACCCCAAGGTGCGGGCGAAGTTGTTCAAGGTGCCATCGGGCAGCACCAGCAACGGTCTGTCGTGTCGCAGGGCCGCCCCGGCCCCCGCGTTGACGGTGCCGTCGCCCCCCGCCACCGCCAGGACCTCACAGTCGCGCGCGGCCTCGTTCATCACTTCCAGGATGTCGTCGTCGGCCGACATCGGCACGATCCGGGCCCGAGGAAGCTGCCGAGCCACCCGACTGGTGGTGTCGGCGATGTTGAAGGCCGGCAGGGCACCACTGGCCGAGCGCGGGTTGAGCACCACCGTCACCCCGGCCCCCTCGGGATCCTCGTCGGCCTCGCCCGCGGGAATGGTGCTCGCACCGAAGCTGAGTTCGGGCCGGGGCGGGATGACCGCGCGGGCCAGCAGTCCGGCGCCGAGTCCCACCGCCATCCCACCGAGCACGTCGCCGGGGTAGTGGACCCCGCTGTGCACGCGCGAGAGACCCACCAGACCGGCCAGACCGGCCACCAAGGCGGCCATGGGCTTGGGGGCGTCGGCGGCGATTCCGGCGGTGAACCCGAACGCGGCCGCGGTGTGTCCGGAGGGAAAGGAGGAACTGGGGTAGGAACGGTAGGGGGAGCGGGCCGCCGGGATCGCCGAGTCGTCCGGTCGGGTCCGGGGCAGCAGGTACTTGACCACCGAGGCGGTCGCGTTGGCGAGCCCGGCCGCGGTGATGGCGCGCAGCGCGGTGCGTCGCAGGCGCGGGCCACCGGTGACCGCGAGGGTCGCCGAGATCATCATCCAGGGGACCATGTGGTCGGTGGCTTGGACGAACCTGGGGGTGAAGCCGTCCAACCGGGGGGTGCCCACCCGGGTCACCCTGTCGTAGACGCTCTGGTCGATGCGTTGGAGGTGCCGCAGGATTCGCATGGACCCAGCTTGGTGGCACATGGGTGAGTTGTCGATAAGGCGGACACCGTGGCGGGTGTGATCCGGGGCCGGCCGCGCACCGAGGACGAACCGCCAGGGCCACCGAAGAGCGGGCTCGATCGAATCCAAGGGGGAGTGACCGGAACCGGCCTACGCGAACACGTTTTGAGACGGCCACACATGAGTAGGTTCCGGACGTTCCCCCCAAGGAAAGGCGCCCATGTCCACCAACGAGAACCCCGAACAGACCCACGTCGTGGTTTTGCACTCGGCCCGGCCCCTCCACGTCGACCTCGCCGAGACCTACCCCGAACACCGGGTCACCGTCCTCACGGACGGCCCCCCGGGAGTGGTCGTCGAAGACCTCACACCACCGGACACCGTCTCCATGCCGCGCGAGGAGTGGCACGACCAGCTCGCCCGCTGGCTTCGTGGCGGACCGGTCGAGGTGGTGACCTTCGACGAGTCCTGCACACGTGTTCGTGACGAACTCTGCTCCACCCTCGGCCTGGAGGTGGGTCCTTCCGATAGCCTCCGGTCGTGACCTCCCCCCTACCCCCGCACGGGCACACCGGTCCGACCTCGCACCTCGGATCGACTTCGTCCACCCCAGCGCCCATCGGGCCCGCCCGCGCACGCAGACGGGTCTGGCTCGCATTAGGCGTGGGCGTGCTCGTTCTGGCCCTGGTGGCCACGGTGTCCTGGTACCAGGACCGGGCCGGACTCATCCACCAGATCGCAGAGCCACACCCGGGGACCCCCGCCGAATTCCCCGCGGGTCCGCGCACCCACGCATGGACGTGGTCGCCGCCACAGGACACCACCGTGGTCGACCTGGTGCGCGGCACCCACGGACCGATCGCGGTGCTCGACGACGGACTCATCGCCCTGGACGGGGCCGACGGCCGGGAACTGTGGACCTACCGCGAACTCGACGCGACCACCCCCCAGGACGGAAACGGGTGGGGAGTACTGGGCGAACACGCCTACTTCCTGCGCCCACCCGAACCCGACACCCCGGGCCGGTTCACCGTCCTGGACGCCGCCACCGGGGAGGTGGCCTGGGAAAGGACGGTCGACCCCCAGGAGGGGACCCAAGGCCGGAACATGTACTCCCCACTGGTCGGCCTGCACGAGCTCGGTCCTGGAGAGGCCAGGGAGCTGTCCTCGGAGTGGGGAGCGGGCAGCGCCGAATCGGGGGTCCTGCTGGCACGTTCGGCCGAGTCCGGCGACG
Organism: Nocardiopsis alkaliphila YIM 80379; assembly: GCF_000341005.1. Lineage (GTDB taxonomy): Bacteria > Actinomycetota > Actinomycetes > Streptosporangiales > Streptosporangiaceae > Nocardiopsis > Nocardiopsis alkaliphila. The sequence continues at coordinate 27,026 of NZ_ANBD01000065.1, read as the reverse complement.
AACTATGGGCCTTTCGCCCACCCTGGCCCGGCGAGGTCTGCACCTTCCAAGCGGACCCCGTGGCCTACCCGCCCGGCGGCCTCACCGACACGGGGGCGCTCGTGGTGGCGCACGCCTGTATGAGTGAAGAGGAACTCGCCGAACTGGACCTGAGCGAGGGCGCCAAGGACCCGCTCCTGTTCGCGGGCCGGGCCCAGACCCTGACGATCAACGTCACGGCCTTGGACCCGACCACCGGACGCATCCTGTGGAGCGACCTCGAATCGGTGACCGGACCCGTCGACACGATCACCCTGACCCGGATCGAGAGGGCCCCGCCCACACCGGGCGCACCGTCCGCGCTGCTGCTGGAGACCTCCCCGACCCCGGTGCGAGGGATGGTGCTCGATCCCTTGGACGGAGAGCACGTCCGCCACCCCCAAGAGGCGGTCGACGACCAGGGACGGCCCATCGACCCGGCGGCGCGTACCCTGCGCGCCGATCGCCGAGGCGCGGTGGTCGCCGTCGACTTCGACGACGAGGCGTACGTGACCGATGCCGACTGGGCCTTCGAAGCGCACGAGGTGGACCGCGACGGTGAGATCGTCACCTCCGTCACCGTAGACGAGGAGGAGATCACCCCCGCCCACCTGGCCAACGCCGTCCCACTGAGGGACACCCTCCTGGTGCCGCACCTGGACCCCGAGAGCGGCGCGGCATCGGTGTACGCGGCCCCGATGGGAGCCGAGGACGAGGGAGGGGCCTGGATGGAGCCGCTGCCCCTTGCCGCCGGACCCATCTCGGCGGACGAGGTCGAGCACCGACTGTTGGTCGTCCCCGGAGCGGTGGTCTGTCACCTCACGAACGGCGACGTGGTCACCGACGTCCACGGCCTGGGGCCGTGAAGGACCGACCACCCGAACCCACGAGGTTCCTCCACACCCCGCCCCACCCTGGGAACGGGACCGCTCGGCGGGACACCCGGGTGACCCTGACGGCACCCGGGTCTCAGACCGACGGGATCTGCCCGCCGTCCACCCGCACCACCGAACCGGTCACGTACGCCGCCTGCCGGCTCGCCAGGAAGGCCGCCACCGCCCCGTACTCGGCCGGGTCGCCGTAACGACCCACCGGGATCGAGGCACGCCCCTGCTCTTGGACCTCCGACAAGGACGTCCCCTGACGTTCGGCGCGGGCCCGATCCAACGACTCCACGCGCGGGGTGGCGATCTTGCCCGGCACGATCACGTTCACCGTCACCCCATCGGCGGCCACCTCACCGGCCACCGTCTTGGACCACGAATGCAACGACGCGCGCAGGGTGTTGGACACCCCCAGGTTCGGGATGGGCGAGATCGGCCCCGAGGAGGTACTCGTGATGATCCGACCCCACCCCCGTTCACGCATCCCGCCCACGACCGCGTCGGTCAAGCCGATCACCGGCAACACCATGGACGCGTACATGTCCTGCCACAGATCCGAATCCTGACCCAGGGCCGAAGTGGGCGGCGGCCCACCGGTGTTGTTGACCAGAACGTCCACCGGTCCCAGCTCCGCGACCACCCGATCGACGACCTCCCCGGCTCGCCCGTACTCGGCCAGGTCCCAGATGATCCCCACGGCCTCCACACCCTGCTCACGGCAGGCCTGGACCGTGTCCTGAAGCCGTCCCTCGTCACGGCCGGTCACCGCCACCCGGACCCCCTCGGCGGCCAGGGCGAGAGCGATCGCCCGACCCAGACCGGAACTGGCCGCGGTCACCAGGGCGACCCTGCCGGCGATTCCCAGATCCATTGCGCTCCTTGCTACTCACTCGTGCGACGTGCTGGGCATCCTGACAGGTCCCCGAATCTCCACCACACCCGGGGAGACCACTACGCCAAGACCGCCCGGGACCCCACTCGGCAAGGGTGCGGTCCGGACGGCCTGCGACGAACACCTGAACGCCGGTTCAGCTCGGGTTGGGCATCACGACCGCACGACCGCTGACCTCACCCGCCTCCAGCTTCCGGTACGCCTCCAGGGCATCGTCCATGGCGAACCGCTCCACCTCCGGGCGGATCTGTCCCGCCTTGTACATGTCCACCACCTCCCACAGCTCTGGAACCGAACCCCAGTAGGTGTTGGTCACGTAGGTCTCGTACGGGTTGGTGAAGAACGAGAACTCATGGGTGCCCCCCGCGATGCCCACCAGATTGCACCGACCACCCTGGGCCATGCTCGCCATGGCCGTGGCCAACGTCGGCTTCGCCCCCACGAAGTCGAACGCCACGTCCACCCCACGGCCACCGGTGAGCTCGCGAATCCGCTCCACCTGATCCTCCCCGGCGTCGACCGTGACCGCCCCATCGGCCTCGGCGCGAGCACGCGCCTCCTCCTTGACGTCGGTGGCGATCACCGTGGCCCCCGTCAAGGCCTTGAGGATCTGCACCCCGATCCGGCCGAGCCCGCCCAAACCGATCGCCAACGCGTACCGACCCCCGCCGGCCAGGTAAGGCAAGGACTCCTTGACCGCGTGATAGGGGGTCAGGCCCGCGTCGGCCAGCGGAGCGGCGGCCACCGGATCGGCATCGCCCAACGGAATGAGGTGGTGGGCGGGTACGGTCATGTACTCGGCCATGCCACCATCGCGCCCCAACCCCACCGCCAGGTAGGGCAGGGTCGAGGCGTTCTCGCAGTAGGTCTCCACGCCCGCGACGCACTGACGACAGTGCAGACAGCCGATGGGCCCATAGGCCAGATAGGCACCGCCGATCTGGACGCGCTCGCTCACCCCCGGACCCAGCTCCTCGACCCACCCGGCGTTCTCGTGCCCCAGGACGAACGGCGGTCTCTGCGCCCCCGGATCACCCTCCTCGAACACCCGGTAGATGCTGATGTCGGAGTGGCACGCCCCCGCACCGGCCACCCGCATGAGCACCTCGCCCGGTCCTGGCTCAGGTTTGGCGACCTCGGTCATCGAGGGGAATTCCCCGTAGTTCTCGAACACCACTGCGCGCATGTCGCGGACCCCCTCCGCGTGAGACAGGCACCCCCTACCGGATGCCGACCACGATCCGTCACACATCGAACACCGGACCGTTGACGCGAAGCTAACACCGAGAGGCCGGGCAGTCACCCAACAAAGGTGCGGGGATTCGTATGCGATGTTCAACCCGGCCACGTAGGTCATGAGGATCGTTCCTCGAAAGCTGGGGCTGCTCGGCACTATTCCGACACCCGACGCCCCGACCCCTCCCCGCCGGCGATGAGTCTTCATTCCCTCCCGAGTCCGTACACACGAACGAACAACGGACCGAGGAAGGCATATGAACACCACCGCACCACCCCAAGGCGCACCCGAACGGGCCGACCGACGCGCATGGCTGGGACTCGCGGTCCTGGCCCTGCCCACCCTGCTGCTGTCCCTGGACATGAGCGTGCTCTACCTGGCACTGCCCCACCTGGCCGCAGACCTACGCCCCACCGGCGCCCAGACCCTGTGGATCATGGACGTGTACGGATTCATGATCGCCGGGTTCCTCATCACCATGGGAACCCTCGGCGATCGCATCGGCCGCCGTAGACTCCTGATGATCGGCGCCACCGTCTTCGGCCTGGCCTCGGTGGCCGCCGCCTTCTCCACCAGCGCCGAAGCGCTCATCCTCACCCGCACCCTCATGGGCATCGCCGGCGCCACCCTCATGCCCTCCACCCTGGCGCTGATCAGCAACATGTTCCACCTACCGGCCCAACGCGCGGTCGCCATCGCGGTATGGAGCAGTTGTTTCATGGGCGGCACCGCCCTGGGCCCCGCCATCGGCGGGGTCCTCCTGCAGTGGTTCTGGTGGGGATCGGTCTTCCTCCTGGGCGTCCCCGTGATGCTCCTGCTGCTGATCTGCGCGCCACTGCTCCTACCCGAACACCGCGACCCCGCCGCCGGCCGTCTCGATTTGTTCAGCGTCGCCCTGTCCCTGGCCGCGATCCTGCCCATCATCTACGCCCTCAAGACCGCCGCCGAGGGCGGATCGGTGACGACCTCCCTGCTCACCGCCCTGGCCGGCCTCGCCATGGGCGTGTGGTTCGTGCGCAGGCAGTCGCTCCTGCCCGACCCCCTACTGGACCTGGGTCTGTTCCGAGAACCGTCCTTCGGCGCCGCCCTGGTCACCATGATGGTCGGCGCCTTGGCCATGGGCGGAACGTTCCTACTGCTCAGCCAGTACCTCCAGATGGTCGCCGACAACTCCCCGCTCCAGGCCGGATTCTGGCTGGTGCCCCCGGCCCTGGCCATGATCGTGACCACCATGGCGGCCCCCTCCTTGGCCAGACGCGTGGGCAGGGCGAACGTGATCGGCGGCGGCATGTTCGTCAGTGCCACCGGGTTCGCACTGCTGGCGTTCACCCTGGCCGACGACGGCACCGGGATCGTGGTCCTGGGGTTGTTGCTCACCTCCGTGGGACTCGGACCCGGAGCGGCCCTGATCGCCGACATCGTCGTGGGCTCCGCACCCCGCGAGAAAGCCGGATCGGCCGCGTCCATGTCGGAGACCAGCGGCGAGTTCGGCATCGCGATCGGAGTGGCACTCCTGGGAAGCCTCGCCGCCGCCGTCTACCGCGCCCGTGTGGCACTCCCCGAAGGAATCGACGAGGCCGCCGCCCAGACCCTGGCGGGCGCGGTCAACGTCGCCGAAGCACTGCCCATCGAACAGGAATAGGCCCTGCTCACCTCCGCCCGGGAGGCCTTCACCGCCGGCCTCAACATCACCGCCGGCGTCGGGTTCGTCGCCATGCTGGGCTTCGGTGTCCTAGCCCTGATCCTGCTCCGCGACGCACCCACCTCCAGCGAAGCGACCGATGAGTTCGAGGGCCGAGCCGAGTCGACACATACGACAGAGAACGACACCACACCCACCGGGAGGACCCGATGAACAAGCCCGTACTCGACAGCATGCTCCTGGCCACCACCGACCCCGACCGCCTGCGCGACTGGTACGCCGCCGTGCTCGACCCGGCCGAGAACAACACCATGGACGGCTACCACGTGCTGAGGTTCGGCACCTTCCACCTGCTGATCGACCGGCGCGAAGACGTGGAAGCCAAGGCGGCCGACGCCAACCGGATGATCCTCAACTTCGACGTCGCCGACGCGCGCGCCATCGCCGCGCGCATGGACGAACGCCGCACCACGTGGGTGGCCCCGCTGGAGGACCGCGATGGCAGTCTGTTCGCCACCGCCCAAGACCCCGACGGCAACCACGTGCAGATCATCCAGATCAGCCCCGAACAGCGGGCCGCCATGGAGAACGCCTCCTGAGCGGTGGGTCGGTGCCCCCACCGGGGCGCCGGCCCCCGTTTTGTCGTAGGGCATGCCTAGCCTGACGATCGTGGTGCGACAGACGACGATCGACCAGGACTTCGCCAGGCTCACCGGCCCCTACCGGCGTGAACTCTACGCGCACTGTTACCGCATGCTCGGCTCGGCGCACGACGCCGAGGACCTGGTCCAAGAGACCTACCTGCGGGCCTGGAAGGGCTACCAGCGCTTCGAAGGGCGCTCCAGCCTGCGCACCTGGCTGCACCGGATCGCCACCACCGCGTGCCTGACCGCCCTGGAAAAACGCGACCGCAGACCCCTGCCGACCAACCTGGGAGGGCCCACCCGCGAACCAGAAGGGGAGCCGGCCCACAACCCCGAGGTGCCCTGGTTGGAGCCGATGCCCGACCGGCTCGGGGTCGGTGATGAGGACCCCGGCGCCGTGGTGGCCACCCGCGACAGCGTCCGACTCGCCCTGGTGGCCGCCATGCAGTACCTACCCGCCAAACAGCGCGCCGTGCTGATCCTGCGCGAGGTGTTGCGGTTCAGCGCCGCCGAGGTCGCCCGGATCCTCGACACCACCGTCCCGGCCGTCAACAGCCTCCTCCAACGGGCCCGAGCCCGGATCGACAAGGTCCTACCGGAGCAGGAGAAGGTCGGTGAACCCGCCACCGAACAACGCGAACTCCTCGACCGCTACGTCGCGGCCTTCGAGAGCTACGACATCGGCGCGCTCATCGACCTGTTCACCGCCGAAGCGACCTTCGAGATGCCGCCCTTCGCCACCTGGGTGCGCGGCCCCGAACACATCGTGCGGCTGATCCACGCCCAGTGCCCGGCCGAGGAACCCGGTGACCTGGCCCTGGTACCGACCGCGGCCAACGGCCAACCCGCCTACGGCATGTACCTGCGCGAGAGCGAGGGCCCCCACCGGGCCTTCGGTATCCACGTGCTCACCCTGCGACCTCAGGGCATCGGCCACTGCTCGGTGTTCTTCGACACCACCCTGTTCCCGCTCTTCGACCTGCCCCCGACCCTGGACCGCTGAGCGGTGGAGACGGCGGCCCGTGCGGGTTCGCGCCGCGTCCTCCTCACCCAGAAGCACCCCGTGCGACCGGGCATCGGCGGTGTGCGGGAGCAACGCGGCCGTCCGGTTCGGATCCGGACCGCCCAGACCACACCGCCGCAGGTGCCAGGTCACCTCTTCGGTCACCTCGGCGAAGAACGCATCGAGCTCGGCCACGCCCTCCGGTGTCCTTGGCGTGTACCGGTGCGACAACGCGTGCAGACGCGGTCGTCGTCGATGCTCGGCCACCAGGAGTTCGCACATGCGACCAACGGTCTCCTCCCACGTGGGAGATCGTGAGCGCAGCCGCACGAAAAGCTCCCTGAAGCGGTCCCTGGTGGCGCGCACGTGCCGTTCGGCCAGTGCGTGGAGCAAGGCCCGCTTGTTCGGAAAGTACTGGTACAGGGTTCCGATGGAGTACCCGGCCCGTTCGGCGATCCGATTGGTGGTCGCGCCGTACCCCTCCTGTTCGAAAACCTGAGCAGCCGCTTCCAACAGCTCATGGACGGTCCGCCGAGAGCGCTGCTGGCGCGGGGTCTTGCGAGGTGTGTCGATGGTGCTTCCAATGCGAGTTGTCCGGAGCCCTCCACGGGCGGACGATCGTGGTGTGAACGATCCTTACACGGCACTCATGCCCGACAATTTGCGAGTTCGGTCCGTACCCAGACACCGGACCTGGTTTCGTGACGGCCGCACATCGGTGTACGTCGACCGGTGGGGCGATCCGAACGCCTCCCGCCGAACCCTGTTCCTCCACGGGATGGGCGGGCACTCCGGGTTACTGGCGCCCTTCGCGGCGGCGGTGGCGCACCAAGGGGTCCATGTGATCGTCCCGGACCTACCCGGGTTCGGACGAACACGAGTCCCCGACCGTGCCGGCGTCCGCTACCCGCACTGGGTCGAGACCGCGTGCGCCTTGGCCCGTGCCGAACAAGAGGAGTTCGGTGCCCGGATCGCACTGGTCGGAGCCAGTGTGGGTGGCATGCTCGCCTACGACGTGGCCACCCGCACCGAAGCCGCGCACACGGTGGTGGCCACCTGCCTGCTCGACCCTCGACAGAGCGCCGTCCTACGCCACATCTCGCACAGACCCTGGCTCGGTGCCCTGGCGCCCCGAGCCGCACGGCTCTCGGCGGGCCCGTTCGCGAACGTGTCCTTGCCGGTCCGAATGCTGAGCAACATGGGCGCGATCAGCAATCAGCCGGAACTGACCCGGGCCGTGCTGCGGGACCGCTCGGGCGGAGGCAACAAGGTACCCCTGGGTTTCCTCCGCTCCTACCTGGAAACGGGCCCACTGGTCGAACCCGAGCACGCCCACGGCTTCACCTTGGTCCTGGCACACCCGGAAAGGGACCGCTGGACACCGGTCGAGGTGAGCTCCCTGTTCTTCGACCGGGTCGCAGCGCCCAAGGAACTGGTGATGTTGCCCAACGCCGGACACCTGCCCGTGGAAGAGCCGGGACTGGGCCGCCTCATCGAGACCATCGTCGAGGCGAGCACGCCCGCGTGACCTCATGGGGCGCCCGGGCGCCCCCGACCCGCCAACGATCTCCGGTCGGCTTCGCGCAGCTCCTCACCCAGGACCGAGCACCCCGCGCAGGGTCTCGGCGAAGGCCGCCGGTTCCGTCTCGAACCCCAGGTGGTCACCGCCGAACGCGATCGGTTCGCTTCCCAACTCTCGGGCCAGTGCCGATCCCATGGTGTGGATGTCCCGGCCCACGGACCCCTCGCCCAGACCGAGCACCACCCGGGTCCGGTTCCGACGCAACGTCTCGGTATCCGGTCGATACAGCGACAGCGGCAGCAATCCGTGCCCGAGGAAGTAGTCGAAGTTCCCCGCCACCCGCTCGAAGGTCGCGGCCTCCTCCTCACCCTGGGGCGGCTCCTGGCCCCCGTCGAGTTCGTTGATCCCGAAGAAGAGCGCCATGGCCGCCTCCACACCCTCCTCGCGGTAGGTGTCGTACACGAGCCGATCATGCGCGATGACCTCGGAAGGATCATCCAAGAGCAGCACGCACGGAGGTTCGTGGGCCACCACCGTGCCCACCAGGTCGGGACGGTGCGCCGCCAACGCCAGCGCGATCTGGGCGCCCCCGCTGGTACCGAACACGTGCGCCGGGGCGCCACCGAGTTCCTCCACCAGCAGGGCGGCGTCCTCGGCGTGCACCTCCAACCGCTGCTCCTGGGGGGCTCCGTCCAGGACGCTACGAGAGTTGCCCCGCGGATCGTAGGCCAACGTCGTGTACCCCTCGGCGAGCCGCCGCGCCAGATCCGCCAGGACCCCGGCGTCCTGCGGCCCGCCCGGGATCATCAACAGCGGCGGACCCGAGCCCCGCACTTCGGCGTGGATCCGCGCCCCGGGGACGCGCAGGGAACGCACCGTGGGGGAGTGGCGCCCGCTCACGAGGCCTCCCGGAGTCGGCTGCTGACCACCATCCGGTTGCCCTCGCTGTCACGGAACTCCGCCACCGTGACCCCCGGCATGTAGGCGGCCTCCTCCGGTTCGGTGACGATCTCCACGCCCTTGGCCCGAAGCTTGTCCACGGTGCCCTGGACGTCGTCCTCGACCAGGACCAGTACCGGCCCAGGGGAGGGGGCATCGTCGGGGCGGGCAACGAAGTGCAGGGCGGTCTCGGCCCCGGAGAAGCCGAGCTCCACCCACCGCCACCCGTCCTCGCCCATCGGCGCGTCCGCGAGCACGCGGCAGCCGAGCTTGTCGGTGTAGAAGGCCTTGGCCCGATCCTGATCGAACACGGGCAGTTCGGCGAACTGGACGTGCATGAGAAGACTCCCATCCCCTGAAAAGTGAACTGGACGGTCCAGTACTGTCTTGATATGAAAAACTAGACCGTTCAGTACCCGAGCGTCAACGGAAAACCGAGGAGCAACGTGAACGAGGGCCGTTCGGAACGCAAACGACGCGCGATCCTCGAAGCCGCCGAAGAGGTCTTCCTGCACGGCGGCTACCTGGGCACCAACATGGACGAGATCGCCGCACGCTCCCAGGTCTCCAAACAGACCGTGTACAAGCACTTCGGCAACAAGGAACGCCTGTTCATCGAGATCGTCACCCACATGACCACTTCCGCCGGCGACCTCGTCCACGACCAACCCGGGCCCACCGCCGGCACCGACCTGGCGACCTACCTCACCGACTACGCCCACCGCCAACTCACCGTGGTGCTCACCCCACGCCTGATGCGGGTACGTCGCCTGGTCATCGGAGAGGTCCCCCGCTTCCCCGAGCTCGCCGAAGCCCTCTACCACCATGGGCCGGGACGGGCCATCGACAACCTCGCCCGCCTCTTCACGCAACCCTCCTTCGCTGGGCGCCTGCCCATCGACGACCCCCACGAAGCGGCCTCCCGCTTCAACTGGCTGGTGATGTCCGAACCCATCAACCGGGTCATGCTCTTGGGCGACGACGCCATCCCCACCTCCGAGGAACTTCGCGTTCACGCGGCCCAGAGCGTGAGACTCTTCCTCGCCCCCCACACACGAACCGAACCGGATGACGACCCGTCCCAATAAGGGTGGACACGGCAGTGCCCGAACACGGCTAACGTGCTCAGGGGCCACCACGTCGTGGCCCGGCAAGCGAACTCCTCATCACCCACTCGGACGGAAACCGCGTGAACAGCACCAACGACCACCGTGACCTGCGCCTGATCGTCACCGGAGGTGGCACCGGTGGCCACACCTACCCCGCGCTGACCGCCGTCAACGCGCTCCGCGCTCGCCTGGAGGCGACCGGCAACTCCCTCGAGGTGCTGTGGGTGGGTGCCGCCGGCAGCCTGGAGAAGCGTGTGGCCACCACCAACGGCATCGCCTTCGAGGCCGTGGCCACCGGCAAGATCCGCCGCTCCAAGAACCCCCTCAAGCTCGCCTCCCCGGCCAACGTCAAGGACATGACCAACGTGCCCCGGGGCGTGGCCCAGGCATGCAGGCTCGTGTCCGACTTCGCCCCCGACGTCGTCCTGGCCACCGGTGGTTACGTCGCCGTGCCCGTCGGCTTGGCCGCTCGCATGTGCCGCAAGCCCCTCGTGGTCCACGAGCAGACCGTGCGCCTGGGACTGGCCAACAAGGTCCTGGCCCGCGCCGGTGCGCAGATCGCCGTGTCGGCGCAGTCCTCCGTGCCGCTGCTGCCCGAATCCTCCCAGGCCGACGCCGTCGTGACCGGCAACCCGGTGCGCCCCGAGGTCCTCACCGGCCAGGCCGACCTCGCGGCCAAGGGGCTGGGCTTCGAGGGCTACGACCAGACGCTGCCCACCGTGTACGTCACCGGTGGGGCGCAAGGGTCGGCGCAGATCAACGACAACGTCCGGGCGATCCTGCCCTGGTTGCTCGCCCGGGCCAACGTGGTGCACCAGTGCGGTGCGGCCAACGTCGCGACCTTGCGTGAGAGCGCCCGGCAGCTTCCGCCGGGGCTGGCCGAGCGCTACCACCTCACCGACTTCGTCGGGCCCGAACTGCCCGACGTGCTGGCGCTGGCGGACGTGGTGATCTCCCGCAGCGGTGCCGGAACCATCGCCGAGCTGACCGCCTTGGGGAAGGCGGCGGTGTTCATCCCGTTGGCCTCCTCGGCGGGTAACGAGCAGGCGCACAACGCTCGCCACCTCCAGGAATCGGGAGCGGCGGTGGCCCTGCTGGACGAGGTGACCCCTGAACGTTTGCAGCAGGCGGTGGAGCCGCTGTTGGCCGATCCGGCCACCCGGGCGGCGATCGCGAACAACGCCCGGTCCCACGGTCGTCCCGACGCCGCTGAGCGTCTGGTGGACGTGCTTTTGCGGGCTGCTGGTTGAGCCCCTCCGGGGCCGCCCCGAGCGTGGCGGCCCCGAGGCCCCTTTTGGGGGGAATGTGGCTTGGTGTCCAATTCTCGACAAGTTGCAGATTCGGGCTACCTGACGAGATAGAATCGCAGGTCAACGAGACTGCTCCCCGCGCACGCGGGGATGGACCCGTCAGGCCCCACCCCCTGCGCCGGGGAAGTCACTGCTCCCCGCGCACGCGGGGATGGACCCGGTAATGAAATCGACCCCGTGGATGAGGGCCTCTGCTCCCCGCGCACGCGGGGATGGACCCTTTTCCGTGGACGTGGAGTTCCTCGAAATACCCTGCTCCCCGCGCACGCGGGGATGGACCCCGGGCCTCCAGGTCACGAACGCCCGCCTGGCCCTGCTCCCCGCGCACGCGGGGATGGACCCATGTCACAGGCTCCTTTCCAGCGCGCTCACGGCTGCTCCCCGCGCACGCGGGGATGGACCCGACGCCCCGAGGTCCTTCCCGCCCTCCCAGATCTGCTCCCCGCGCACGCGGGGATGGTTCTCAAACAAAGGCCCCGATTGCTGTCCTTGAGTTCTAGTAGTCGGGGCCTCATCACTGCCAGGGAGACTTCAGCGCATGTCGCGGTGTGCGGTTCCGAGGAAGGCCTGCCACTCACCAGCGTCGAAGAAGAGGGCGCCGAGTTTGCGGTTCTTAGTGTCCCGGATAGCAGCCTCGGCTGCTCTGTCGGCTAGTTCCACGTATTCTCCGTGCGAGCTGCTGTAACTGGACCTGCGGAAGTTAGTCGGTAGGTGCGCCGCTTCCACGCAGTTGTTGTCGCCTCCGCTATAGCTGGACTTGAACCACTGGATCATCGGTACTCCCTTGCCAACGAGTCGATGCGGTCCATCGTGTCAGATGGTGAAAGCGCGGCCTGGCTCAGGTTCTTGAAGGCTTCTCTGTAGCGGCTGACACTCTCAACACTCTCAAGGTACAAATCGCCCATCATGCCCTCGATATAGACCACATCGGGGTACTGGTCCTCAGGGAACGAGAAGATGGTGAAAGCGCCTTCCATCGCCGTGTGCGCACCCGAATCGAACGGGAGCAGGCGTAGCGTCGCTGACTGACTGCTTGCGATCTTGTGCAGGGCCTCCAGTTGTTCGGCCATGACATCCCTGCCGCCGACAACACGCTTGACCACGGCTTCGTTGAGGATGAAATCCAGGTGGAGGGGGCTTTCCCGTTCGCAGATCCTTTGCCGTGCCATGCGTGCTGAGACACGACGCTCGACGCTCTGCATGTCATACCCGGGACGTAGGGCTTGGATGATGGCGCGTGCGTACTCTTCTGTCTGGAATAGGCCGGGGACGAGTTCTGAGGAGTAGTACCGGATCAGGTGGGTCTCGTCTTCCAGGGCGACGAACGATCCGGTGAAGACATCCTGGTAGGAAGTCCACCAGCCTCGCTTCTTGGCATCCTTCGCCAGTTGGATGAGAGCTTCTCGCTGAGGGCTGGCCACACCGTAGAGGTCGAGCAGCCCTTGGATGTCTAGCCAGTTCACCCGAGGGCTACGTGCGTTCTCTAGCCGGAAGAGTTTGGAGACGTGCCAGTCCATACGGGCGGCGACCTGCTCTTGGGTCATCTTCGCCTCGGCCCGGAGTTCACGCAGGGCCTGAGCGAGCCGGTACTGCCGCACGGTGGGGATCGGTTCAGCCATCGCATCCTTCGTTCTTCAGCGTCGGTTCTGACTCTGGCGCGCCTGTGCACTGCGTTCTTGTGCCCAAAACGGATCTTCTTGGGTAATCTACACGCCTTTAACTTGCAAGCTTGTAAGTTGATGCCCGCTGGGTTTTACTGTAGTCGGCTTAACACAAGCCGTGGTGCTGAAGCCGTGAATCACGGCCGGGAAGTTGACATCGCTGGTGCCAGGCGACTTCGGTTTCTCTTCAGGTCGTGAAGGTCGCCTGGCTACGGGTGGGTGACCACAAGAAAACGGGCTCTGGGGGCGATTGGCGCGCTCCCAGAGCCCAACGACAACACGAGACCTCAGTGTGAGTAAGGAGTTGTGTGTCATGACCATTGTGCCGCGTCCCCGCGTGCCGTTGCACACCCCCACCCCGGCCTTCGCCGGGCGACGGTGGGCTTCGCGTGCCTACCCGGGCGAGTTGGCCCAGGCCTGTTGGGTTCGTGAGGACCTGCGCGCGGACCTGTACCGCGTCGAGGGCCTGGGCCCGGATCTGACCGACACGGTGATCCTGTGCGCGAGCGAGATGTTCTCCAACGCCTGCGCCCATTCACGGTCGGGGCAGATCGATGGTCGGGTGATCCGGAACCTGTTCATGCCCGACGCCCGCACCTTGTACGTGGGCATGGTCGATGACGGGGTCCGCACCGATACCCCGACCTTTCCGCACATCCCGCACCAGCGCACCGTGACCGAATGGGAGGAGGCAGAACGAGGCCGGGGGTTGTTGCTCATCGACCACCTGGCCACCCGCTGGGGCAGCCGCGCGGTGGTGGACTTTCCGTTCTGTGCCGGCCTGGGCACCTTGGTCTGGGCCGAATTCACCCTCACCACCGCCACCGCCGCTAGCACCACTACGGGGGTCGAGCGATGAGCCCCGAATCGGCCACGGGCGAGCTGCGCGCGGTACTGGACGCCCCTCGCGGCCGGCGATTCTCCCGCCCCGGCCTCTCGAACCGGCCCATGGCTGCTCCTCCCAGCGATTCCGAGTCCAGCCACTCCGGCTCCAGCAAGGTGCAGTTCAAGGCCCGTGAGCAGTGCTTGCTGGCTCAGATGAAAGACAACCCCCGCGTGGCTCACCGCCAAACCCACGGCGTCCTACCGCAGTGGGTCTACGCACACGTGGCCCGCATCGACGAACGCGAACACGAACGCCGAATCCACCCAGCCTCCGACCACCCCGAACGCCCTGAAGGTCCGTGGAAACCGGCACCTTCACCGGCCCCATACCACCGGCCACGGCCTACGGTTCCGCGTCCTCGCCCGGCCCCGGACGATGGGCCGCCTCCGCCCCGGCCGCCTCGCCCACCGCTACCGCGTCGCCCTCGACGTCCGCACAGCCACCGCAAACCCCGCCGCTCGCGCGCGGGTTGGCATCTGTGCGGTTACACCCTGGCCGCCTTGATCGGGGCCGTGGCTCATTGCTTGGTCATGGGCCTGTTGTAGTCATGGGTCGCTCCACCCACAACCGGGGCGGGGTGCATCCACTCTGGTCGTTGTCTCAACCGATATCGTTGAAGGCGGTCAAGGTGTTTTTTGGAGTTGCTCGTTGAGCCCAGAGGTTGTTCCTCCGGGTGACGTGTTTATCCTTTTTGTCGGGAAGGTGGCCTGGTGTCTAATTTTCAACAAGTTGCAGATTCGGGCTATCTGACGGGATAGAGTCGCAGGTCAGCGAGGCTGCTCCCCGCACACGCGGGGATGGACCTGAGTACAGCATTTCGTTTTATCTGTTCCTTCCCTGCTCCCCGCGCATGCGGGGATGGACCCAGGGGTCTCAGCGGTCAACGCACTGGTAGAAGCTGCTCCCCGCGCACGCGGGGATGGGCCTGGCGGGCCCGTGTGATGGAGGGTCGTAGGGCTGCTCTAAGCTTCTCGACCATGGCCACGACCCTGATGGCGTATGCCGGTCCGGTCGACGCCGACGCGTCGGTGACGCGCATCGGCGGTGTTCCTCTGGCGCCAGAGGGGTTCGGTCGGCATCGCTGCGCAGAGTGCTCGGGGCCGATGCGGTTCCTCGCGCAGCTGCTGGTGGACGTCTCCGAGGCTGCTGGCACTCCCAGCTGAACGGCCACCCGCTTGAGTGAGGTCCCCGGGCCGCCTGGGGTGAAGGGGAGACGCCCACCTCGTAAAGGGTGGTGTTCCTCTTCCAAGGATGATCGGAGCAAGAGAAATCCTGAGATTGGTGCTCCGTGTGTTTCCTGTGAGGTCCGGGTAGGGGCTCGAACGAGGAACCCATCCGAGGAGGAGACGGTATGAGCGTGCCGGAAGAGTCCAGGCCCAAGACCACCGACACCGACCAGGTGGTGAAGAAGGACCACAGCGACGACGCCAAGGGTCCCGACACCCGCAGCGAGATGGAAGCCGAGCTCCAGGACAAGATGGCGGCCAAGGGGCTTGACCGGGAGGACTTCGAGGACCGCTGACCGGCTGTGGCCGCGATGCTGATCTACGGGGGCGCGTCGCGGCCGCCACCCCTCGGACAGGCCAGGCCTCTGGGAGCGTGCCGTCCTCGTTCCCAGAGGTCTTGCACCCTCCAGAGCACCCTCTCGGCGAAGGTCTGGAGCAAGCGATGTGGGCGGGCGGTATCGGCCACCGAGGGTCCGAATGTCGAAAGCTCCGAACAGTTCCGTCCTCCAAGCGGGAAGGAAGTGTCCCTTCCGGATGCGGCAGGGCGTGCATCGTCCGAATTCGCTCTTCGCGCACGCGGGGGCGGGCCGGCGTGGTAGGTGCGTATGCCGGGCCATCATGCCCTGAGGGCGGTGACCACCTCACCCCAGAGTTCTTCGGAGAGGGCAGAGGGGTGCGGAGGCGGTCTCCAAGCACCCGAGGAGGCCACTCGGGCGTTGGTGCGTGTCCTTGATCTGAGCAGGCCGGGGCCGATGGTGTGGCCTGAACCTCGAAGCACTACTCGTCGGAGCAGACGCCGAAGTCACTCCATCCCGGTTCGGTTTCTCGCCAAGTCGAGAGGGCGTGGAAGCCGCTCACCTCTCTGTCCACGCTCACCCCGCCGTCGTCCTGGTGGCCGGTGAAGTGGTCGACCCCTCCGTCTCCGGCGGTTTGGAACACCTCGAGCTCGGCGCGGCCGTCACCATCCTGGTCACTGGCCCGTACCCCGTACACGAACCCGCCCCAACCGATGCGAATGGGACCGACTCTCTCGCTCGTCAAGTCCCGAGCGAGCGGTCCGTAACGCACCTCGTGGACGGGCATGTTGTCCACGGGGTCATCTCCGCTGTGCGGTTCGCTGAGGAACAAGGCCATGTCGACGTGGCCGTCGCCGTCGAAGTCCCCGAAAGTGCCCCGTGCCTCCAACTCGGAAGTCGTCAGGCTCGCGAGCTCCTGCCGGTCCAGGGCGTGGTCGAGGCCGATCCACCAAGGTGGGTCCCCCTCTTCGGAGACGACGGTGATCGTGCCCTCACGTTCTGGGTCGCGGATTTCGTCCATGTGGCCGTCGCCGTCCACATCGGCGCGCAGAATCGTGCCGTCGGCACTGGCGCACACCGGCATCGGGGGATGGTCACCGGGTTTGGTCGGGGGAGGGGCGGGGCCATGGAGTTCCGGTGCCGGCGACTGCGCGATCCAGGTGATCGCGATCAGGGCGAGCAGGCCGGCTCCCGTGCCGAAGACCAGCCGGCGTGAGCGGGGTGGTCTTCGTGGTCGTGAGTCCGGTGGCTCCGGTTTTTGGGGGGCTGACATGCCGACACCCTAAGCGGGCCTCATCGAGCGGCTCAACGGGTGTCCGCCCGGTTCCGATCGCTCGGGCCGGCCCATGGGCGGGGCCCTGAGGCTCGTCCTTCCTGAGCCGTGAAGGCTGAGCGTCACCGGTGGTTTTCGCCAGGGCCGGGTCCAGTGGACCGCTCGGCCCTGGTGTCGGTGTGAGCGAAGGGGCACCATTCCGGATAATCTTGTACCCGTGGTCAAGGTGGGCGTCCACCGTGACCACGGGTACAAGATCATCCGGGGTGGAAAAGAGCCGCACCGACCCGCGACCTCGGTGTCGGGTGTCAGCCGGCGTGGGGCGAGTTCAAGGCCGACAGGAAGCGCACCAGCAGCGCTTCGCGGGTGGCGGGCGCCAGTCCGTCCAGCACGCTGTTGACCACCGCCATCCCAGAACCTCCCGGCCCACCGAGCTTGACGCCCACGGACGCCAACAGCTCCACGAAGGTGCCATCGTCCAGGGAGGACAGGTCCAGTCCTTCGATCACTTCGGTCAGTCCTTCGGGTACCCGTGGGCGCGTTCCCACACATGCCTCGACCGAGGCCGCCAGTACCTCCAACAGTGCGTCCACCCCTGCCAGGGACACCCCGGTCAAGGTCAGGTGCAGGTTTGGTGGGATGCCCGCATACGACAGTTGGGGTTGCAGGAACCACCCTTGTTCTGCCACCCGGTCGCCGAGCACGAACACGTCCAGTTCCGGGTCATCGGAGGCCAGCGCGACCAGGGGCGCGTCCGGCTCGCCCAGGACCCGCAGCTCCGGGACGCGTTCGATTCCCTCACGAAGGCGTCGAGCGGCGGCCATCGCGTCGGCGGCCAATTCCCGGTACCCGGTGGCGCCCAACGCCATCAGGGTGGCCCAGGCTCCGGCGAGCGGTCCGGCGCCCTTGCTGCTCTGCACGGTGGAGTTGATGACCGTGTAGCCGGGCCAGTCGGCGCTCGCGTAGTAGGCGCCGCGTCGTAGTTCGGCGTCGCGGAACAGTAGTACCGAGGCGCCCTTGGGGGCGTATCCGTATTTGTGCAGGTCGCAGGAGAGCGAGGTGACACCTGGCACGGACAGGTCGAAGGGGGGAACCCCGTCCAACCACGGCAGGACCCAGCCGCCCACGCACGCGTCCACGTGGCAGGGCACCCCGTGTTCGGCGGCCAGGGCGGCGATCTCCCGCACCGGGTCGATCACCCCGTGCGGGTAGGAGGGGGCCGAGGCCACCACCAGGACGGTGTCGTGGTCCAGTGCCCGGGCCATGGCGGTGGGGTCGGCGCGCAGGGTGCGCGGGTCCACCGGCACGCTCACGGTCTCCAACCCCAGGTAGTGGGCGGCCTTGTGGAAGGCGGGGTGGGCGGTGATCGGGAGGACTATCCGTCCGCGCCCGGAGGTGGGACGGGTGTCGCGGGCGGCCTTGACAGCCAACATGATCGATTCGGTGCCGCCGCTGGTGAAGATTCCCGGGGTCGACTCGTTTCCGCCCAGGGCCGAGGCCACGGCGGCGACCACCCGGCGTTCCAGGGCCACGGTGCTGGGGAAGGCGGTCGGGTCGAGCCCGTTGACCTCCACCATCTCCATGTACGCGCGATGTCCGGCCTCGCGGACCTCGGGGCGACCCGGGTCGTACACGTAGGCGGCCACCTTGCCCTCACGGACGGGAAGGTCGCCCTCCCTCAACCGGGAGAGTTCGGCGAGCAGTTCGTCGGTGGAGCGGCCTTCCTCCGGTAGGGGCTCAGGCATGTTCGCTCTCCCTGGGGGGTCGTTGGGCGGCGGCCTGTCGGTAGAGCACGCGTCGGAAGGCCAGCAACAGCGGCAGGCTCCCCAGGAACAGCGCGGCGGGGAGCAGGGTGAACCCGGCGGACATTCCGAGCAGGGCGCCGGCCGGTTGGGCCACGGTGGTCTGCACGTCCGAGGATTGGAACGCCGACAGCGTCAGTACCAGGGAGAACGCGCCGGGTCCCAGCGCCATCGCGGTGGTCTCCGCCGACGACCACAGGCCGGTGAACGTGGCGGGTTGGGCCTGGCCGCTGCGTTGGACGTCGTCGCGTACGGTCTCGGGCATCAGGGACAGCGGTAGGAGTTGCAGCGCGGTGTAGAAGATCCCGACCAGACCGGCCACGCCCAGGATGGCCGGTACGGATTCGCTGTTCACGATGGGGAAGAAGACGGCGGCGGTGATGGTCATGCCCACCGTGGCGATGAGGAAGCATCGGGTGATCCCGAAGCGGCGCGCGGCCGTGGCCCAGGCCGGTACCGCCACCAGGCTCGGTCCGACCAGGCACACGAACATCACGGACGTGAGGCCGTAGTCGTCGAGTCGGTAGGAGGCGATGTAGGGGGCACCGGCCAGCATGACGGCGATGCCCAGGGATTGGACGGAGAAGGTGGCGGACAGCAGGAAGAACGCCTTGTTGCCGGCGGCGGCGCGGAAGGCGGCGATCACGCCGAGGGGGTTGGGGCCGGGGCGGCTGGGAATCCACCGATTGCCGAGGGTGGCGGCGCCCATGGCCAGGAGCAGGACCGCGCCGATGGTGACGCCCATGAGCGTGTGTCCGGCGCGTCCGCCGCCGCCGAGTTCGACGACGGCGGGGGCCAGGCCACCGGCGGCGAGGATGCCCAGGGTCAGGCAGATCACCCGCCAGGACATGGCGCGGGCGCGTTGGTCCTGTCGGGGGGAGATCTCGGTGGGCAGGGCGATGTAGGGGACCTGGAAGAAGGAGAAGGCCGTGGTGGCCAGCACGAACGCGAGCAGTACCCATAGGGCGGAGGCGATGGGGGTGCTGGTGGGGGCGCTGAACATCGCGGCGAACAGTACGGGCAGGAGGAGGGCTCCGGTGAGCATCAGGCGGGAGCGGCCTCCGGTGCGTACCGCCTCGCGGTCGCTGGCGGTGCCGATCACGGGGCTGATGATCACGTCCCAGAACTTGGGCAGGACCAGGACCAGGCCGGCGAACCAGGCGACCACACCGAGTACGTCGGTGAGGTAGTAGAGCAGGAGGAGCCCGGGCAGGGCGGAGAAGACGCCGGTGCCCACCGAACCCACGCCGAAGGAGAGGAGTCGGGAGCGGCTCAGGGGTGCGGCGTCGAGCTCTTCGACGGGGACGCTCATCGCGCTACCGATGGGTGCGGAGGTGGTGAGTGCCGGCCATCGGCGTGCGCGGCGGCACCGCCGTGGAGTGTGGGATCTGTCACGTGAGGCACATTACCCCCGAGTAAAGCGACATATCAACATTTTTTAGACATCTTGTGGGTCTCGGTCCCACTTTTGTGGCGGCCGTGGCCAACGCCGATCGCTTCCTGAAACATCCTCGTTCCGGCGCCCTCCTCTGTGGTCGCCGCCGTTTCGTCCCCCAGGTGTCGGGTAACTCTGCCCTCACAACCCTCTCCCATCACGAATCGACGGAAATGGGGGTACATGTCACGGCTCCAGCACCACGCGCACGACGGGCGAGGGTCTCCAAGCGCGCTCCACAGGGGTCCTGGGCCCCGGTGGGCTCCGGCTGGACGTGGCGATGGCACCGGTGTGGCTCCGGCCGATCCGAGCCGGTGCCCGGGGCGCGGTGGGGCGTGGAGCCCTTCTCCTGGGGCGCGGCGGGGGCCGTCCTCGGAGTCGGACCCACGGCTTGGTCGAAGTCGCGCCTGACGCCGAATTCACCTCGACCGGGCAGTAACCGACCACGACCCACCCGAAGGAGACGGTCGGACGAGAGGAGGAAGTCGGATGAGCGTGTACCTCGCGGAGCAGACGCTGCGTCGGCCCGATCCCATGCCACCGGATCCGTTCCCACCGGCGCCGATGCCGCCCGACCCGGTCCCGCCGGAACCAAGTCCGGATCCGCTGCCCGAGCCCGAACCCGGACCGCCCGGGCCGGTGCCAGACCCGCCGGGTCCCGAACCCGAACCGGAGCCCGCCTGAAGGAGGTTCCCATCGTGGGGCGCACCGTGATCGGTGGGCCCCACGGGGCCGCTCGGACCGACGCCCTCACCCTCGGTCACCCCCCTTGACCTCCGGGCGACCGCTGCCTAGTTTCGGCGGGGACCACTCCTTCCGGATCGCGCCCGCCTCGCGGCCGGTCCGCACCCCGCCGGAGGACCACCTTGGCACGTCACCGCGATACCCCCAGACACCCCTACCGCACCCTTTCCCTGGCCGGTGTGGGAGCGCTCCTACTCGGAACCGCCCTGCTCACCGATGGTCACGCCCAACACGCCGAACCCGTCGCGAACGCCACCGAGACCACCGCCATCGCCGAACACGGGCGGCTCCAGGTGTGCGGTCTCAAGCTCTGCGACCAGGACGGCACACCGGTCCAACTCACCGGCATGAGCACCCACGGCCTGCAATGGTTCGACCACTGCCTCACGGACGCCTCCCTGGACGCTTTGGCCCACGACTGGAACGCCGACGTCATGCGTGTGGCCATGTACGTGCAGGAGGGCGGATACGAGACCGACCCGCGCGGCTTCACCGACCGGGTGCACGAACTCATCGAGGAGGGCACCGCCCGTGGCATGTACGTGATCGTGGACTGGCACACGCTCACCCCAGGCGACCCCAACGAGAACGTCCACATGGCGCGCGACTTCTTCGCCGAGATCGCTTCGGTGCACGCCGACAAGGACAACCTGCTCTATGAGATCGCCAATGAACCCCATGGTGTGTCCTGGGAGTCCATCAAAGGGTACGCCGAGGAGATGATCCCGGTGATCCGCGAGAAGGATCCCGACGCCCTCGTGCTGGTCGGTAGCCGGGCCTGGTCATCGCTGGGCGTGTCCGAGGGTTCGGACCACACCGAGATCGTCCAGAACCCGGTGGAGGCCGACAACATCATGTACGTCTACCACTTCTACGCCGCTTCCCACGCGGGTGGGCACTACGACGTCTTCGAGCGGGCGGTCCAGGAGTTGCCCTTGTTCGTCACCGAGTTCGGTACCCAGGAGTACACCGGCGATGGGCCCAACGACTTCGCTTCCGCCCAGCGCTACCTCGACCTCATGGACAGGGAACGGATCAGCTGGGTGAACTGGAACTACTCGGACGACTTCCGCTCCGGGGCGGCCTTCGAACCGGGTACCTGTGAGGCGGACGGGCCCTGGAGTGGAACCCAGGCCCTCAAGCCCGCGGGGGAGTGGATCCGCGATCGGATCCGGACCAGCGGTCTGTCCGGCTGAGGCGGCCTCCCGGCCACACGCGGTGCGTGGGGCGCACCCGGTCGGGCCCCGGAGGAGTCGTTGGATCCGTCTCCTCCGGGGCCCGTTCCCTGCCCGTGGGCCGGAACCGGCGCCGCTAATCGGTGGCGATGGTCAACTCATCGGCCTCGTCCACGTCCACCACGACCCGATCACCGGCCACGACCTGCCGGTCCAGCAGCATCCTGGAGAGTCGGTTGCCCACGTTGCGCTGAATCGTCCGGGCCAGCGGACGCGCGCCGAACTCGGGCTGGTGACCACGCTGGGACAGCCAACCCACCGCTTCGTCGGTGAAGCGCACGGAGATGTCCTGGTCCTGGAGTCGTTCCTCGGTCCGTTTCAGCATCAGGCGGGTGATCTGTCCCAGTTGCTCCTCGCCCAACTGCTGGAAGACGATGACCTCGTCGATCCGGTTGATGAACTCCGGACGGAACTCCTCCTTGAGCCGCCGTATCACCCGACGCTCGGTGTCGGGGTCCATCTGGCCATCGGTGGTGAACCCCATCGGGCCGCCCCCGGTGATCACCTCCGAACCGAGGTTGCTCGTCATGATCACCACGGTGTTGCGAAAGTCCACCGTCCGGCCCTGGCCGTCGGTCAACCGGCCGTCGTCCAACAGTTGCAGCAGCAGGTTGAACACGTCCGGGTGGGCCTTTTCCACCTCGTCCAGCAGCAGCACCGAATACGGGTGTCGACGCACGGCCTCGGTGAGCTGGCCGGCCTCCTCGTACCCCACGAACCCGGGTGGCGCCCCGGTCAGTCGGCTGGCGGTGTGCCGCTCCTGGAACTCGCTCATGTCGATCCGGACCATGGACTCCTCCGAACCGAACAGCGCCTCGGCCAGCGCGCGGGCCAGTTCGGTCTTGCCCACGCCGGTCGGGCCCAGGAACAGGAAACTGCCCACCGGGCGGTCCGGGTCGCCCAGCCCCGCACGGTTGCGTCGGATGGCCTCCGAGACCGCGGTGACCGCCTCGTCCTGGCCGATCACCCGGTCGTGCAGGACCTCCTCCAGGTTGACCAACCGGTCCCGTTCCTCCTGGGTCAGCTGGGTCACCGGGATGCCGGTGTTGCGTGAGACCACCTCGGCGATGTCGGTCGGGCCCACCTCGGGGACGGCCGAACCGGTCCCGCGCGCCTGGTGCATGTTGCTTCTGGCGGAGTTGATCTCGTCGCGCAGTCGAGAAGCCTCTTCGTAGTCCTCCTCTTGGACGGCGCGCTCCTTGCCCTCCTCCAGTTCCTTGATCCGCTCCTCCATCTCCCGCAGTGCCGAACTGGAGGTCTTCAACCGCAGTCGCACCCGTGCCCCGGCCTGGTCCACCAGGTCGATCGCCTTGTCGGGCAGGAACCTGTCGGTGACGTAGCGGTCGGACAGCTCGGCGGCGGCCACCAGGCTCTCGTCGCCGAAGCGCACCTGGTGGTGGGCCTCGTAACGGTCGCGCAGCCCGCGCAGGATGTCGACGGTGTCCTCCACCGACGGCTCGGGTACCTGGATGGGCTGGAAGCGGCGCTCCAGCGCGGCGTCCTTCTCGATGTTCTTGCGGTACTCGTCCACCGTGGTGGCGCCGATGATGTGCAGTTCACCGCGGGCCAGCGCCGGTTTGAGGATGTTGCCGGCGCTGGTCGATCCCTCCCCGGCGCCCGCTCCGACGATGGTGTGGATTTCGTCGATGAAGATGAGCAGTTCCTCCGAGTGCGCGCGGATCTCCTCGACGATGCCGTTGAGCCGTTCCTCGAAGTCACCTCGGTAGCGGGTGCCCGCCACGATGCCGGAGACGTCCAGTTGGACCAGACGCCGCCCGCGCAGGGTCTCGGGCACGTCGTCGTCGAAGATGCGTTGGGCGATGCCCTCCACGATCGCGGTCTTGCCCACCCCGGGGTCACCGATGAGTACCGGGTTGTTCTTGCGCCGCCGGGCCAGCACCTCGATGCACTGTTCGACCTCGTCGTCGCGGCCGACCACCGGGTCCAAGCGCCCTTCCCGGGCGAGTTCGGTCATGTCGGTGCCGAACTCGTCCAGTGTGGGCGTGGAGGAGGGGGCGCTCTCGCCCTTTTGCTCCCCCGTGGGGGCGGGCCCGGCGGCCTTTTGCAACGCATCGGGGGTGATACCCCGGTCGCGCAGTAGTTGGCCGACCGGGTGGTCGAGGTTGACCGCCAACGCGAACAGGATGTGTTCGGGCGTGATGGCAGCGCTACTGGTGGCCCGGGCGATGTGGAGCGCGTCGAGAAGGGCGCGTTTGGCCGACGGGGTCAGTCGCACCGAACCGCGCACCGAGCGTGGTGCCTGGGCGACCGCCTGGTCGATGACCTCCTCCACCGGCTTGGCTTCGGCACCGGTGCGTTCCAGGAGTGCTCGGGTGGGCGAGTAGCGCAGTAGCGCCCAAAGCAGGTGGATCGAGTCCACGTCGGCACCGCCGCCCTCCAACGCCCGTTGGACGGCGGCGTCGGCGACCTGTCGCGCTTCGGGGCTCATCAGTTTGGACAGGTCGACGCGGCGCACGGGCCCGCGGGCACCGAGGAAGCGAGCCAGGAATTCGTCGAAGGAGCCGGGTTCGCCGCCCGGGCCTTCGGGATGGTCGTGTGTCATCTCATCCCCCGTACGTGTGGTGACAGGTCGGCGTGGGGCATGAACGACCCCCGCGTGAGTGGGCGTGTGTCGGGCGGCGGTGATCGGCCGTGCGGGGCGCTCCGCGGCCCGTGTTTCCCACACTCCCCGCCATTTCGGCGATCCACACATGGGACACGCGTGTGGCCGGGGGAGTTTCGGTGCGGGTTTCCGTGGTAAGTGGTCTTCTGACCGGTCACGATGCTAGGCTCGCCCTAATTCCCTACTCTTTTGGTCTGATTTTACGTGCAGGAGTCCTCTTTGAGCGCCGACGCCGACAAGCAGTCCTGGTCCTTCGAGACCCAGCAGATCCACTCCGGAGCCCAGCCCGACCCCGCCACCAACGCGCGGGCCACCCCGATCTACCAGACGACCTCGTACGTCTTCCGGGACACCCAGCACGGCGCCGACCTGTTCAGCCTGGCCGAGCCCGGCAACATCTACACCCGTATCATGAACCCGACCCAGGACGTGCTCGAGCAGCGTCTGGCCGCCCTGGAGGGCGGTGTCGCCGCGGTCGCCTTCGCCTCGGGTTCGGCCGGCATCACCGCCGCGATCCTCAACCTCGTCAGCGCCGGCGACCACGTGGTCTCCAGCCCCTTGCTCTACGGCGGGACCCACAACCTCTTCCAGCACACGCTGCCCAAGCTCGGCGTCGAGGTCTCCTTCGTCGAGGACCAGAACGACCCCGAGGCCTGGCGGGCGGCCACCCGTCCCGAGACCAAGCTGTACTTCGCCGAGACCCTGGCCAACCCCGGCGGTAACGTCCTGGACGTGCGCGCGGTCGCCGACACCGCCCACGAGGTCGGCGTTCCGCTGATGGTGGACAACACCGTCCCCACGCCCTACCTTCTGCGTCCCATCGAGCACGGCGCCGACATCGTCGTGCACTCGGCCACTAAGTTCCTCGGTGGCCATGGCACCACGGTCGCCGGTGTGGTCGTGGACGCCGGTACCTTCGACTTCGGTGCCCACGGTGACCGTTTCCCCGGTTTCGTCGAGCCCGACCCCAGCTACCACGGCCTGAAGTACTGGGAGGCCCTCGGTCCCGGTGCCTTCGCGGCCAAGCTCCGTGTCCAGGTGCTGCGCGACACCGGCGCCGCCATCGCCCCGCTCAACTCGTTCCTCATCCTGCAGGGCGTGGAGACCTTGTCCCTGCGCATGGAACGCCACGTCGCCAACACCCAGGCGCTCGCCGAGTGGCTGGAATCGCGTGATGAGGTCGAGCGCGTCCACTACGCGAGCCTGCCCTCCAGCCCCTTCTACGAGCAGGCCCGCAAGTACATGCCCAAGGGCGCCGGAGCCGTGCTCTCCTTCGAACTGCGCGGCGGCGTGGACGCCGGGCGCGCCTTCGTCGACGGCACCGAGCTGTTCAGTCAGCTGGTCAACATCGGTGACGTGCGCAGCCTCATCGTGCATCCGGCCAGCACCACCCACAGCCAGCTCACGCCCGAAGCACAGGCCGCCTCCGGGGCCACCCCCGGTCTGGTCCGTCTCTCCGTCGGTCTGGAACACATCGACGACCTCCGTGCCGACCTCGAGCTCGGCTTCCAAGCGGCCAAGGCCCACCAGTGACCCAGCAGTCCGGCGCTTTCGCCTCCCGCCCCCACCCCGGTGGCTGGCGGGAGGGCGACCCGGTGGCCGAGCGCCGCTGGTTCCATTTGGAAGAACCCCTGGGATTGGAGTCGGGCCAGACCCTGCCCGGGGTGCGTCTGGCCTACCAGACCTGGGGTCGACCGAACCCGGAGGGTACCAACGCCGTCCTGGTGCTGCACGCCCTGACCGGCGACGCCCACGTGGTGGGGCCCGCCGGTCCCGGGCAGCCCAGCCCCGGCTGGTGGGAAGGGGTGGTCGGCCCAGGACTGGCCCTGGACACCGACCACTACTTCGTGGTCGCCCCCAACGTCCTGGGCGGCTGTCAGGGCAGCACGGGGCCCTCCTCCCCGGCCCCCGACGGCCGACCGTGGGGGAGTCGCTTCCCCCGCATCACCCTGCGCGACACCGTTCGGGCCGAGGAACACCTGGCCGCGGCACTGGGCATCGACGCCTGGGCGGCGGTCATCGGCGGTTCCATGGGGGGTATGCGTGCTCTGGAGTGGGCGATCACCCACCCCGAACGTGTGCGTCGTGCCCTCATCCTGGC
This sequence comes from Nocardiopsis alkaliphila YIM 80379, assembly GCF_000341005.1. GTDB lineage: Bacteria > Actinomycetota > Actinomycetes > Streptosporangiales > Streptosporangiaceae > Nocardiopsis > Nocardiopsis alkaliphila. Next base: position 544 of record NZ_ANBD01000065.1, on the reverse strand, counting down.
CTGTCCGGCGGCCACCAGCGCCTGGCAGATCGCCTGGGCCTCCCCGCAACTGCACGCGATCCGCGCCGATCCCGACTGGGTCGACGGTGACTACCACGGCACCGAGCGTTTCCCCGTGGAAGGTCTCGGGGTGGCCCGCCGGATCGCACACATCACCTACCGGGGCGCGGACGAGATCGAGACGCGTTTCGGCCGCGCCTTTCAGGATGAGGAGAACCCGTACGAGGGGGGTCGGTACGCGGTGGAGTCCTACCTGGACCACCACGCGGGCAAGCTCGTCCGTCGTTTCGACGCCGCCAGTTACGTGTTGCTCACCGAAGCGATGAACGGGCACGACGTCGGGCGGGGCCGGGGCGGCGTGGCGGCCGCGCTCGCCCGTATGCCCGAGCGGACCATCGTCGCGGGCGTGACCAGCGACCACCTGTATCCGCTCGCCCAGCAGGACGAGATCGCCCGTCACCTACCCGTTCCGGGTCGGGCCCGGGTGATCGACTCCCCCCATGGGCACGACGGATTCCTCATCGCCACCGACCAGGTATCGGCC
>NZ_ANBD01000064.1 GCF_000341005.1 Nocardiopsis alkaliphila YIM 80379 | reverse complement strand
CCCCCGCCGCCCCCGCCACTCGGTTCCACCGTCCGGTCACCTCTTCACGGGCTCAGGCCGAGGCCTGGGTCAGTCGCGCGGCCTCCTCGGGGCTCAACCGGAACTCGTTCAACGCCAGCAGTCCCTGAAGCTGATCCAGGTCGCGGGCGCTGGAGAGCACCGACGCCACGGCGGGGCGCTCCACCAACCAGGCCAACGCCACCGTGGACGGCGCCACCGAACGCTCGGCGGCGATCCCGTCCAAGGCCGCCAACACCTTCGGGCCACGCTCGGTGTCCAGGTAGGCGCGGGCCTTGGCCGCACGCGGACTCACGTCCTCGTTCCCATGACGGTACTTGCCGGTGAGGAACCCCCGGGCCAGCCCGAAGTACGGCAGCAGCGCCAGGTCCTCCTTCTGGGCCAGCGGCACCAGGTCCGCCTCGATCCCGCGTTCCACCAGGTTGTACTGGGGCTGCACGCACACCGGCCGGTGCAGACCTTCGGCGTCACAGATCCGCAGCCACTCGGCGATGCGCTCGGGACTGTGGTTGGACAATCCGATCGAGCGCACCTTGCCCTGGTCGACCAGGGCGGAGAAGGCGGCGGCGCTCTCGACGATCGGGGTGTCGGGGTCGTCGAAGTGCGCGTAGTACAGGTCGATCACCTCCACGCCCAGCCGCTGGAGGGAGGCATTCGCGGCGGCGTGGACGTTGTCGGCGCCCAGGCCGGGGAAGCGGGGGTGCTTGCTGACCTTGGTGGCCACCAGGAAGTCGTCGGGGCGCCCGCGCGCGGCCAGCCAACGGCCGATGATGGTCTCCGATTCCCCGCCGGTGTGCCCCTCGGCCCAGACCGAATAGGAGTCGGCGGTGTCGACGAAGTTACCGCCGGCGTCCCGGTAGGCGTCCAGGATCGCGAAGGAGGTGGTCTCGTCGGCCGTCCAGCCGAAGACGTTGCCGCCCAGGTTCAGCGGGTGTACGTACAGTTCGGAGCCGCCCAGTCGGCGCGGCCCGGTGTCGGTCATGGTGTGGTCCCGTCCGGTGGTGGTCATGGTGGTCCCGTGTTGATGAGGCGGCATCGGAGCAACGCTTCACGGCTCATGTGCGTACAGGTGCGTCGAAGGTGGTCACGGGGCGTCGAAGATGGTCACGGTCAGCGCCTTGTCCCACCGAGCGGCGGCCAGGTCGTCGTGACGGATCATGAATTTCGTGTAGTACTCCTCGTAGATCCGTCCTTCGTTGGCGAGCGGTATCCACTCGCTCACCAGCCGGAACGCGTCCTCGTCCGGATAGGGGAACGACTCTCCCTTGGCGAGGGTCTTGGCCATGAGGTCGTCGAACGTCGTGTCGTCATCGGCGTACCCGCCGATGACCAGGTAGGCGCTGGACGACCAGAGGTCGTAGGCCAAGGACCGCAGTTCGTCCAGGTGGGGCAGTTCACGCTCCACGTATCGGGCCAACCGCTGCTGGAAGGGGGACATGTCGTCCCACTCCAGGTCCTCCCAGAACTCGTGCCAGTCCTCGTCCTCGTCGCGCTCCTCGAGCCAAAGGGGGAGCTCGGCCCTGAGTTCGGCGCAGAGGTCGATCCGCTCACCGACACACGCGGGGTCGGGGGGCCGTACGACCTCGGTTTCGGTGCCGTCGGGCACGTACACCACTCGTGCGTACCGTCCCGGATCGGCCCGTGATTCGAGGAAGTCCCTCTCTTTGTGAACGAAGAAGAGCAGCGTCCCGTTCGCCGGTAGGTCGAAGCCCTCGATCCTCGGCAGCGCCCCACAATCGACGGAGAGGAGCAGCGGCAACGGAACGTCCCCGGCGGACGGCCACTTCATGCCCACCGGCAGCCGGGGCGCCCCGCCGATGTGCCCGACCGGAGAACCATCGCCACGCCCGCACAACCCGATCGCCAAACGCAGGTGCCGGCTGAACCTGTCGATCTCGGCGTCCGGGACGCCCGACTCGAGTGCTGCTCGACGAAACTCTCCTCGATGATCCATCCCCCGAAGATAGACCCTTTCCCAGTCGACTTGAGAGCGGTGGTCCGGGCGGCCCGCTCGGCCGCCCGGACCCGCTCGGCCCGGTGGTTCGTGGGGCGCTAGAGGCCGTGGACGGCCTCACGGAAGCCCGCGTAGCGCTCGCGCAACTCCCTACCGGCCTCGAAGGTGTGCGCGGCCTCCTCCTCGGGAGCGCCCAGTGTCCAGGTCGGCGGCTGCTCCTGTCCGGACAGCGCCCAGGCGGCCTGGCGAGCGGCGCCCAGGGCCACGTACTCGGCGGCGGGTGGCACCACCACGGGCGCTCCCAGCACGATGGGGGCGATGGCGCGGACCGCGGCGGAACGGGCACCACCACCCACCAACAGCACGCGTTCGGTGGGCACCCCTTGGTCCGCGAGGGCGGCCAAGCCGTCGGCCAGGCCGCACAACATGCCCTCCACCGCGGCGCGGGCGATGTTGGCGGGGGTCATGTTGTCGCGGCGCAACCCGTGCAGTGAACCGGTCGCCTCGGGCAGTTGGGGCGTGCGCTCCCCGTCCAGGTAGGGCAGCAGGACGACCCCGTCCGCGCCTGGGCGCGCTCCCAGGGCGAGGTGGTCGAGTCCGGCCAGGTCGGTGCCGAGCATGGCGGCGGTCGAGCTCAGTACCCG
>NZ_ANBD01000063.1 GCF_000341005.1 Nocardiopsis alkaliphila YIM 80379 | reverse complement strand
GGGCCCGCCGGTGGCGTCGGCGAAACCGCAGACCGTCCCGGTGGGGTCGTGGGTGGGTCGGTCGTGGGCGGCGAACACGGTCCCGCTGGTGCCCAGGGAGACCACCACGTCGCCGGGGCGCAGGCCCAGGCCGAGGGCGGCGCCCATGTTGTCACCGGTGCCGGGGGCGATCAAAGCACCCTGGGGGGTGTGGCCCACGGTTTCGGCGGGTGCCGCCACGCGGGGCACGTCCAGTTCCCGTCCGAACCCTCGAACCAGGAGGTCGGTGCGGTAGGTGTTCTCGGAGGGCGACCAGTAGCCGGTGCCGGAGGCGTCGCCCCGGTCGGTGGTGGGTGCTTGGCCTGCGCCGCTCAAGCGCCAGGTGAGCCAGTCATGGGGGAGCATGACGCCGCTCGCGCGGGAGGCCAGGTCGGGTTCGTGTTCGGCGAACCAGCGCAGTTTGCTGATGGTGAAGCTGGCCACCGGGACGTTGCCGATGGCGTCCGCCCAGGCCTTGGGTCCGTCCAGTTCGGCGACGAGGTCGCGCGCGGCCCCGGCCGAGCGGTTGTCGTTCCACAGCAGGGCGGGGCGTAGGACGTTCCCGTCCTCGTCGACCACGACCATGCCGTGTTGTTGCCCGGCCACGGACACCGCGGAGACGTCGTCCAAGAGGCCGGAGGAGGCCTCGGTCAGTGCGGTCCACCAGTGCCGTGGGTCGGTCTCGGTGCCGTCGGGGTGGGAGGCGCGGCCTTCGCGGACCACCTTGCCGCTGGTGCTGTCACAGACCACGACCTTGCAGGACTGTGTCGAACTGTCGATTCCGGCGACGAGTGCCATGTTCGCTCCGTGTTGATGGTGAGGGGTCCTGGCCGGGTGCCGGCGGGCCCATTCTCGCACCTCGGTGACCCTTCCCACAGGTCGGGGTGCGGCGCGGGAAAACCGTTGCCCGAACAAGGAGACATCAATAAACTTGAGTCGACACAACTCAATGAAAGGAAGTGGTCCGATGCGCACCGCGGATGTCTTCGAGGGGTTCGACCAGACCCTGTGGTCTCGGCTCGTCGCCGAACCGGTGGTCAGGGTCGACAGTGGTCGACGCGGGGCCGACCTCGTGATCGAGGTCGAGCTCGCCCCAGGGGTGGATCCGCGCGGGATCCTGGTCCTGCGTGAGGAGCGTGCTCTGGTGCTGGTATGGGCCGATGACCGTGCGGTGTTGCGCCGGATCCCCTTGGACGCCTCGGTCGGGCGTCCCACCCCGCGCTCGGCCTCGGGGCGACTCTTGGTGAGTGCGCCTCTGGTCGGTCCCGCCCCCGTGTCGATCGAGCCGGCCCTGCGGTCGCGCACTCGCCTGGAACGCCTGCGAGCCGCCCTGGGGCGTCTCGGCGCCCGGATTCGCAGCCTCTTCGCCGGGTGATCTTTGCTGGTCGAAGTGGGTGATCGGGGGTGGGTTGTGGCAAAGGACACTGCGCGAGTGTGGCGAAAGGGATGTTTCCTACTAAAAGGGTTGATTAAGCTCTGATCAGCCCGGAAGTGCTTCACGCGTCAGGTCCGGGCACACCGCAGTCGGACCGGCTCCGGCCTCGGACACCCCCCGCGATCCGCCGTTCCACGATCACGAAGGAGTGCCCATGCGCACCACCCCGACCCTTATCGGCGCGGCCGTTGTCACCCTTGCCCTCGCCGCCTGTGGGGCTCCCAGTGAGCAGGGCTCCCAGGCCTCCGAGGACGGCCAGGGACCGCTCCGGGTCGGTGTCGCCACCGTGCCGCACGGTGACGTCCTCGCCTTCATCGACGAGAACCTGGCCGAGGAGGCCGGACTGGAACTCGACATCGTGGAGATCGCCGACTACAACACGCCCAACGCCCAGTTGGTCGATGGTGCCCTGGACGCCAACTACTTCCAGCACCGGGAGTTCCTGAAGGAATGGGTCCAGAACGGGCCCGACGCGGAGCTCACCTACCTCACCGATGTGCACATCGAACGTCTGGGCCTGTACTCCGAGACCTTCGAGAGCATCGACGACCTGCCCGAGGGCGCCGAGATCGCGGTCCCCAACGACCCGGCCAACCTCAACCGCGCGCTGAACATCCTCCAGACCGAGGGTCTGATCACCGTGGACCCCGAGGCCGGTGGGAACGCCACCGAACAGGACATCACCGACAACCCTCAGGACCTGGAGATCCTGCCGCTGGAGGCCGCCCAGATCCCGCGTTCGATCTCCGACGTGGAGGCCGCGGTCGTCAACGGCAACTACGCCATCGAGGCCTCCCTGGCCGAGGAGACCAATGTCCTGGCCTGGGAGCCCGAAGGCGAGGACTACGTCGAGAAGTACGCCAACGGCCTGGTGACGCTGGAGGAGAACACCGACGACGAGCGCGTCCGGCTGCTCGCCGAACTGCTCCACGACGAGCAGGTCTTGGAGTACATCCAGCAGACCTGGCAGGGCGTGGTCCTGGCGGTCGACGCCGAGGGTGACCCGGTCGAGTAGGCGTGTTCTCGGTCGCACCCTCGTGTGCGACCTCCCCCTCGCAGGGCGGTGGAGCCTCAGGCTCCGCCGCCTTTCGCGTGTTCGGACCTTCGAGCCGCCTCCCCATCCCCTTCGGCGGGTTCGGTCGGAATGTGGGCGAGGCTGCTTCCACTAAACCTACTTATTAAGTAGAGTTTTCCTGTCCGACCACAGACACACCCGACAAGGATCCCTGAGATGCGTGCTTCTTCGGCCCCGCCAGGAGCCCTCGCCGTGCTCCTGGCAACGGCCTTGGCCGCCACCGCGTGTGCGGGTGAGGGGAGTGGCCCGACCACCGCCATCGACGGGCTCACCCTCGGCTACTTCCCGAACATCACCCACGCGCCCGCCCTGGTCGGCGTCCACAACGGGATCTACGACGAGGCGCTCGGCGAGATCGACCTGCACACCCGGACCTTCAACGCGGGCCCCGACGCGGTCAACGCGCTCTTCTCCGGCGAGATCGACGCGGCCCTGCTCGGCCCCAGCCCGGCCGTCAACGGCTGGTCGCGGTCCCAAGGGCAGGCCTTCCACGTCGTGGCCGGAGCGGCCACCCAGGGCACCGGACTCGTGGTCCGCGACGACATCGAGACCATCGACGACCTGCCCGGCCACACCATCGCCACCCCGATGCTCGGGGGCACCCAGGACGTGGCGCTGCGCTGGTTCGCCAGGCAACGGGGCTGGGCGGTGGACACCGCCGGTGGCGGCGCCTTGTCGGTCCTGCCCCAGGACAACCCCGAGACGGTCAACGCCTTCGCGCTCGGCGAGATCGACGGCGCCTGGCTGCCCGAGCCCCACCTGAGTCGCGTACTCGCCCAGGACGACGCCCACCTGCTCGTCGACGAACGGGATCTGTGGGCACGCTCCGACGGCCAATACGCCACCACCCTCCTGGTCGTCGACGCCGAGGTCTTGGAACACGACCCCGAAGCCGTCCAGGACCTGCTGCGCGGACACGTGGAGTCCATCGACTGGATCGAGGACCACCCAAAGGAGGCGGCCGAGATCTCCCGCGTGCACATCGAGGCCCTCACCGGTGGCGAACTCGACCCCGAGCTCACCGCGACGGCCTTCGACAACGTCACCTTCACCGTCGACCCGGCCGCGGCCTCACTACTGGCCCGAGCCGAGCAGGCCGAGGCGATCGGCCTGTTGGACCCCGTCGACCTCACCGGAATCCTCGCCCTCGATCCGCTCAACGACGTTCTGGACCAGACCGGGCACGAGCCGGTCGCAGGCCTGGAAGGGCAAAGGTAGTCATGACCACCATCACCGCGAGCCGCACCGACGCCAACGCCGTGGACATCGACGACATCTCCAAGGTGTTCGGACGCGGCCAAGGCGCCGTCACCGCCATCGACGGCATGTCCATCCACGTCCGCAAGGGCGAATTCCTGGCCATCCTGGGCGCCTCCGGCTGTGGCAAGAGCACCCTGCTCTCCCTCGTCGCCGGCCTGGAGACCCCCACCAGCGGCAACGTGAGCGTGGGCGAGCACCGCGTCGCCATGATGTTCCAAGAGGCCGCGCTCTTTCCCTGGCTCACCGTGGGCGCCAACGTCGAGGTACCCATGAAGGTCGACAAGGTGCCCAAGGCCGAACGCGACAAGCGCGTGGCCGACCTCTTGGAGCTGGTGCGATTGACCGGTTTCGACCGCAAACGCCCGCACGAACTCTCCGGTGGCATGCGCCAGCGGGTGGCCCTGGCCCGCGCCCTGGCCCAGGACGCCGACGTGCTCCTCATGGACGAACCCTTCGGCGCGCTGGACGCCATGACCCGCGACATCCTCCACGACGAACTCGAACGTATCTGGCGGGAGAGATCCCTGACCATCATGTTCGTCACCCACAACGTGCGCGAGGCGGTGCGCCTGGGTGACCGGGTCGTGCTGCTGTCCAGTCGCCCGGGCCGACTCATCGCCGAGTTCGAGGTGGCGGGGGAGCGCCCCCGGCGCATCGATTCCGCTCTGATCGCCGAGCAGGCCGCCGGCATCACCGACCGACTCCGCGCGGAGGTCGCGCGTCATGCCTGAGACCCGCGACGAGGACACCGCGGTGCGGGGTCTGGACGCTCTCGAACTCCAGCCTCGGCGCGGTACCACCGACCGGAGCCCGGGCCAGGTCCTTGCCAGGGCTTGGGCGGTCACCTGGCCCAAACTCGCCGCCCTCACCCTGGTGCTGGTGGCCTGGCAGGTCGTGGTGTGGAGCGGCTGGCGATCGGAGTGGGTGTTCCCCGGGCCGGACCGGGTGCTGCCCACCCTCTTCCACGAGATCACCACCCCCGAGTTCTGGGAGGCCGTGCGGGTCACCATGCGTCGGGCCTTCACCGGCTTCGCGCTGGCCTTGGCCGTGGGAGTGGTCATCGGTCTGGCGGTCTCACGATTCGGGCCGCTGCGGGTGGCGATCGGTTCGCTCATCACGGGCTTGCAGACCATGCCCTCGATCGTGTGGTTCCCCTTCGCGATGCTGCTGTACGGCATCAGCGAGTCGGCCATCATGTTCGTGATCGTCCTGGGCGCGGCGCCCTCGATCGCGGGCGGGCTGACCTCGGGCATCGACTACGTACAGCCGTCGCTGCTGCGGGCGGGCAAGGCCATGGGGTTGCGCGGAGTACAGCACTACAGCCTGCTGATCATCCCGGCGGCGCTGCCGATGTTCGTCACCGGTCTCAAACAGGGGTGGGCGTTCGCGTGGCGTTCCCTCATGGCCGGCGAACTGCTGGTGATCATCAACCAACAGAACTCGATCGGTTGGGCACTGAGCCAGGCCCGCCAACTGAACGACGCCGAACGTCTGCTCGCCTACGTCATCATCGTGCTGGCCATCGGCGTCCTCATCGACCTGTTCTTCAACTGGGCCGACCGTTCCCTACGCCGCAAATGGGGCATCGCCCGGTAGGAAGCATCACCGGCTCCCGTACCCGGTCCACCGAACCGGACGGACACGGGAGCCGGCCTCGGCACGGCCCCGGGGGTCAGCCGTAGACGAGGTGGTAGAGCTCCACCACCTCCGCCACGGTGGGCGCTCGCGGATCATCGGCCGAAGAATCCGAGGCCAGGGCCTGCTCCGCCATCAGTGGAGCCAGTTCCCACCAACGTTCGGCGTCGATCCCGTGGGCGCGAGGGCCGGGCACCTGGAGTTCCTCGTTGAGCAGACGCAACTCCCACACCAGGGCTCCGGTGGCCTCCCCATCGGTGCTGCCAGGGGCGGCCATACCCATGGCGCGTGCGCACTCGGCGTAACGCTCGGGGGCCGTGGGTAGCGAGAACTCCGTGACCGTCGGCAACAGCATCGCGTTGGACGGCCCGTGCGCCATGGCGAAGTGCGCGCCGATCGGCCGGCTCATCGCGTGCACCAGGCCCGAGCCGGCGTTGGACAGCGCCATCCCCGCCTGGGTGGCGCCCGTCATCACCGCCTCGCGGGCCACCCGGTCGCCCGGGTCGGCGTACACGGACCGCAGATGGGTGAACAGGGCACGCATCGCCTCCCGGGCCAACCCGTCCGAGATCGGGTTGGCCCGGGAGCTCACGTACGCCTCGATCGCGTGGGCCAGAGCGGCCATCCCGGTGTCGGCGGTCAACCGCGGCGGCATGTGCAGGGTCAACTCGAAGTCCACCAACGCCGCCCGTGGCAGCACCGCCAAGCCCGCGCAGAGCATCCGGTCATCGGTCTCCACGTCGGTGATGAAGCTGTAGCGGGTGGACTCCGAACCGCTGCCCGCGGTGGTGGGCACCGCCACCACCGGCAGTGCGGGGGCGTCGGTGACCGTCGGCGCCTTGTAGTCGCTCATCCGACCACCGTGCGCGCCCAGCAAGGCCACGGCCTTGGCGGTGTCGATGGGACTGCCGCCGCCCACCGCCACCAATGAGTCGAAATCGCCGTCCCGCAGCGCGTGCAGCCCTTGATCCACCACCTCGGTGGTGGGGGCGGGGGTGGTGCGGGCGAACACTCCGGGGGAGAGCCCCGCCCTGTTCAGGTGCGCCAGGATCCGTTGGAAGAAGGGTTGTTCACGGACGAAGGGATCGGTCACGATCAGCGGACGGGCCAGAGCGAGGGATTCCAGAACCTCGGCCAGTTCGGCCGAGGCCCCCGCGCCCACGCGCATGAGGCGGGGAAGTGCGATGGAAGCGGTCACGTCGGTACCTCCGGGGGTCGGGAGTACGTTCATCGAGCCCCACCCGGGGCCGAGGGGGCACGGACCAACGCCGGTGTACCTACCCCGCCGCTGGGCCGGATTCGCTCAGGAGAGCATCCGTTGCGGGACCGGAATCTGATCCGTTCCGCCCCTGTGTCCGGATCGGTGCCGAACCGGTCGGTGGCTCATTGGGTGCCCTCCTGCAGGGCCGCACTCGACGCGGAAGAGGCGAGACGTACGGCTCAGGAGGCGATGGCGCAGGCGGTCTCCAGCACGAACCGTGGCCAGGGGCGATGCGGGTCGTGCCCGGTCAGCTCACGGACCCGGCGCAGGCGGTAGCGCAGGGTCTGGGCGTGCACGTGCATCGCCTCCGCCGCGGTGGTGGCCGCGCCCTCCCTGAAGTAGGCGCCGAGCGTCTCCAGCAGGTGCCGGTTGGCGGGGTCGAGCAGCGGTCCCAAAACCGTGCGGCGCACCGTCGCCGGGGCGATCCCACCCCCGTTGAGCAGGGCGAGCACGCACGCGTCGGCTTCACGGAGCAGCCCGTCCTCGCCCAGTGCGTGCGGCGGCGCGGTCTCCAAGGCGCCGTCGGCCAATCGGTAGGCCCACGACATGTCGCTCAGCTCGCGCGGCTCCAGCACGCACCCTCGACGGCCACGATCGATGAGGACCCGGGTGAGGTGTGTGGCGTCCTCCGCCGAGACCAGTACCACCACTCGGCCCGAACGGGTGGTCACCAAGGGGTCCGCACCGGCCTTCGCGGCCAAGGGCTCCAAGAGCGCCGACACCACGGCCTCCACCTCCCCCGCGTCCCCCGCCGGTTCGGCCACCACCAGTACGGCCGGATCGGGCGGGGTGAGGCCCAAGGTCCGGGAGCGGTCGCGGATCGCGCCCGGTGAGGACTGGCGGCCGATGAGCAGGTCGTCCAGCAGCGTGCGACGTGCGCGTTCACGGTCGGCGTCCAGGCGGTCGGCGGCCTCGGCGTGGCCCTGGGACAGGCTTTCGGAGATCTGGTCGAGTGAGGTCAACCAGAGTTCACCCAAAGCGAACACGTCGGCCGTGTCGAGGCTGTCACCGGCCCGCTCTCGGATGAGGCGCACCGCGACGGCCGACCCCACCCGGTGCGCGCGCACCACGGCACCGATGGAACGTCCATCGGCCGCGCGGGCCCGGCCGATGCCGCGCAACCGCTCCACGTCCTCGGGCGGCAATCGTTGGGCACCGCGCACCCATAGCTCCATCGAGCGGGTCACCAACCACGCGGTGATCGCCCGCACCTCCGTCAGTTGCGAGGTGTGCAGGGCCCGATAGGCGGGGACCTCCTCGTACACCTCGGCGACGATCCGCTCCACCAGTCCCACACGGTCCCGCTCCAACTCGGCGCTGACCCTCAGGCGCTCCTCGTACCCCATTCGTCCCCTCCGGGTCCGGGCGGGCAGCCTATCGTCTCGTCCCCCTTCGGCCGGGGCGGGTCGCCCGGGTAAAAGCCCACCCGATAGCGGCGCAGCCTCAGGCCCAGAACCGGCCTGACATGGCAGTATGCGCACAGAGGCCGGACAGGCCGCAACACAGGGGCAAGGACACGACAAGAAGCGAAGGGCCGTTCGGGCTCGACGGGGGATGAGGATGACGATGGTTCCCGACATCACGTTGAACAACGGGCTCCGGATGCCGCAGTTGGGGTTGGGGGTGTGGCGGGTACCCGAGGACGAAGTGATCGACGTGGTGATGGAGGCTTTGAGGGTCGGGTACCGCAGCATCGACACCGCCGCCTCCTATGGTAACGAGGCCGGCGTGGGGGAGGCGTTGCGCCGCTCGGGACTGGACCGGGAGGACGTGTTCGTCACGACCAAGCTCGCCAACCCCGACCAGGGCTACGACTCCACGCTACGGGCCTTCGACGCCAGTCTGAAGCGGCTGGATCTGCAGGTGCTCGACCTCTACCTCGTACACTGGCCCCAACCCGAACGCGACCTCTACGTCTCCACCTGGAAGGCGTTGGAGCGCCTCTACGCCGAGGGACGGGTGCGCGCCATCGGGGTGTGCAACTTCCAGCCCAGACAGTTGGAGCGGGTCCTGGCGGAGGGCGGAATCGTTCCCATGCTCAACCAGGTCGAACTGCACCCACTGCTGAGCCAGGAAGAGGTCCGGGCCTTCGACGCCAAGCACCACATCGTCACCGAGGCGTGGAGTCCTCTGGGACAGGGACGGCTCCTGGATCACCCGCTCATCACCGAGATCGCCCGGACGCACGGACGCACCACCGCACAGGTCCTGCTGCGATGGCACATTCAGATGGGCAACGTGGTCATCCCCAAGTCGGTGACGCCCGAGCGCATCCGCTCCAACTTCGACGTGTTCGACTTCAAACTGTCGGAGGAGGAGATGGACCGGATCAGCGCCCTCGACGAGGGATACCGCTTCGGTCCCGACCCTGGGACCTTCGCGGGTTGAATCGGTCGGTGCTGGAGGGGCCGCCGGAAGGTCAGCGCAACTCGCGCACCTTACGGGCGTTCAGCAGCATGGCCTCGGTCCCGCGACGTCGGGTCCGGGCGACGTACACGGCGCCACCGACGAGGATCGACAAGAAGATCCCCATCACGACGATCAGGGCCAGGACGGACAGCGACAAAGAGATCATGCGCTCATCGTAGCCCTAGGTCGGGTCCGCCGGGCCGGGGCTCCCGGGGAACGCCTCATAGGTAACCCAGACGCGACAGTTCGTTGCGCGCCTCCTCGTGCACGTCACCGTGGTCTCGACGGGAGAGCCGTTCCTTCCAGGAACCCACTCCCCAGGACCCGTCGGTCAACAGCTCACCGGCCGGCACCCGTGCACCGGTGAACTCGCGCAATCGCTCGGCCGTGGCGACCTCGCCCCCGTGCACGTCCTCATAACGCAGGGTCAGTAGTTGGTCGGTGCCGATCTCCTGACGTAGTCGGGCCGACATGCGCACCGCGCCCCGCCATCGCATCGCGCACTTGGCCGCGGTCGAGCCGTCGGTGAACCGCTCCAGGTCCGACTCCTCTTCCAAGCCGAAGAAGTGGTTGGGGAACTCGTGCTCCAGTTTCATGAAACTGGGCTTGAGCCAGGCCAGGGACCGTTCGTCCTCCATCATGTCCGCGACGACGTCACGACCGTCCCGGATGATCTGCACGAACAGGGCGTCGGGGAAGGCCGCGTGCAGGGCACTCGCGCAGTAGAGCAGGTCGGGACTGGCGTCACCGTAGCGACGTACGTCGCCGCTGTGTTCGCACGGTGCGGAGGCGGCGTTGGCGGGCACGCTGGCATAGGGGCCCGGGCACTTGGGACAGGTCAGGGGGGTGAGCTGCCAGGCCTCGGCGTAGGCCTCGCGGAGCAGACTCGCCGTACCCGAGACCTTCTCCAAGGCCAAGGAGGGGCGGCGCGCCACCGCGTACACGGCGTTGAGCACCCCAGAGGAACCGGCTCCCACATGGAAACCGGGTGCACGGGACAGGGCACGGGCGATCACGGGGACCCCGGAGTGGGGAGCGCCCAGGACGAACACGGGGCGCTGGACCTTGATCCCGTTGACCACGAGAATGAACGACTGCTTCATGATTGTGTGCATTTTGGCACCCTTTGCCCTTCTCGTGTGCATCGACCAGGCTATGTGCGGCCCCACACCACATGTTCCTCGAGGTTATGGGCCAGGGGCCGGCGACCCCGCGGCTCGGACGTGGGTCGCCCCATCGGGTGTCCGGTGCGCTGTAACAATGGGGTATGGCCTCCACGACCGACGACACCGCACGCTTCGCCGACCCCGAGGGGTTCGCCCGAGCCGCCGAACTCCTCAGCGGTGCCCAAAGCATCACCGTGTTGACCGGCGCGGGCGTGTCCACCGACTCCGGAATCCCCGACTTCCGTGGCCCCAAGGGCCTGTGGACCACCGATCCCGGCGCCCAGGCGATGGCGGACATCGACAGCTACATGGGTGACATCGACGTGCGTCGTCGGGCGTGGCTGTCTCGACGAGCCGATCGGGTCTGGGAAGCCGAACCCAACGCGGCCCACCGGGCGTTGGCCGAACTGGCCGCCTCCGATCGCCTGCGAGCCCTCATCACACAGAACATCGACGGCCTGCACCAGCGTGCCGGGGTACCCGAGGAGGAGGTCGTCGAGGTCCACGGCACGATGCTCCGGGTCATGTGCATGGCGTGCGGTCTGCGTACTCCCAGCGCGGTGGTGCTGAATCGTCTCGACGAGGAGTCCGACCCCCGCTGCGTGTCCTGTGGAGGAATCCAGAAGTCCGACACCATCGCCTTCGGCCAGCGTCTGGACCCCGAGGTCATCGAGAGAGCCGCGCGTGCCGCCCGCGAATGTGACGCCTTCGTGACCGTCGGCACCTCCCTGACCGTGCACCCGGTGGCAGGGTTGTGCGACGTGGCCATGATGTCCCGTGCCTCGCTGGTGGTCATCAACGCCGAGCCCACCCCCTACGACGATTACGCGAGCGCGGTCCTGCACGACCCCATCGGCGACGTGGTCCCGGCTCTGGTCGCGCGCGTCCTGGCGGCGTAGGGGCCGGATCCTCAGTCCGACGATGGGGCCCTCTCTGAAAAGGGTTCGAGGTCCACCACGCTGTGTTCGTCTCGGTTCGAGCGCGCGGGGGCGGGGAGCCCGGCGGGAGATGGTGTGTCCGCGCCCACGCCGAACGGCAGCGTGCTGATCGCCCGCTTGACCCTTTCGACCGAGGCCGGTGACAGGTGGGGCGTGAGCAGGTCGAGGACGGCCCCGATCTCCTCGGGGCGGACCGTGACGCGGGGGGAGGGTGTGGAGCCCACGGTTCGACCTTCGGTGGAATCGGGCCCCCCTCCAGCGGTCGAGGCCACCTCTTCGCCCTCGATTCGGTCACGCGGCCCGGACATCTCGACGAGTTTGGTGAGGTAGGTGGTGACCAGGCCCAAGAGTTCGACCCGGTGTCCGTTGTCGGGGGCAAGGGTGCTCAGGTCCTCCGCCGCCTGCCGTAGCACCAGCAGACCCGTGCGCCCCAAGACCATGCCGTCGTCGAACCAGAGGAACCGGCGATAGGCCGCGAGTCTGCGTGTCCGCTCCGTTTCGTCGGGGAGCAGGCGCAGCAGCAAAAGCTCGTGGCCGGGGGACCAAGGGGCGCCCCCCGTGTCCCAGGGCCCGGCCCAAACCCCCAGCCCGGAGGGATCCACTTCCAGGTGGGGAAGGACCCCCATGGTCAGGAGCGCGGCGGTTCCGTTGACCCGTAGAGCCATCGACCGCAGCATCTGTCCGGTCGGAGTGAAGGAGACGGTGCTCATCGCGTACGGATCGAGCACACTGCTGTGCAGGTCCGGGTCCCCGCGCAACTCGAACCCCATGCTCTCTCCGACATTGACCCTCGAATGGTCCTCCAGCCTCAGTACCGAACGGCCGTTCGCGAGGTGACGCAGCCGCAGCGTGTCCAAGATGGTGAACCATTCGCTGCCGGGCAGGGTGCGCCACAGGGAGGCGGTGGCCCGCCACTGTTGCAGCGCGGTGACCCCGGGAGTGGCGGTGGTGAACAGTTCACCGATGTCCACCGCCTTGTCCTGGGCGATGAGGAGCAGGGTGAGCAGGTTGGCGGTGTAGTAGGCCTGCCGGCTGGTGAAGGGGAGTTCTCTGGGCTGGTAGGTGGAGTGCGACCGGTTCGTCGGAGGATAGGGCGCCCGCCGAAAGAGTTCGATGAGCAGTGCACCGTAGTGCGCCCGTCGTTCCTCGTCCCCGTCGATGTCCTTGCCGACCAGTTCCTTGAGGAAGTCGAGCGTCCTCTCCCGATCCCGGTAACAGGAGAAGGACGAAGTGGCGTACAAGACACCGTCACCGGGGCTCTGCTCACCCCAGGAGTCCTCCTCCTCATGGCGGACACGGTCGTTGACCAGGGAAC
This sequence comes from Nocardiopsis alkaliphila YIM 80379, assembly GCF_000341005.1. GTDB lineage: Bacteria > Actinomycetota > Actinomycetes > Streptosporangiales > Streptosporangiaceae > Nocardiopsis > Nocardiopsis alkaliphila. The sequence goes on along the minus strand of NZ_ANBD01000063.1, from coordinate 34,983 downwards.
GCAGCGCCCGGTGGACCATACGGGCCACCAGGTACTCGCCGAAGGTCGCGTGCAGGAACTCGTAGGTGCTTTGCGGCCCCTCCTCGGCCCCCGTGACCCGTGCCCGTGACACGTGCATGAAGAAGAACCTGCCCAGCAACTCGTGCGCCGTCTTGGACCGTGGTCGGGGACCTCCCTCGGTCTGCGGGTGGTGATGGGCCAGCCGGAACTCCCGCAGGTCCGCGGACAACTCCTCCGCCCCCACGTTCTGCCGCTGGCGGGTGAACATCGCCAACGCCGTCACCTCCAGCCGGTGCAGCTCCCTTTGCACCTCACGCTTGAACTCCCTCTCACCCGATTCGGCCCGATGCTTGCGGATCTGGCGGTGGACGAAGGTGGTCAACAACCGCTCGTAGAGCTCCCCCAGGGAGAGTGAGGCCGGGGTCCGTTGGAGGGCGTTGTCCTGCGCGTCGTAGACCAGCAGTAACAGCAGCAGCAAAGGCTGCCGGCTCAGTTCGGGGTACTCCATCAGCCGGTCCGTCCGTAGTTCCCGGAGTCCCGTGGAACCGAACAGCCTCCAGTTCGCGGTGTTCCAGGCGTTCAGGACCCGGCCGATCTGTTCGTGGTCGAACGGCTCCAGCCGGATCACCGTGCTCTTCTCCGGGAAGCGGACCCGGCCGGCGCTCAAGGTGCGACTGGTGACGATCACCGCCACCGGTTGCTCCACCACCTCCTGGTGTCTTTGGAAGTCCTCGATCTGTTCCAGGTAGTTGTGTCGGTCCATACCGGAGGCTTGGAGGAGTTCGTCGAAGCCGTCGAGGATGACCACCGGTAGGGCGCCCTCGGCCTCATCGAGCAGTTCCGGCCAGGTGATCCGGTCGCGATGCTCGCGCTCCAGCCCTTCCACGATCTGCCGGTACACGTCCGCGTCGGCGTTGACCGACCGCAGCTCCACCCGGACCGTCAGGAAGTCCTCCTCCGGCAGTTGGGCGGCGAGTACTTCGGTGAGCTTGGACTTACCCGCGCCCGGTTCGCCCAAGAGCACCGTGGGATACCTGACCGCGTCAGGGTGGGTGAGCCGGGAAGCCAGGAAGCGCTGGAGGTCGGGCAGGGTCTCCCGTTCGCGCCACCATTCTTCGGCCGAAGGGTCCTCACGACGGCCCACACGCGCCACCCGCGCGCTCGGTGGCACGTAACAGTCGCGTAGGGACGGTATGACCATCCCCGGTGGAAGGTCCTGGGGAAGGATGTCGTCCACGGGCAGGATGGGCCGGTCCAACAGGGACCCGTACTTCAGGGACAAGGTGCGGCGCAGCGCCCCCACGGGCCGTCCCGAGGCGATCCGGGTGAGCTCCTCCCGCAACCCGGCGAAGGCGTCGCTGACCCGTCGCCGGGTCTGTTCGTGCTCACGCAGCTGAGCCCACATTCCGAACTCGGGCACCTGTGCGCACAAGCGGACGTAGTGGCCGCTGTAGGCCGTCAAGGCCCGCCCAGGTAGGTCCTGGCGCAGGGCCGTGGCCAGCCTGGAGCCGTGGCCGGTGTCGGTACCGGTGTCCCCGGTGGCCGCCAACCCCCGCACCAGCCGGAGCAAGTGGACCGAGGCCTCCGTGAACACGGCCTCGGCGCGTTCGAACAGATCGTCCTGGTCCCACACGAAGTCTCCGTCGGGAGAGTGGACGGACTCCGAACGAAGCACCCGGCCCAACAGCGCCCACTGCTCATCCGCGGTGACCTCCAGATCCTCGCCGCGCAGCCGTACCCCCGCGTCGGACAGACACAGGTCCAGCGGATCGAAGAAGGAGATCACGAGCAGCACCTGGTGGGCCGCCTCGATCCGTCGGGTACGAGAGAGCCGGCCGGTGCCCTGGAGCTTGTCCCCCAGGTTCTGTAGGGCCTTGCGTCCCTGCCGGACCAGGAATCTGCGCAGACCGAAGAGATTGCCGACCCCGGCCGCCGCCAGGCCCCCGTTGGCCAATCGCTCGGCCGCGTCCAACAAGGGCCGGTCCTGTTTGCCGAGGACTTTGAGGGCGTTGGCGTAGGTGAGCTGCTGAGCCATCAGGGGGTGGCCTTTCCGTCTTCTCTTCTGGATGAGGGGCCAGAGCGGAGCCGGGGATGGACGGGGATGAACGGACGGGCGGACTACTGATCACTCTAAGTGAACGAAAGCGGACACAGAAGGGGGTCACGGGTCCTGTGGACGACGCGCCGTGGGTGATCAGAAGTCGGCGGAGCCTCCACGGATCTCTGGAAGGGGTGGATACCGGAAGGGAGTCGGTCGATCAGGCTTTTGCGCGTTGAACCCGTCTTCCTCCGCGTCCTGGTTCAAGAATTGGAAGACCTCACCGCGCAGGCGACGGAGTGGTTCCTTGACCTCGACCGTTTCGACGGAGGGCGTTTCATTTCCTCGAAGGGCGTTCTGGGTCATGCGGGCCAAGGCCTGCCGTTGTTCACCGTGCTTCGGTTCGGGCCACGAACGCAGGTCCTCCAAGGCTTGGCGCAAGGTGACCAGTGTGACCCCGTCCAGCTCACGGCCGAGCAGCCGCCGGTAGCAGGCCAGACGTTCGTCGACCTGCTTCGAGGACAGTCCATCGAGCGTTTCCAACCGCAGCCGCAGCACGTCGTGGGCCACGACCCAGGCGACCTCCTCGTCCCCGCCCGAGTCCACGTACCAGGTCCCCAGTTCGCTGGAGACGTGCTTCAGGTACGGGGAGAGGATCAGTGCCAGGCGGGAGGCGGTTCCATTGGCCCGCATCGCCATGGAACGCAACAACCGGTGCGCCACCGTTCCCGCCGGGATCTCGATCTCGTAGGGGTTGGTCAGGGCCGGGGTCGTGTCGGTGTCGCCGCGCAGCTCGAAACCCGTGCATTCACCCACGTTGATCGGGGCGCTCGACTCCCGATCCAGAACCGTCAGGGAACCTTCCTTCCCCCAGAACCCCAGGTGGCGTACCCGTACCGTGTCCAGGATGCCGAACCATTGGGATGCGGGCAGGGCGCGCCACAAGGACACCACGCGTCGCCAGGCGTGCCAGGTCCCCGCCGCCTCGGGGAAGAGCTCCGGAAGCGGAATCGGTTCCTCGGCGATCAGGATCATCAAGGTGACCAGGTTCGCCGTGTAGCAGGCCTCCCGGGTGGCGACGGGCAGACGCTTGGGTTCGTATTCGGTGAAGGAACGGTTGGGTGCGGGAAAGGGCGCCTCACGGAACAGCTCGATCAACAGATCCCGTAGGTCGCCCCGTAGGTCCGGGTCCTCCACCAGACGTCGCCCCAGGAGCTCCTCCAAGAAGGAGACCACCTTGTCCCGGCCCGCGTAGACCGCGAAGGAGGAAAGGGCGTGAAGTTCACCGTCGTCCAGCCGGACCACCCTGCTTCGTCGGCGCGTGGCCCGACTGCGGTCCTCCGCCAACTCCTCCAGGGTCGCGACCACCATGCGGGCCACCAGGTACTCGCCGAAGGTGGCGTGCAGGAACTCGAAGGCGCTGTCGTCTCCGTCCGTGGTCTTCGCGCGGGCCTCGTGCACGAAGAAGAAGCGGCCCAAGACCTGGTGGGCGGGGGCGATCATTCCGTGCAGGTCGGCCTCCTGAGGACGCTCGGCCGCCTCGGGCATCAGGACGGCCAGGTCCTGGTCCAGTTCGTCGGCGCGTACGCTCTGCCGACCCCGGGCGAACATCGCCATGGCGGCCACTTCCAGGCGGCGCAGTTCGTCCTCCACGGCTTGTCCACGTGCCTTGTTCCCCAAGCGGGATCGGTGCTTGTCCACCTCACGCTTGGCGAACATCCTCAGCAGACGTTCGTAGAGCTCACCGTGGGAGAGGGTCTGCGAGGCCCGTCGCAGCGCGTTGTCGTGGGCGTCGTAGATGAGCAGCATCAACAGCAACAGCGGCTGTTCGGCCAGGTCACGGTAGCGGAGCAGGTCCTCGGGTTCGAGGGGGAGCAACCCCTTGGTGGTGAAGGCACCTTCGTTGGCCTTGTTCCACACCCCGAGCATCTGTTCGATCTGCGCGTCGTCGAAGGGCTCCAGACGGATCACCGTCGTCCGTGACGGGAATCGGGTCCGATCGGCCACCAGGGTACGGCTGGTGACGATGACGACCACCGGCTGTCCCAGCGCCTCTTGGCGCTGTTGGAACTCCTGGACCCGTTCCAGGTAGTCGGAGCGGTCCACCCCGGTGGCCTGGAGGAGTTCGTCGAAGCCGTCCAGGATGATCACCGGTAGGGAGCCGTCGGCGTCGTCGGCCAGATCCCGCCAGGACACGGAGGTGTGCAGGTCGGCGCGCAATCCCTCTTCGATCTGGACGTGAAGGGGGGAGTTCGGGCTGACGGTGCGTAGTTCCACCCGGATGGGCAGGAAGTCCTCCGAGGGGAGTTGGGCGGCCAGCATCTCGGTGAACTTGGACTTTCCCGCGCCCGGATGCCCGAGGAGGACCATGGGGGACTCGGTGGTGCGGGGATGGGTGATCAGGGAGGCGACGAGGGACTGAAGGTCGTCCTGGATCGGGAAGTCCCGCCACCATGCGTCGCTCGCCGGGGCGATGCCCTCCCTGGCCAAGGTGATCCGTCCTCGGGGAGGGATGTAGGCCTCACGAAGTGAGGGCAGGGCCAGGCCCGCCGGAGCGTCGTCCGAACGCAGGATGGGTCGGTCGAGCACCGCCTGGTAGGAGGCGGACAACTCCTGACGTCTTCTGGAGACCGGGCGATGAGAGCTGATCCGGGAGAGCTGTTCGTGCAGATCGGACAGGCCCGTGCCGATCTCCTGACGGGTCCGTGCGTGTTCGGCCGTGTGCAGCCACATGCCGAATTCGGGGATCTGTGCCCCCAACCGGAGCACACCTTCGTGGAGCCGTGCGGACATCCTTCGCTCCACAGAGCTTCGGAACTTCTTCATCACGGGGGAGTCCACGGTCACCCGGTGCCGTTCGGCCACGGCCAGGCCACAGATGAACCTACTGAACGCGAGGGCCATCCGCCCCGACTCCAAGGGCGCCAGGGAGGGCCCCCGACGGCGACCGGAGTGGGTGATCGGATACGAGGGACCGGGGCCGGAGCCGGTGATCACATGCTTGCTCAGCAGCATGTACTGCTCTTCGGTGGTGATCTCCAATTCGTCCAGTCCGAAGGGCGTCCCGACCTCTTCGAAGGCTTCCTCCACCGCCTCGAAGAACGACGTGATCGTCAGGATCCGATACGCCGCCTCGATCTTCTCCGTCCGTGACTGTCGGCTCTGGCCCTTGAGCTTGTCGCGCATTCCCTCCAGCGCGTTGCGACCCTTGCTCACCAACGCGCCTCGCACCCCGAACAGGTCCGGCACACCCACCAATCCGAGCCCTCCGTCGGCGAGCTTCTCCGCCAGGTCCAGGACTTCGGAGTCGTTTTCGCCGAGGGTCCGCAGGGCGTCCTCGTAGCTGAGCCGTTTCGCCATGGCAGGCGGCCTTTCCGTGTTCGAGGGGTGGAACGCGGCGGACCCGGCACCGGGGAGGCGCCGAACCCTGGGGGTCCTTCTGTGTTCGGGGATGGTGTTCAAGGACTCGCGAAGGGTGAGAGTCCCTAAGGCAGCCGCCAGTTCACCGGTTCGGCGCCTTGTTCGGCCAACAACGCGTTGGTCCTGCTGAACGGCTTGGAACCGAAGAAACCGTTACGTGCGGACATGGGGCTCGGATGCGTTGACTCAACGCAAGGGACCCCCGGCATCAGGGGCCGTAGGTTGCGCGCGTCGCGTCCCCACAAGATGGCCACGAGCGGCTTGTCACGTTCGGCCAAGGCCCGGATGGCCTGCTCGGTGACGGCCTCCCAGCCCTTGCCACGGTGTGAGCCGGGTTTGCCGGGGGCCACGGTCAGCACCCTGTTGAGCAGAAGCACTCCCTGCTCGGTCCACGGGGTGAGGTCGCCGTTGGAGGGCATCGGCGTCCCGAGGTCCTCGCTCATCTCCTTGTAGATGTTGCGCAGGCTGCCGGGCAGACGCACGTCAGGTGCGACGGAGAAGCTGAGCCCCACGGCGTTGCCCGGGGTCGGATAGGGGTCCTGCCCCACGATGAGGACGCGCACGTCCTCGAAGGGCCGTTGGAAGGCGCGCAGAACGTTGTCGCCCGCGGGTAGGTAGGTGCGACCGGCGGCCACCTCCTGGCGGAGGAAGTCGCCCATGGCGGCGATCTGCGGGGCGACGGGCTCCAAGGCCTTCGCCCAGCCGCTGTCCATGATCTCGTTGAGGTCCTTGGTTGACATGGCCAGAACACTAGCGCTGACTGAGGACGGCCACGTCCCTTTCCAGACGTCGATCCACGGGCCCGGGGAAGTGTCTTCGACCTTGTCGGAATAGAGCGGGGTGGGGCGCGTCGGCCCCGCCCCCAGCCCGCCAGTGGATCCTCCACCTGGAACGCCCAGGGCGGGACTCCCAAGGTGAATGGACCGGGACCATTCGCCATGGCCTGTAGGGAAACGAAAAACCCTGTGCTCGTCCTTCCCGCCTCAGGTGGCGCGGGAAGAACGCCAGTGGTCCAGGTCGGCGCGGATGGCCCGGGTGCTCGCGGCCTCTTCGCCGTGAATACGTGTGTGGTCGGCCAGTAGCTCCTCGTAGAGACGAACGGCTTCGTCAGGGCGGCCACTGTGGCCCAGATAGGCGGCCTGGTGGTGACGGGCGCGCAGGGTGACGGGGGCGTCCGCGCCGCGCAGCCGGGTCAGGTCGGGGATCAACGCGGCCAACAATTCGGCCGCGCGCGCCGGATCACCGGACTCGCCGACCTCTAGGCCCAAGTGCAGGCGGGCGGTCAGCACCTTGGTGGAGTCTGGGCCCTCCACCGCGACCAGGTCGGGCAACAGGGCCTCGTGGGTGCGTGCGGCCAAGGTGTGGTCGCCCAGGCGCCCGGCGTTGGTGGCCAGGTAGTAGCGCGCGGCCAGAGTCTCGGGGTGTCGCGGTCCGTGCACCCGGATCAGGTCGGGCAACAGGGTCTCGAACCCGGTGATCGCCCGGGTGTGGTCACCGCTCTTGCCGATGGCGTACGCCTCACGACGGCGAGCCCGAAGGGTGTCCGGATGGTCGGGGCCGTAGACCGTTTCCAGCAGGGGTATCAGGGTGCGCAGTTCCTCGGCCGCGGTGTCGTACGCGCCCGCGTCCACGTGGGCCCGGGCCGTCTCCACCAATTCGGCGAGACGGGCCGGGTGTCCCTCGCCGCTGTTCGGTCGTTCCCCTTGAGGCCGGGGGTGTACGAACAGGGGAGCGGAGGGACGTTGTGGAAGATAAGGGGCCAACCGGTCACGAACCTCCTCGGCGCCGGAGGGCCGGTCCCCGGGGTCCTTGGCCAACATGCGAAGAACCAGCTCGGCCAGGGGGACCGGAATCTGCGGGCGCACTTCCGTGGGCGGTCGTGGCGCCTGCTCCAGGTGCATTCGCATCACCTTGATCGCTCGATCACCTCGAAACGGTGGTTCCCCGGTCAGCATCTGGTACAGGATCGCGCCCAGGGAGTACAGGTCGCCGGCTCGGTCCACCTGGTCCCCGCGTATTTGTTCGGGGGGCATGTACAGAGGGGTGCCGAGTACCTGACCGGTACGGGTGATGCGGTCGTTCTGGTGGGCGGCGGTCACCGCGGCGATCCCGAAGTCCAGGATCTTCACGAAGTGTTCACCGTCCTCATCCAGGACCATGAGGTTGCCCGGCTTGACGTCGCGGTGCACGACCCCGAGGGCGTGGGCGGCGCTCAACCCCGCAGCGGTCTGGGAGGCCAGATTCGCGGCAGTGGTGATCGGCAGCGGTCCGTCGTCCTTGAGTACCTCCGAGAGTGGGCGGCCCGGGACCAACTCCATCACGGTGAAGATCACGCCCTCGGGGTCCAGCCGGTCGGAGTCGCGGCCGAAGTCGTGCAGGATCACCACGTTGGGGTGCCCGGCCAGGCGCGCGGTCACCCGGGCCTCGCGGTGGAAACGGGCCGAGACCTCCGCCGAGTCCATCTGTCCGGGGCGGGTCAGCTTGACGGCGACCGGGCGGTCCAACAACTCGTCCACGGCCCGCCAGACCTGGCCCATGGCGCCCACACCGAGCTTGGACAACAGGCGGTAGCGGCCGCCCAGGACTCTTTCCTCCGCCAACCATGCCCCCAACGCTCGGACCCGCCTCGGCCCTCATCGGACACGAGTTCGTACGGCCCGTAGCGTACAACCGCCGCCATCACCGTGTTCGGGACGGCCGTGGGAGCGAGGTCATTCGGCGCGCCAGCCACCCTGCCGATCGTTCAGGTTCAGCGCGGTGGTCACCAGGGGCACGTGACTGAACGCCTGGGGGAAGTTGCCGACCTGGCGATTTCCCTTGGAGTCCCATTCCTCGGCCAGCAGGCCCACGTCGTTGCGCAGCGCCAGTAGTCGTTCGAACAAATCCTTGGCCTCCTCCTGGCGGCCGATGGACAACAGGGCGTTGGCCAACCAGAAACTGCACGCCAGGAAGGCACCCTCGTCACCGGGCAGTTGGTCGGCGGAGGTCTCCGAGTCGGTCCGGTACCGCAGCACGAAACCGTCCACCATCAAATCCTTGCGTACCGCCTCGATGGTGCCGATCACCCTGGGGTCGTCGTAGGGCAGGAAACCGACCTCGGGGATGAGTAGCAGGGCGGCGTCCAGTTCCTTGCTGCCGTAGTACTGGGTGAAGGTGTTGCGCTGGGGGTCGTAGCCGTACTCGCACACCTCGGTGTGGATGGTGTCGCGCAAGGCCTTCCACCGTTCGATGGGACCCTCCTTGCCGAATTCCTCGATGCTGCGCACGGCACGGTCGGTGGCCACCCACGCCATCACCTTGGAGTGCACGAAGTGCTGCCGGGGCCCGCGCACCTCCCACAGACCCTCGTCGGGTTCGTCCCAGCACCATTCCAGGTAGTTGACCAGGGAGCGTTGTAGCCCCCACACGTGGTCGCCACCGCGGATGCCGGACCGGCGGGCCAGGTGAAGCACGTCCATGACCTCGCCGTACACGTCCAGCTGGTATTGGCCCACGGCGGCGTTGCCGATTCGCACCGGGCTGGAGTTCTCGTAGCCGGGCAGCCAGTCGGCCTCCCACTCGGTGAGGCGTCGCTCGCCGCGGATGCCGTACATGATCTGCATCAGTTGGGGTTCGCCCGCCACCGCCCGTACCAGCCATTCGCGCCAGGCCTGGGCCTCGTCCTTGTAGCCGGAGCGGATCAGGGCCTCCAGGGCGATGGTGGCGTCGCGCAACCAGCAGTACCGGTAGTCCCAGTTGCGCACGCCACCGATCTCCTCGGGCAGGGAGGTGGTCGGGGCGGCGACGATCCCGCCGGTGGGCCGATAGGTGAGGGCCTTGAGCACGATGAGGGAGCGCACCACCGCCTCGCGGTAGGGGCCCTCGTAGGTGCACTGGCCCACCCAGCTTTCCCAGAAGCGTTCGGTGCGGGAGAGGGCCTTCTCGGCGTCCAGGTGGTCGGATTCCTCGACCTGAGAGGGGTGCCAGGTCAACACGAACGGAACTCGTTGACCTTCGGAGACGGTGAAGGTGGCGTCGTGGGTGAAGTTGTGTCCTTTGAGGTTGACGGGACCGCTCAACCAGACGGCGTCGGGGCCGGCGATGGCGACCAGTTCGGTGCCGGCCCGGTGCACCCAGGGGACGACGTTTCCGTAGTCGAAGCGGATGCGCAGGCTGGTGGTCATCTCCACGGTGCCGCGTAGGCCCTCCACGAGCCGCACGATGTGGGGGGCGCCACCGCGCGGTGGCATGAAGTCGATGATCCGGACCGTTCCGGTGTCGGTGTCCCACTCCTGTTCCAGGATCAGGGTGTGGCCTCGGTAGCGGCGCCGGTCGGCCTTGTTCTGGCCGCCTGTGGGGTGCAGACTCCAGCGTCCGTTCTGATCATCGCCCAGAAGGGCCGCGAAACAGGCGGCCGAGTCGAAGTCGGGAAGGCAGGCCCAGTCGATGGAGCCGTCACGTCCGACGAGCACGGCGGTCTGCATGTCGCCGATCATTGCGTAGTCTTCAATCCAGCCGGACACGCGGCTCACCCCCGACACGTCGTCACGTTCACGCGGTGGGCGTGGGTGCCCCGGGCCGCACGGGAGGTCCCGCACCGTCGCGGGCCGTCACACGTACACCCGTGTACGCTTTCCCTCTCAAGCCTGCCACCCGACCCGCCTTCGGGGCGGGACGCCGTTCGGACCATTCTTTCCCCCGGTTCGCCCGTCGGTGTCTCTATCCCGGTTATGTGCCCAGGCGCGAGCAACCGAAAAGAGCGGTCGGAAGAACTCCCCGAAATCAGCCCTTGCCTTACCGCGACCCCCATCTTCCATGCTCAGAGGTGCCATTGCCACTCATGTGTGCACGTGCATTTGCGGTTGCGTGCAGGTATGGGAGGTAATGGGGGATTTTTCTCTGCCTAACTCATGTCGTGGTGCTCGATTCCGGAGGGCGCGGCGACGTTTCTCAGACGTCCGTCTCGGCGGGGGCGGGCGCAGCCGGCTCCGGCATCCGCATCAGTGGTAGGAACACCTGTGCCAGCGGGCCGATGGCCAACATGAACACCAGGGTGCCCACTCCCACCGTGCCACCGAGCAGGAAACCGGACAGTGCCACGGTCGACTCGATGAGGGTGCGGGCCGTGCGGACCGAGAGCCCGCGCGCGGCCAGGCCGGTCATCAGTCCGTCCCGTGGCCCGGGACCCAGCCCCACGCCGATGTAGCAGCCGGTGGCGATCGCGCAGACCAGGACACCCAGCACCAACAGCAGGACGCGCCAGCCCATGGCGTCGACGGTGGGAAGCAACCACAGTGAGACGTCCACCGACATCCCGACCACGACCACGTTGCTCAGCGTGCCGATGCCGGCTCGTTGCCGCAATGGGATCCAGAGCAGCATGAGCAGGGCGCCGACGATGATGCTCCACGTGCCGATCGACAGCCCTGTCTGCAGGGACAGACCCTGGTGCAGCACGTCCCAGGGGGTCGCGCCGAGGTCGGAGCGGAGCAATAGGGCGCCGCTGAGGCCGAACAGGTACAGGCCGACGTAGAGCTGTAGCAGTCGGCGCAGCCGAGGGCGTGGCAGAGCCGGTGTGATCAGGACCCGAGCGGTCAGAGCGTGGATCGAGAAGAACACGGTCATCCTTTCAAATAAACATCCTGTCATTGGATGACAGTCCATTAGGGGATCCACATCGGTATCCTGGATCAAACAGAGCCGGACCTGAAGAGCCAATCCGGGTAACTGGCCCTTATTCTAGCCGGTGAGGTGCACCTTCCCATGGCGAAACAGCGCAGTGATCGCCCCGGCACCGGCGGCGGCACTCGACGGATCAACGGACGCCTGCTCGCCCGCCTCATCGGTGCGGCCTCCGTGGAACGCCCCTACTACCTGTCCATCGCCCGTGCCATCAGTGGTCTGGTACTGGACGGCCGTGTGCCCACGCACACCCGCTTGCCCGCCGAACGCGACCTGGCCGCCGCACTCGGCATGAGCCGCAACACCGTTACCGCCGCCTACGCTTGGCTACGCGACAACAGCTTCTTGGACAGCAGGCAGGGGGCGGGCAGCTGGACCGTTCTGCCCGACTCCGCCGTCCAAGACCCCTCGCCGTTCGCCCCCGCCACCGAGCACATCGACCTCGGTGTGGCCGCGCCACCGGCGGTCGACGGACTGCGCGAAGCCTCCTTCCACGCGTCCGAACAGCTCGCCGCGCACGTGGGCGGCATCGGCTACTACCCCTACGGCCTGCCCGAACTGCGCCACGCCATCGCCCGCCGTTACGTCGAACGTGGCCTGCCCACCACCCCCGAACAGATCTTCGTCACCAATGGGGCCCAACAGGGTGTCACCCTGGCCATGGAACTGCTGGTCCAACAGGGCGACGACGTCCTGCTGGAGTCACCCACCTACCCGCACGGCCTGGACGCCGCCCGTCGCAACGGAGCCCGTCTTCGCACCACCGGCGTGACTCCGCAGGGCTGGGACATGGAGTATCTGGTGGACGCCTTCCGCCAGTGGAAACCGGCCGTGGCGTACATGATCCCCGACTTCCACAACCCCACCGGCGCGCTCATGGACGACGATGAGCGCCGCGTCCTGGTCCGAGAGGCCAGACGCGCCAACGCCCATCTGATCATCGACGAATCGGGAGCGGAACTGGCCATCGACTCGGGAGATCTGCCCAGCCCGGTGGCCGCGCACGATACCGACGGGCGAGTACTGACCGTGGGGTCGGTGGCCAAGCTGTTCTGGGGTGGCCTGCGCGTGGGCTGGGTGCGTGCCACCGCGCCGATGGTCACTCGGCTCATGGGAGTCCGTCAGCGCTTCGACCTGGCCGGTTCGGTGCACGATCAGCTCACCGCCACCCATCTGCTCGCCGACGTGATGCGTATTCGGGCCGAGCGCAGTCGGCAACTGCGGCGCAACCGGGACGCGTTGCTGTCCGCCCTACGGGAGAGGCTGCCCGATTGGCGCTCCAGCGTCCCCGGGGGAGGGCTCGTGCTGTGGGCGGCCCTGCCCCAACCGATGGCGACCTCTTTGGCCACCAACGCGGTTCGGCACGGCGTGCACCCCGCAGCCGGCCCGATCTTCGGCGCGGACGGCACCCTGGAGCGGTACCTGCGGTTGGCCTACACCCGCCCGCCGGAGGTCTTGGTCGACGCGGTGGATCGCTTGGCCGCCGCCTACGCCGAGACGTTGGCCCATCCCTCCCAGCCCCGAGGGCGGCTGTACGTGTGAGCTCGCCTCGGGCACCGGGAGAGCCGGTACGGGTCGCGGTGGACCGCCGGGCTCAGACCGCGAAGCGATGGGCGAACCGGATGACCTCGGCCAGGACCTCCTCACGGTTGGTCTCGTTGAACACCTCGTGCCGGGCACCGGGGAAGATCCGGGCGGTGAAGTCCTCACCCGCCACCTTCTCGATTCCCACTTTGGTGTCGGCCACGGGCACGAGCGCGTCCTCGCTACCGTGCACCCACAGCAATGGCAGTGACCCCAGGCTCCCGGTGGTGTTGCCTCGCTCCAGTTCGGTGAGCAACGCGTTCACCGTGGTGCGCTTGAACGGTCCGTGCCAGACCAGTTCGTCGCTCACGTAGGCCCGACCCACCTCGGGGTCCCGGGACAGGGTGGCGGGATCGATGGGGGTATCGGGGATCTCCTCGGCCGCGGCGAGCCGTTCGGCCGCCGTCCATTTGCCCAGAACCGGCCCGGACAGCACCAGGGCCTGTACCGAAGCGGGATACACCTGCGCGTAGCGGGTGGCGATCATGCCTCCCATGGAGTGACCGATCATCACCAGGGGCAGCGTCCGGTAGGCGGTGCGGGCCTGGGTGAGGACACGGTGCACGTCCTGGACCAGCCCGGCGTAGTCGTCGATCAGTACCCGTTCGCCGGAGGAACGGCCGTGGCCACGATGGTCGGCGCCATAGACCACGGCACCCGCCGCGCACAGGTCCTCGGCGACCCGCTCGTAGCGGCCCAGGTGTTCGCCGTAGCCGTGTACCAGGACGGCCATCCACGTGGGCTCGCCCTCGGTGGGGGCCCAGGCGCGGGCCGCCAGCTTCTCCGAACCGTCGGGCCCACCCGCCAGGGCCCACTCGCGCGTGCTGATCACCGTGTTCCGCCTCCTCAACGCCGTACAGGTCTGCGACGATCGAATGGTCGCTCCACTAGAGCATGATGTAGTGGTCTGGAGATTGTCATCCCGTGTGGCCTGGGAGGGTGGAGTCGCCCCGTGTGACTCCCTAGGCCGGGAGGGCCCACAACGTTCGGGCAACGATTCTCGGCCTTTCCTGGGGGAAGGCCCACGAACGGGTGCGGTTTCTCGTGGTCACCGACGAAATAGTGCAAAAGGTGTGATGCAGGCTACTCATCGTGAAAGAGGATCTTCTACGCTTGTTACTGGGTATCCCTCGGGTGGGCGCAAAGGGGCGCACTGCCTGCTCGGCGATTCAGACTGGAGAGGGTGACACCCGTGCTGTCCGATTCCTATGGACGCGTGGCCACGGACCTGAGGGTCTCGCTCACCGACCGCTGTAACCTCAGATGCACCTACTGCATGCCGCCTGAGGGCCTGGAATGGTTGCCCAAGCCGGAACTGCTCACCGACGACGAGCTCCTCCGCCTGATCCGTATCGGAACCACCCGCCTCGGTATCGACGAGGTCCGCTTCACCGGTGGCGAGCCGCTCCTTCGCCGTGGTCTGCCCGGTATCGTCGCCGGAGCCACCGAGAACACCCCTCGACCCCGAACCGCCCTGACCACCAACGGCATCGGACTCGCCCGGATGGCCCCGGCCCTGGCCGAAGCGGGACTGGACCGCGTCAACGTCTCCCTGGACACCCTCGACCCCGTCGTGTTCGAAAAGCTCGCGCGGCGACGCCGCTTGGACGACGTCCTCGAAGGCATGGCCGCCGCCGCGTCCGCCGGCCTGACCCCGGTCAAGGTCAACGCGGTCCTCATGCGCGACGTCAACGACCACGAGGCCACCGACCTGCTGCGCTTTTGCGTCGACCACGGCTACGAACTGCGCTTCATCGAACAGATGCCCTTGGACGCCCAGCACGGCTGGCGTCGGGACACCATGATCACCGCCGACGAGATCCTCAAGCGGCTGGAGGCCGACTTCGACCTCGAACCCGCCGACGCCGACACTCGCGGCAGCGCCCCCGCCGAGCTGTTCCGAGTCCAAGGGGCGCGGTTCCCCAACGGCGAGCCCGCCACCGTCGGCGTCATCGGATCGGTGACCCGGCCCTTCTGCGGTGCTTGCGATCGGGTCCGCCTGACCGCCGATGGCCAGATCCGCAACTGCCTCTTCGCCCGTGAGGAGTCCGATCTGCGCACGCCCCTGCGCGAAGGTGCCACCGATGAGGAGCTCGCCGAGCGGTGGAAGGCCGCCGTGGCGAGCAAGCTCCCCGGCCACGGCATCAACGACCCCAGTTTCCTGCAACCGGCCCGCCCCATGTCCGCGATCGGCGGCTGAGCGGGTCCGAACCCATCCCCTGCCAGGACCCGGCACCGTCAAAACCCGTTGCCACCTTCCTCCCGTTCTGGCTTGATCGAGAGGGGGCATCGCATGGGTGCCCCAGGGCCGACACGAAAGGGAGGTGGCCCCATGTCCCACACCGAGATCCCCGGTGAGCGCGTGCCGATCCGTATGTGGGCCGACCCGGACCAGGTCGAGCCCGCCGCCATGGAGCAACTGCGCAACGTCACCCGTATGCCCTGGACCCACGGTCTGGCGGTCATGCCCGACGTCCACTATGGCAAGGGAGCCACGGTGGGTTCGGTGATCGCCATGCGCGACGCCGTCAGCCCCGCCGCGGTCGGTGTCGACATCGGTTGCGGGATGACCGCGGTGCGTACCGGGCTGAACGCCGAGCACCTGCCCGACGACCTGCGGCCCCTGCGCTCGGCCTTGGAGGCGACCATCCCGGTCGGCTTCCACGCCCACGACGAGCCGGTGGACCCCGCCCGCGTTCCCCGGCTGCGCAGCTTTGGATGGGACACCTTCTGGGCCGGTTTCGACGACCTGGCCGAGGCCGTCCACCCCCGCCAGGAGCGGGCTCGTCGTCAGATGGGCACCCTGGGCGGTGGTAACCACTTCCTGGAGGTGTGTCTGGACGACGACGGGACGGTGTGGCTCGTCCTGCACTCGGGGTCGCGCAACATCGGTAAGGAACTCGCCGACCACCACATATCGCGGGCACAGGCACTGCCGCACAACCAGGACCTGCCCGACCGGGACTTGGCGGTGTTCCTGTCCGGTACCCCGGAGATGGAGGCCTACCGGCGCGACCTGTTCTGGGCCCAAGAGTACGCTCGCCGCAACCGCGACGTCATGATGGGCCTGGCCTACCGGGTCCTGGCCGATCAGGTCTTTGGCGCCACCTTCGAGCAGTGGATCTCCTGTCATCACAACTACGTGGCCGAGGAGACCTACGACGGGGTGGACGTACTCGTGACCCGCAAGGGGGCCATCCGCGCCGGTTCGGGTGAATACGGCATCATTCCTGGCAGCATGGCCACGGGTACCTACATCGTCAAGGGTTTGGGCAACCCGGCCTCGTTCAACTCCGCTTCCCACGGCGCCGGGCGCCGGATGAGCCGCAACAAGGCACGCAAGACCTTCACCGAGGCCGATCTGGCCGAACAGACCAGGGGCGTGGAGTGCCGCAAGGACCGTGGGGTGGTGGACGAGATCCCCGCGGCCTACAAGGACCTGGAGTCGGTGATCGCGGCACAGACCGACCTGGTCCAAGTGGTCGCGCACCTGCGCCAGATCGTGTGCGTCAAGGGCTGAGTCCCACTCGAAGATGCGGCATCGTGGGGGTGTGAGCGAACATCTGGAGGCAGTGGTCCTGGCCGGGGGAGCGGCGAGCCGTATGGGCGGGGCCGACAAACCCGGTCTGACCATCGCTGGACGTACCCTGTTGGAACACGTCGTGGCCGCCGTGCGCGACCACGCTCCCCACGCCCACGTCACCGTCGTCGGCCCACGACGGAGGCGGCCCCGCGCCCACTACGTCCGGGAAGACCCCCCGGGCGGCGGGCCGGTCCCCGCCTTGCGCACCGGACTGGCCCGGGTGCGTGCCCCCTGGTTCGTGTTGCTCGCCGCGGACCTGCCCTATCTGCGTGCACACCATTTGGTGGCACTCGAAGCGGCTGTTGGGAACGACGGGAGCAGGCAAGCGAGCGGGGCCGTGTCGGTGGACACCTCCGGACGACCCCAGTGGCTCACCGGTCTTTGGCACACCGTCACCGTGCGCGCGGCCCTGGCCGAGTACTCGGGGCGTTCACTCCACAAGTTGCTGCGGCCACTCGACCCCGTCCACGTAGCGCTCGGAACCGGGTCCGGGAACTTCGACGTGGACACCCCCGAGGACTTGGACCGTGCGCGTGCCGCTCTGGAGGATCCGACCGGGGGCTGACCGAGGGGCTGGGCGAGTCTCGTCGAGGCCGGCGGAGACTTCAGCCCTCGAACCGGTCCATGGGCACGGTCTCGCGGAGGAATCCGCGCATGTCCAGGAAGTTCGCCAGGTATTCCCGGTGCTCACCGCAGGCCACCCAGACCTTGCGACGCTCGGGAGTGTGCAGCTTGGGATTGTTCCACACCAGAGCCCACTCGGCGGCCGCGCGGCAGCCCCTTCGTGAGCAGTGCGCGTCCATCGTGGTCTCGCCCAAGATCGGCCCCCAGCGGGAAGAGTGGATGTCATGGTCAATCCCCGGCCATGGGCGGGCATACGACCCGACCGGGGAACGCAAAGACGACGCCGGGTGGTTACGGGGGCAAACCACCCGGCGTCGCACACGATGTTCCGACGGGGGCTCGAAACATCGCTCCGCGCTTCGACGGGGGACCGAAGCGCTAAAACCCAATGTACACCGCAGCCCCCCGGTATACGTCAAGAGTCAGTTACGACGTTGTCTCGGGAGAGTCCCACCGGGGAGGGTCTTAAGTCCCAGCTCAGGACTAATCCGACATCTCGGAAGCCCTATCACCACGGCGATCACGTCTCTTCTCTCACGCATCGCTGGTCAATCGCACCCCAATCAGGACCAAAGTACTCAGAAGACGTCGGCAATGGTCGTGGATCGGCCTTTTGTGGGTCAGGCAATGGATACGCAGGCGATCTGAGGGCCCACGTGTGATTCGGGGGGATCGTGGGGACGCAGTGAACGGGGGCCGCGTTCGCGCGGCCCGCACAACCGTCTACGCAGGGGGTCACACATGACCGATCACACCTATCGCGTCACCGAGATCGTCGGCACCTCACCGGACGGGGTCGATCAGGCGATCCGCAACGGTATTCAACGGGCCTCGTCCACGCTTCGGGAACTCGACTGGTTCGAGGTCACTCAAATCCGTGGGCACATCGAGGAGGGGCGGGTCGCCCACTTCCAGGTGGGGCTCAAGGTCGGCTTCCGTCTGGAGGACTGAGCCGCCCGTTCCCATGATCGGGCCGAATCCTGCTTGGAGAACGACATGGTGGTCGCAACCTCCCCGAAGTCGGGGTGTTGCGACCACCGCTGGTGTCGCGACGGGGTGAGCCTCGGCTGAGAGGGCACCAAAGGTTCGGACCCCTTCCCGCCCGCGTTCGGGGTGTGTCAGGCGTCGGGGTCCGAGCCGCGCAGCACGTCCACGTGGACGTGGTCCAGGTGGCGCAGGATCTCGTTGTCGGGGTCGGCGTCGTAGTGGCGCCAGCCCATCGACGGGTAGGTGGTGCTCCAGATCTTGTCGTCGAAGATGATCACGTCGATCTGGTAGTCCGGCGCGTGGGCGATCAGCCAGTGCGCCAAGAGCCAGCCCTGGCGTCGGTTGTCCTCGTTGACCGGCCGGTAGAAGACATCCAGCGCGCGACCCTCGTAGTGCGCCGAGCCCTCGCCATGCCCGGAGTCGTATCCGCCCGGCACGTATCCGCCGATACTGGTCTCGGCGAAGTCGTTCTCGATGCCGGCCTTGAGCTTCTCGGTGCGCGGGGTCATCCCGGAGGGCCGCTCTTGCTCGAACTCGACCTTCTCCCCGGAGTAGCGGCAGGTCAGGGAGGGACCTGCGTCGTCCTCGGGGCCTTGGGTGAGGGCTCGCATGACCTCGTCGGAGATGTCGTCCACCTCGGGAGGGTCGATGGGGGCGTCATCGCCCTGGCCGAGCACGGCCGCGGCGGTGGCGGCTCGCTTGGCCTGGTCCCGGTCGAGGCGGACCTGTTCTTCACCGGTCCAGACGGAACAGTCCGGGCCCCACGGGGCCGAGACCGGGAAGATCTCCTCTTGGTGGTGGACGACCCACCTGGTGCCCAGGATGGCGATCATGGCCAGGATCACCAGGATCGCGGTCGACAGAATGACCCCGTACCAGCGGGGGTCGGGGGTGGGCCATCGATGGCCGGGGATGGCCGGCCATCGACGGCCCCATACGGTGGATCTGTGCATGGACTTTTCCGTCCCTCCAGGCCGGGAGGGACGGCCTCGCTCGCCGTCCCTCCCCGGGCGCACGTGTCTTACGGCTCCCTCAAAGGTGCTTCGTTTATGAGACATAAAGGACTTATGACTCATTCCCGACTGTGGCCGAGATCAAAGGGATCCGTGTTCCGATCCGCGAGACCGGGACACGGGTGCCGCGGATCCGGTCACAGCACCGACCACAGGACGAAGACTCCGCCCAGGACCAGGGTCAGGGCCCAGACCCGGTCCATGGTGACCCCCTTCCACCGCAGGACGTGCACCCCGAGGAAGTCGTAGGCGATCAATGCCGCCACCCCCGCGGCGGCGAACATCGCCAGAGTGTGCACCCCGGTGGCCGCCAACCCCAGTAAGGTGGCGTCCCACAGGTCCCAGGTGCCCTCGATCGCTTCAGTACCTCCCGACGCCCCGCTCCGGTCACTCGCCACCCCCGGATCCACCGGGGCCGCGCCGGCCGTTCCGTGCTCCACATGGTCACCGCCATCCACGTGGGCGTGCGAGACCTGGCCAGCCAGGACCGGCATCAGCATCAGGCCCGCCCCGTGCGCCGAGGCCATCAGGAAGGACCAGGCGCCGAGCTGCCACAGAGGCAAACGCACCTCGCGCCAATGGAAGTGCCGACGGGACAACAGCATCACCAGCCCCACGAGCACGATCACCCCGCCGGCCAGCACGGGAAAGAGCACCGAGGCGGTGATCGATCCGGTCACCGTGATCGCCACCGCGGCCACCGCGACACTGCCGGCGTGCCCCAGCGCGATCACCGGCAACGACTTGAGCAACTGGGCCCGGCCGCCCTCCTGGAGGCCGCGGCCGACGGCCAGCAACCATCCCATGCCGGGGTGGAGTCCGTGGAAGGCGCCGAGTGCGACGAGGGTCCAAAGCTGTGCGGGGGTCACGGCGCCAGCGTCACATGTAGGGGGGCGCCCCGCAATGGTCGGGGATGGTTCGGCCGTCTCCGGTCATCGAGCCCTGGAGGGTTTGGACCATCGGTCCGGGGGGGGAGAGGTCGATTCCCGTCACCCTCGGGAGCGCGGCGCCTCACCGTTCGAGGGTCGGATCCTGTTCGGTGAATCATGGAGCACCGTTCGGGCGCCGAAGGTTCTGTCTTGTCTTTCGGCGCCCGAACACGTGCCGAGGGACTCTGGCGGCCCTCAAGCCGTGCTGTGAGAACGGTGGTGGGTGGAGCGGCAGAAGCGGAAGCGCTGAAAAACCCTGTCTAGGGGCAGATCGTGTCGAGGTCGGTGGCCTCCGAACCGACCTGGCGGCCCGGGTCGGCCGGGGAGGGCTCGTCCAGACCGGTGTACTCCTGCCACTCGGTCCGCTCTTCCTCGGTCCAGTCCTCGGACCCCTCCTCACCGTCCTCCTCGGTGCCGTCGACCGCTTGGGGGGAGGACTCCTCCACGGGCGTGTCCTCCTCGCTTCCACCGGAGATGGCTTCCTCGACCAGCGTCCTGACCTCGTCCCAGTCCGGGTTACCGGTGTTGACCTGGGGCGGTGAGAGCTGAAGGGCGCTCATGGAACCCTCGTCGGTGACCAGGTCGGCCAGTTCGATGAAGGCGGGCACCTTGGATTGGGGGATGTCGGTGCTCAGGGTCCGCTTGGTCGCCCCCGCCAAGCGCCGGTAGCTGGTGAGCACCGTGGTCGGTTCGACCTGCTCGGCCACGTACTTGATCAGACACCCCTGACGGCCCATTCGTCCGTAGTCATCGGTGCCGACCCGGGAACGCCCGTACCAGAGTGCGTCGTGCCCGTTCAGGCGCCGTAGACCCGGCTCCAAGACCCCGCCGTGCACCCCGTAGGGAATGGGTTCGGTGATGCGCACCTGCACTCCGCCGACCGCGTCGATGAGGTCGCGAAAACCCATCATGTCGACCATCGCGTAGTACTCGATGTCCAGGTCGAGGTTGTGCCCGAGCACCTTCTTGAGGGTATCGGCGCCGGGGTCGGAGGCCGCTGGATCGAACGCCAACTCCTCGGGCTCTTCGGCGATGGTCTGATAGAGGTCGTTGAGCAGCAGATCGAAGCCGTAGGGCTCGGGGTAGCGTTCCGCCAACGTGCTGTTCTCGGGGAAACGAATGTTCTCCAGGTTGCGCGGCAGCCCCACCAGGAGCGTGTCTCCGGTGTGCGTGTCCACGCTCGCCACCATCATCGTGTCGGTGCGCGCCCCATAACGGTTGTCGCCCGAGTCCGCGCCGATCAACAGCACGTTGATTCGATCGGCCCCGTACCAGGGGTCGGTGGCGTCGTGCGGGGGCAGGTCCTCGCGTTCGGGAGAGCCGAACACCGCCCCCAACGTCTCGTAGGCGGTGTACCCGGCGTGCAGGGCCCACCCCGAGGGCACGGCCACGGTCAGACACAGCACCAACACGGTCAGGGCGCCGACCACGCGCCGCCCCAGGCCCGCCCCTTCCGGTCGGGTGATGACCCAGGAGTGCACGATCACGCTCATCCACAGCACCGCGACCACGAACACCGCGCCCATCGCGCCCAGCAGCCACACGTCCTGCACGGCCATCCCGGCCAGGATCGTGATACCGCCCGATTCGTGCGCGCCGATCCGCAGCGCCCACAGGACCAAGGCCGCGATACCGAGCAGGTAGCAGGTCAGCAGGGCCGTGCCCGCCAGGCGGTGTCCCATACGCAGGTGAGCGGCCCCGGGAAGGGGTACCGAGAGTGCGGTCCACAGCAGAGCCCCACCCGTACCCGGGCGCTTGCTCCGGCGCGTTCGCGCCTCGTCCCGCTGCTCGTCCTGCGTTGCCACCGACGATTCCTCTCACACCGTGAGACGGTTGGTCCGCCCCGTCTTGTGTTGTATGCCCCACTGCATCCCGATAGCGACCACTTTTTGCAGATCTTCCCTTGTGTGGTTGCACGTCCGAGAGCGGCCCACTGGTTCCCGATCACCGAGGCCGGAGTCGGAGGCGCGGGGGGTTTCATGATCCCGGCTGCCCCTGTGGGGCCTCGCACGGGGTCGCCAAATCAGTGTGGCGCTTTGTGGGGGTTGTGTGCACTGAGTGCCGCATTCGAAGGATGTTCTATACAAGTCTGTTACGTGGCCGAGAGGCTGCCGTTGAGGCATTGGAACGCGCCATCGAACCAATCAAAGGGGTGAATCAGCCGATTTCTTTCGCGATCAGTAGTGAACGAGCGTCACAGCTGCGATGATCTGGCTCGGAGGAGGGGGCGTCGTCCGGGGGAAGGGCGGCGCCATGGGAACGAAAGGCAGACATCGTGCTCGATGCGGTTGACGCCGCGCTCATGCGTGCGTTGCAGGGGGATGGCAGAGCGACCTTCCAAGCATTGGCCGACGGAGTAGGTCTGTCCCGGACCGCGGTGCGCGCCAGAGTGCGTCAGCTCGTGCAATCGGGGGCGATCAGGATCGTCGGTGTGCTGCACGCCGGCGTGGTGGGCATGGAGGTCCTCGGGCAGGTCTTCTTTCGGGTCACGGGGCCGGTCACCTCGATCTTGGAAGAACTGGAGGAACGCGAGGCGGTGACCTTCGCGGCGCAGACGGCGGGGCGCTTCCCGGTCATGGCGCAGGTACGCGTGGCCGATGACGCCGCGCTCACCAAGGAGCTCGCCCGGCTACGCTCGTTGCCGGGCGTGGACGGGGCCGAGGTCTTCCGGGCCAACGCCGTGTACAAGGACGCGCACAGCAGCGTGCGTGAGCTACGCGAGGTCGAGCTGGACGCGCTGGACTGGCGGTTGGTCCGCAGACTACTCAAGGACGGCCGGGCTTCATACGCCGACCTGGCACGTCAGGTAGGGCTGTCCCAGGCGGCAGCCCGTTCTCGGGTGGTACGCCTGCTCGACTCCGGAGTGGTGCACGTGACCGCCCTGGTGGAACCCTCGGTGGTGGGCGCCAACGAACGACTCGGGTTCGGCCTGCGTTGTCGTGGGGACGCCGACGCGTTGGGCACCGCCCTGGCCAACATGTCGAGGGTCTCCTTCCTGGCCAGTGGGTTCGGCCGCTACGACGTGGTCGGTACGCTCACCGCGCCCGACCACCGCCGGCTGGTGGAGACGTTGGAGACCATTAGGGGCACCGCCGGGATCGCGTACGTGGAGACCTGGGAACACCTGCGAATCCGCAAGGAACGTCGAAGCGGTGAACGCTCCGAGGTTCGGCTGTCCGCCTGAGGCGGGTCCTCGTGGTCGTGGTCCGGGGGCGGCTCAGGACGACCCTGAGTCGCCCCGGGGTCTTTCCGGTCGCTTCGGGCGGGCGGCACCGCGCTCCCGAGTGGCACCCCGTGAACGCGTACCCCAAGATGGGGCCATGGTGACAGGGGGGCCGGCGGTGCCGGAGGGAACAGCGGAGTCGGGATCGGGACGATCGCAGGCGGGGCCACCGCAAACGGGGGTACTGCGACTGCGCGACCACACCTACGCGGGGCTTCGGTACGCGGTGATGGGGGTGATCAACCGAACCCCCGACTCTTTCTACGACCGGGGTTCCACCTATGCCTTGGACGCCGCGCTGACCTCCGCCGACCACGCCGTGGCGGCCGGCGTGGACATCATCGACGTCGGCGGGGTCAAGGCCGGGTACGGCGCGCACGTGGACGAGGACGAGGAGATTCGGCGCACGCTGCCGTTCGTGCGCGAGCTGCGTGTACGCCATCCCGACGTGGTGATCTCGGTGGACACCTGGCGGGCCGGGGTGGGGCGCGCCTGCGCCGAGGCGGGTGTGGACATGATCAACGACACCTGGGCCGGCGCGGACCCGGACCTGGCCCGGGTGGCCGCCGAGTACGGCACCGGCCTGGTGTGCAGCCACAGTGGTGGTCTGGCCCCGCGTACCGACCCCCACCGGGTGCGCTACGACGACGTGATGGCGGACGTGATCACGGGGGTGTGCGCGCTGGCCGAACGCGCGGTCTCCCTCGGGGTGCGTCCCGACGCGGTGATGATCGACCCCACGCACGACTTCGGTAAGAACACCTACCACTCGCTGGAGCTCACCCGCAGGCTCGGGGAGTTGGCCGCCACCGGGTGGCCGGTCCTGGTGGCGGTCTCCAACAAGGACTTCGTGGGGGAGACCCTGGGCGTGGGGCTGACCGAGCGTGGTGAGGGAACGTTGGCCACCTTGGCGGTCTCGGCCAGGGAAGGCGCCCGGGTCTTTCGGGTACACGACGTGGCCGCTGCTCGGGCGGCGCTGGACTCGGTCACCGCGATCGGCTGAAGCGTTCGGTGTACCCACGCGTGATCACGTCAGGTGAGAAGTCGTTCACGCGCCCGATGAATGTGTAACCATCGGTAGCATTTTCCTGTGTTTCGGGCCCACATGTCTTGCGTCACGCTTAAGTTACCGGTGAGTATAGGAAGGGTCGATCCGAATCGACCGCACCGGGCGCGGGTGTAATGGAGGCTGACGTGGCGCTTGCGAGGACGTTGACGGCTGTGGGAACGGTGGCACTGGCCCGAAACGGGGGCCGGCCGTTCGGGTCGCACCTCTTCTCCGTCTGGCCGGGGGCCACGCTCGCCGCCACCGCGTTTCCGGTCCGCTGCGCGCCGGGCGACAACCTCGCTCTGCACGTGGCCATCGCCCAGGCCCCTCCGGGATCGGCCCTGGTCGTGGACGTGTCCGGGGAATCGGAGTACGGCTATGTGGACGAGATCCTCGCCGTGGCCGCGCGCACACGGGACATCGCCGGGATCGTGCTGGACGGCTGCGTTCGCGACGTCGCCGCCATCGCCTACTCCGAACTCCCGGTCTTCGGCGCGGGTGTCTCGGTCCGCGAGGTCGGCCAGGACGCCGGTGGTTCGGTGGGCCGACCCATCGGTATGAACGCCCTCGGGCCGGCTCCGTTGTCGGTGCGGCGCGGGGATTGGATCGTCGCGGACGACGACGGGGTGGTCTGCCTGCCACGCGGGCAGGTGAGTGCGATCATCGCCGAAACGATGAGCAGTATCTCCCGAGAACGCGAGATCATCGACGCAGTCAGCGCGGGAGCGAGCACCTTGGACCTGTTGGGCCTGGATCCCTCCCGGGTCACCGGCTGGGAAGGGCCCTTTGAGGGTGAGGCGACCGACATCGCCGCACCTCGAGGCCGGCCCCGCTCACTCGGCCCACGCCGTGAGCCCAGGAGCGGGGAACACCCTTCCATGCGGCCGCGCCGAGGTTCGCGCTCGGCGTTCACCGATGTCTACGGCGGCGACTGAACACCCATGACCTGGGCCTCGGAGCGTCCTTCCACTCCAAGGGGTCGCTCCGAGGCCTGGCGCGTACGTGCCAGGAACGCTGTCATCCCTTGGTGGGCGCTGCTTCTCCCACGCCGTGCTACTCCTCGGTGAGGGAGAGCAGTTCGTCGATGTAACAGGTGGCCTCACGGGCGGCCCGGACCGGATCGGCCTCACGGATGGCCTCGGTCAGGCCGGTGTGGTCGATCCCTTCGGTGCTCGTGGAGGGCTGATCGGTCGCTTCGTCGCTCTGTTCGTAGGCGGTGTGCGCGATGCTCGCGTAGACCACCTGGGCGATGTCGTCGTAGAGGTCGACGAGCAGGGTGTTGTGGGTGGCGTTGACGACCGCACGGTGGAAACTGAAGTCCGCCTCCACGAACGCGCCCATGTCCTGAGCACGCCAGGCCTCCTCGCGAAGAGCCATGGCACGGTCGATGCCGGCCATGTCCTCCTCGCTATGACGCAGGGCGGCCAAACGCGCGGCCTCGACCTCCAGTGCGCGGCGCACCTCCAGGTTCTCCCGAAGGCGCGAGCGTTCCAAGCGCCGCCGTAGGGCGCCGCCGAGTTCGCTGGAGGCGCGTACGAAGGTTCCCGCGCCCTGACGGATCTCCAACAGACCCGCGTGGGCCAGGGCTCGGACGGCCTCGCGGACGGTGTTACGGCCGACCTCGAGCTGTTCGGATAGTTCCGACTCGGTGGGGATGCGATCTCCCACGCCCCATTCACCTGAGTCGATCTGGGCTCGTAGCTGACTGATGACCTGGTCGACGAGACCGGTCCGGCGTGTCGAGGCGAGGGGCACGCTTTTACCTCCTAGGGGCGGGTCGCCGGATGACAGGGCCAGCGCACAGGTAGGGATCGGTTAAGGAGGGAGCCTAGACCAGTTGGGCGATGGAATCGGCGGTGGAGGGCAATGCGTTATCCTCATGAAGTACATGGGGTCATCCTACGATTATGTGAGTCGTCTTACATGAGCGCCGTTCCTGTCCGAAATCCATCCTCGCGGAACACCTCCCCGACCCGGCCCGGAACCTCCTCCCGAACCCCTCGTAAGGCACTTCTGCTGGTGGCCGTCGCCATCGCCCTGGCCGCCCTCAACCTGCGCACCGCCATCACCAGTGTCGGCCCCGTCCTCGACGAGGTCACCCATGGTCTGGGTATGACGGCGGTGGGCGCCGGGGTGCTCACGACCCTGCCCGTTCTGTGCTTCGCGCTCTTTGGCGGTCTGACTCCGCTCCTCGCTCGCCGGCTGGGCTCGCACCACCTGCTCGTCTACGCCCTGACGGCGCTCACCATCGGCCTGACCCTCCGTGCCCTGGCCCCCGAACCCGTGCTGTTCCTTACCTTGAGCGCTGTGGCACTGTCCGGTGGCGCGATCGGTAATGTCATCCTCCCCGCTTTGGTGAAGCAGCACTTCCCCCACCGGGTGGGTCTGATGACCACCGTCTACACCACCGGTCTGGCCCTGGGCACCGCCATCGCCGCGGCCGCCACCGTCCCCATGGAACAGGCCACCGGTCAGTGGCGCCTCGCGATCGGCGTCTACGCCCTGTTCGGCCTGGCCGCCGTTCTGCCCTGGCTCTTGGCCCTGCGCCACGAACCCACCTCCAACGGTGAGGGCCCGGCCCTGGGTGTGCGTCGCGTACTCTCCACCGGTCTGGGATGGCAGGGAGTGCTGTACTTCGGCACCCAGTCCACCATCGCCTACATCATGTTCGGCTGGTTCGCCCAGATGCTCCGCGACCAGGGTATGGACGCCCAGTCCGCCGGAGTGATGCTGGCCTACCTCACCGCGTTGGGCATCCCGATGTCGCTGGTACTGCCCGCCCTCATCGTCCGCGTACGCGACCAGAGGCCCTTCGTCGTGCTGTTCGTGCTCTCCTACACGATCGGGTTCCTCGGGCTGTGGTCCTCCCCGCTGGCGGGCACCTGGGTGTGGACCACCTTCATCGGTGTGGGGATGGGCAGTTTCGTCCTTGCCCTGACCATCTTCGCCGTGCGCACCCGCACCGCCGAGGGCACCGCCGCCATGTCCGCGTCCAGCCAGAGCCTGGGCTACCTACTGGGCGGGGTCGGCCCCTTCCTCTTCGGGCTGCTGCACGAACTCACCGGTGGCTGGCACGCACCTTTGGCCATGGTGATGGGCATCGTGGCCCTCAACCTCGTCGTCGGCCTACTGGTGGGACGTCCCCGCTATCTGGAGGACGCCATCGCCGAGCAAGACGCCCGCGCCTGAGCCGTGCCACCGGTCGATTCGCCGTCGGTCGCTCCCGGGAGGGGAGCGCTGGACTCAGGGGCGGGTCAGACCGGGAGCCAGTCCAGTCGGCCGATCAGGTACACCGACCCCACGAACGCCACGACGTCGATCACCGTGTGCGCCACCACCAAAGGCATCACCCGGCCGTAACGCAGGTAGAACCAGCCGAACACCAGCCCCATCACCAGGTTGCCGAAGAACATCCCCACGCCCTGGTACAGGTGGTAAAAGGCCCGCAGCACCGAACTGGCCAGCACCGCCTTCCACGGTGACCAACCCAGCTGACCGAGCCGATGCAGCAGGTAACCGACCACGATCACCTCCTCCAGCACCCCGTTCTTGAGGGCCTGTAGGACCAAGACGGTCATATCCCACCAGTGCCCCTCCAGGGTGCTGGGCACGATGGTGCGGGTCAGCCCCAGCTGCCACGACACCACGTACACCACCAGGCCGCCGGCACCGATCAGCCCGGCCAGGAGCAATCCGCTCCCGGTGTCGAACCAGGGCCTGCGCCCGTCGAAACCCACGGTGCGAGCCGACTCCCCGGTGCGGTGCAGCAGGTAGATCACCAGAGCGACCGGGGCCAAGGCGAAGACCACCGCGTACAGCTGGAAGGAGAGGTCGAGCCAAGGCCGGTTCTCGGCGCGTGAACGGATCAGGCTCGCGGTCTGGTCGGCCATCGACTCGGGCGCGGTGAGCACACCGAGGAAGGAGATGGTCGCCGAGATCGCGGCGGCGCCCAGGGACAGGGCGAGCACGCACAGGATCTCCCAGCGCAGCAGGGAACGGTTCGGAAGCAGGTTCGGGATCGAGGCGATGGTGGGTGCGGCGGGGAGCGGGGAAGAGGGGGCGTGCTCGCTCGGGCTCTGGTGGGTTCTGTCGGTCACGAATCGAATCTACCCGTGGGCCCGGACCGCTGACCTGCCCCGAGGGGACGGAGACGGGCGGTCGATGGGGAGGATGCTCAAGGGGGACCCATGGGGAGGGCGGGCGGGAGGGTGCCGAGCCCGGCACCCTCCCACCCGCCCCGGAGCTGGGGAAGCAGGGGTTACTCGTCGCCCTCTTCGCCCATGCCGTCGTCGAGACCGTCGCCTGGGACGCCCTCTTCGCCTTCGAGTTCGACACCCGGGTCCTGGGTGCCGGTGTCCTCACAGGCGGCGACACCGAACACGGCGACGGCCGCGATCGCACTTGTGGCCAGGACACGGCGGGTCGTGGTGAGCATCTCCTTGCTGATGTCCTCGAGCTTCAAGATGGCTCCAAGTGATCGGGGATATGTGCTGCGGGTCCACCCGACGCGGCGACGATGGGCCCTTCGTCGGCAACGATCGTAAGGATGACGCGAGCCGGGCGTTATTTTTTCGTGACCCATGCGAGGCCCACCATAGGGGTGTTCTCGCCTTGAGAACAAGGGGAAACCGTCGAGTCGCCGGCCGTAACCGGCCGGCGAAAGCTGTTTGAGCACGGTGAGCGGGGAACGGAAGCGTGGTTCTGAGGGCGGGGTGTGCGGGGCAAGGCCTCGAAGTGAAGTTTTGAGGAAGTTCTCGTGCCGAGCCGGCCCCTAGGTCGCGACGCGAAAAAGAGCATGAAGAAGCCGCCGGCCATGCGCGTGTGACACGGAACGCGCATGGCCGGCGGCTAGGGGGGAGGCCGTTCCGCCCCGCCCCAGCCACGAAAGCGGGGAGGAACGGCCTCTAGGGAATGAAGACCAGGGTCAGTGAGCCGCTGAGAACTGGTCTTCCTCGGTGGAACCGGTGAGAGCCGTGGTGCTGGCCTCGGGAGAGATGGTCGTGCTGATGGCGTCGAAGTAGCCGGTGCCGACCTCACGCTGGTGGCGGGTCGCGGTGTAGCCGTTGGCCTCGGCCGCGAACTCGGCCTCCTGCAGCTCGACGTACGAGGTCATCCCGTTCTGGGCGTAGCCCTTGGCCAGGTTGAACATCGAGTAGTTGAGCGAGTGGAAGCCGGCCAGGGTGATGAACTGGAACTTGTAGCCCATGTGGCCCAGCTCGCGCTGGAACTTCGCGATGGTCGCGTCGTCCAGGTGACGCTTCCAGTTGAAGGAGGGCGAGCAGTTGTAGGCCAGCATCTGGTCCGGGTACTTCGCCTTGATGCGCTCGGCGAAGTCGCGGGCGACCTCCAGGTCCGGGGTCGCGGTCTCCATCCAGAGCAGGTCGGAGTGCGGCGCGTAGGCCAGACCACGGGCGACGCAGGCGTCGACGCCGTTGCGGAAGCGGTAGAAGCCCTCGGCGGTGCGCTCACCGGTGATGTAGGGCTGGTCGCGCTCGTCGATGTCGCTGGTGATCAGGGTCGCGGCCTGGGCGTCGGTCCGCGCGATGACCAGGGACGGGACGCCGGCGACGTCCGCGGCGAGGCGGGCGGCGTTCAGGGTCTTGACGTGCTGACCGGTCGGGATGAGGACCTTGCCACCCAGGTGACCGCACTTCTTCTCGGAGGCCAGCTGGTCCTCCCAGTGGACGCCCGCGGCGCCGGCGGCGATCATGCCCTTCATCAGCTCGTAGGCGTTGAGGGTGCCACCGAAGCCGGCCTCGGCGTCGGCCACGATCGGGGCGAGCCACTCGGGGGCGCTGTCGTCACCCTCGGACCAGGTGATCTGGTCGGCGCGCAGGAGCGCGTTGTTGATGCGGCGGACGACGGCCGGGACCGAGTTGGCCGGGTAGAGGCTCTGGTCCGGGTAGGTGTGGCCACCGAGGTTGGCGTCGGCCGCGACCTGCCAACCGGAGAGGTAGATGGCCTTCAGACCGGCGCGGACCTGCTGAACGGCTTGGTTGCCGGTCAGGGCGCCGAGGCTGTTGACGTAGTCCTCGGTGTGGAGCAGGTCCCAGAGGCGCTCGGCGCCACGACGGGCCAGGGTGTGCTCTTCGGTGACGGAGCCGCGCAGCTTGACCACGTCGTCGGCGGAGTAGGTCCGCTCGATGCCCGCCCACCGGGCGTTGGTCTCCCAGTCGCGCTGGAGCGCGGCGCTGGCTTCCTGACGACGAGCGCTGGTGCTCATGTTCGTTCCCGCCTTCGTGTAGTCCCCAAGGTGTTCATACCGGTCGAGAGAGGTCCTTCCAGGGCCAGGGGCTGAGCCCTGGAGCGGTAAGTTCCCCGCCGGTAACTATGATTCTTAGGCAAGATCCAAGACTTTTCCACTCGAAATCTGGTGAAGATCGTGGATTCTTTCCGTATCATGAAGCCATGGCGTACTTTGGTGCTGAAGAAATACCGTCTTTGACAGGTGACCTAGATCTCGTCACCTTTGGTCAGAGGCTCCGTCATCTCCGCCGCGCGCGCGGGATGACCCTTTCTGACCTGGGGGAACGCGTTGGCCGTGCGCCCTCGCAGCTCTCTCTGCTGGAGAACGGAAAACGTGAACCCAAACTCTCCCTCCTCACGTCCTTGGCCTCGGCCCTCGGGGTCTCGATCGAAGAACTTCTGTCGAAGCAGCCTCCGAGTCGGCGGGCACAGCTGGAGATCTCCCTGGAGGAGGCCCAGCGTGACTCCCTGTACCAGGGCCTCAACCTCCCGCACCTGAAGATCGGCAAGCGGGTGCCCAACGACGTCCTCGAACACATCGTCGGCCTCTACGACGAACTCAAGCGGCGCAACGCCAAGCCCACCGCCACCCCGGAGGAGGCCCGGCGAGCCAACGCGGACCTACGGCGACAGATGCGCGAGCGCGGCAACTACTTCGAGCACATCGAACGGGCCGCCGCCCAGACCCTGGAAGCGGTCAACTACACCGCGGGCCCCCTCTCCCAGGGGCAGATCCTCGCGATCGCCACCCACCACGGGTTCTCCTTGAAGTACGTGCAGGACCTGCCGCGTTCGGTGCGCTCCCTCACCGACCACGTCAACCGGCGCATCTACCTCAAGCGCGAGACCACCCTCGGTATGCACAGCCCGCGCACGATCCTCCTGCAGACCCTTGGACACGTGATCCTCGGGCACGAACAGCCCAAGGACTTCGGTGACTTCCTGCGCCAGCGTGTGGAGGCCAACTACTTCGCGGCTGCCGTACTCATCCCCGAATCCACCGCCGTCACCTACCTCCAGGAGGCCAAGAACGCTCGCGACCTCTCGGTGGAGGACCTGCGCGACGTCTACTCCGTCTCCTACGAGATGGCGGCGCACCGATTCACCAACCTCGCCCATCGCCACCTGGACCTGGTCTGCCACTTCATCCGAAACGACGAGACCGGCATCATCTACAAGGCCTACGAGAACGACGGGCTGATCTTTCCCACCGACGACACCGGCGCCATCGAGGGTCAACGTATGTGCCGCCAGTGGTCGGGACGTCAGGTCTTCCAGTCCCCGGACCGGTACTCGATCTACTACCAGTACACCGACAAGCCCAACGGCACCCACTGGTGCGTGGCGCACGTCGACCCCAGTCGTGAGCGCAACTTCGCGATCACCCTGGGCGTGCCCTACAAGGAGTCGCGTTGGTTCCGCGGGCGTGAGACCACCAACCGCACCAAGTCCAACTGCCCCACCGGTGAGTGCTGCGTGCGTCCGCCCGCCGAGCTCGCCGGTCGATGGGAGGGCAACGTGTGGCCCTCGGCCCGCGCGCACTCGCACGTGCTCTCGGCGTTGCCCTCGGGCACCTTCCCGGGCGTGGACGAACACGACGTCTACACCTTCCTGGAAAAGCACAGCGCGCAGTGACCCACTGGCACCGAAGGGCGCCCTCGGGGCCGGCACACCGGCCGGCCCCTCCCTCATGTGCCGGATGGGGTCAGATCCGAAGTTCCTTGAGTGCCGCCGGGGTAAGGTCGGCCAAGGAGGGATAGCCGTTCACGGCCATCAACAGGTCGGCCTCGGCCAACGTCGACCGCAGTACGTGTACGAGGCCGTCCACGCCGCCCAGCGCCAACCCGTACACGTACGGGCGCCCCAGGGCCACCGTCGTCGCGCCCAAGGCCAGTGCCTTGACCACGTCCGATCCTGAGCGCACACCGGAGTCGAAGATAATCGGCAGATCCGTGGCGGAGGCCACGTCGGGCAGGCACTCCAGCGCGGGAAGGCCGCCGTTGGCCTGGCGGCCTCCGTGGTTGGACACGTAGATCGCGTCCACGCCGCCGTCCGCCGCGCGGCGCGCGTCGTCGGGGTGGCAGATGCCCTTGACGATCAACGGTAGGTCCGTCAAGGAACGCAACCACGCCAGGTCGTTCCAGGTCAGTGGGTTACCGAAGATGCCCGCCCAGTGTGCGACCACCGCGTCGGGGGCGGCGTTCTCACCGACCCGTTTCCGAAAGACCGGGTCACAGGTGTAGTTGGCCAGGCAGTGGCCGCGTAGTTGCGGGAAGTTCGAGGTGGTCAGGTCGCGAGGGCGCCAGCCGGTGATCCAGGTGTCCAGGGTGACCACGATCCCCTTGAAGCCGGCGGCTTCGGCCCTCCTGACCAGGCTCTCGGCTAGTTCCCGGTCGGTGGGCGTGTAGAGCTGGAAGAAACCGGGGGTCTGGCCCAGGCGCGCGGCCACGTCCTCCAGGGGGTCCTGGGACAGGGTGGAGACGATCATCGGGACACCCGTCTTGGCGGAGGCCTCCGCCGTGGCCAGATCGCCGTGGCGATCCTGCGAGCACAGACCCACCACGCCCACCGGCGCCATCATCAAGGGTGAGGGCAGCTCGATACCGCACAGGTTCACGGAGGTGTCGCGTTCGGCCGCGCCCACGAACATGCGCGGGTACAGACCCCAGCGTTGGAAGGCCGTGGCGTTGGCGTCCTGGGTGTGCTCGTCGCCTGCGCCACCGGCCACGTACGACCAGATCCAGGAGGGGAGGGTCTGCTCCGCGCGGCGCTCCAGTTCGGCGAAGGTCATGGGGTGGGAGGGAACGACACCGGTCAGGCCGTTCAGGTAGATCTCCAGCTGGTAGTCGCCGTAACTCATGGGGACGCCTCCGGGGCGAGGGGAAGGGTGTGACCGGCATCCTGCAAGTTGACACACACGTGTGTCAAGATCTACGTGATCCGATCACCGGCATGAACACACCGGCGATGTCCCGTGAAAGTTCCTCCCGGGTCCTGGAACGGTCGCTCAGCACCCAGTCGATGACCAACTCGTTGGCGGCCCCCACCAGGGCCAGGGCCTGCTTGTCGAATGGCAGGTCCACCACCGTGCCCTCCCGAGCCGAGCGCCGGTACTCCCGTGCGAACAGCTCCGCGATCCGGTGGCACACACTCCTTCGACGCTCTTCCATGTCCGCGCTGACGCCCACGCTCTCCACCGAGATCACCCGAGGACGGCGCGGGTCGCTCAGGCAAAAGTCCAGGTAGGCGTCGAGTGCCGCCATCACGCGATCCTCCAGACAAGAGGCGGGGGGAGGATCGCTCACCGCCGTGGAGAGACGGTGGAAGGCGTCCTCGACGAGGTCGTCGTAGACCGCGCGCAGGGCGGCTTCTCGGTCGGCGAAGTGTTCGTAGAAGTAGCGGTTGGTCAGACCGGCTTCTCGGCAGACGCGACCGACGGTGGCCGCGCGAAAGCCCTCGGTGCCGAAGACCTCCAGGCCCGCCTGAAGAAGTCGGCGGCGGCGAGCCTCCTGGCGTTCACGGGGAGGCATTCCCCGCCAAGGGCGCACGAGTTCGACGCGTGGTTCACTCATGGGCCCCACGCTAGATCGTCGATGATGGTACTTCCCCTTTCCCGCCGTGGATCGAGGTCGGCCGTGGAGACCAACCCCCGTCGAGGGCCGACCGGAGGCCAAGGGTGGCCTTGGCCGGGTGGGGCGGACGATGACCGCTCGGGTGCTCGGTGGAACGGGTCGTTCGCTCGAGCGCGTCTTCACGGAAATGCCTTCTTTCCCGCCCGGTCCTCCTTGTCCGCGCACACCGAAAGCTGTTACCGTTGGTAACACGCAAGCCCTCCCCTCCCTTGTAGAGCCCAAGAAGGATGTGCGCCGATGAGTCAGGCCACCGCACCCGGCTTCAGCCTCGAGCTCCCCGAAGAGATCCGTGACGTCCGGGACTGGGCCCACGGGTTCGCCAAGGACGTCATCCGTCCCGCCGGCGCCGAGTGGGACGAGCGCGAGGAGACCCCCTGGCCGATCATCCAGGAGGCCGCCAAGATCGGCCTGTACTCCCTGGACTTCTTCGCCAATCAGTGGCTGGAACCCAGCGGTCTCGGTATCCCCGTCGCCTTCGAGGAGCTCTATTGGGGGGACCCCGGTATCGCCCTTTCCATCACCGGCACCGGTCTGGCCGCGGTCTCGGTCGCCTCCAACGGCACCCAGGAGCAACTCTTCGAGTGGGTCCCGCAGATGTTCGGTACCCCCGACGACGTCAAGCTCGGTGCCTTCTGTTCTTCTGAGCCCAACGCCGGCTCCGACGTCTCGGCCATCAAGACCCGCGCCGTCTACGACCAGGCCAAGGACGAGTGGGTCCTCAACGGCGTCAAGACCTGGGCCACCAACGGCGGCATCGCCGACGTCCACGTCATCGTGGCCTCGGTCGAGCCCGAACTCGGCTCGCGCGGGCAGGCCTCCTTCATCATCCCCCCGAACACCCCGGGCCTGTCCCAGGGCCAAAAGTTCCAAAAGCACGGCATCCGCGCCTCGCACACCGCCGAGGTCGTCCTGGACGACGTGCGCGTGCCCGGCTCCTGCCTGCTGGGCGGCAAGGACAGGCTCGACGAACGCCTCGCCCGCGCCAAGGAGGGCAA
>NZ_ANBD01000062.1 GCF_000341005.1 Nocardiopsis alkaliphila YIM 80379 | reverse complement strand
GGTCAGCGCCTACCTGCACGCCGCCGCCATGGTCAAGGCGGGCATCTTCCTGCTGATGCGGTTCACCCCCGCTTTCGCCGAACTGCCGCTGTGGAACTTCACGCTCATCACGTTCGGACTGGTCACCGCCGTGATCGGCGCGGTCTTCGCCCTCCAACAGCACGATCTGAAGGAACTCGCCGCCTACTCCACGGTGAGCCAACTGGGGCTTTTGGTGGCGGTGATCGGGGTCGGAACCGAGGCCGCATTGGTGGCGGCCGCCGTGCACACCCTCGCACACGCCCTGTTCAAGGCCTCCCTGTTCATGGTGGTGGGTGTGGTGGACCACCAGGCGCACACGCGTGATCT
>NZ_ANBD01000061.1 GCF_000341005.1 Nocardiopsis alkaliphila YIM 80379 | reverse complement strand
CCCGCGACCGTGGCGGCGCTGGCCGGCCTGTCCATGGCGGGCATCCCACCGCTCCTGGGTTTCGTGAGCAAGGAGAACGTGTTCAAGGGTCTGCTGGAGTCCCCAGGACCCGAGTGGGTCGGAGTCCTCGCCGGTGGCGTCGCGGTGCTCGCGTCGGTGGTCACCTTCGCCTACACCTTCCGATTCGTCTACGAGCCGTTCTGGGGCTCCCCGCGTGAGCCGGACCGGTCGGCCTCGGAGGGAGACCTCGGCTTCGTGGCCCCCTCGGCCATCGCCGCGGGGCTCGGCCTGGTGCTGGGTCTGGCGGTCGTGACACTGAACCCGATGGCCGAACGGGTCGCCGCCGACGCCACCGGACAAGAGGAGGCCAAGGCCGAACTGGCCCTGTGGCACGGGTTGTCGGTGGACCTGTTCATGTCGTTGGCCGCGATCGCCCTGGGCGTGCTATTGGTGTGGTGGACCGCCTCCGGTGAGCGCCTGGCCGGTCGTCGTCTCTTCCCCGTGGAGGGAACGACCGTCTTCGACGCGCTGCACTCCGGGATCATCCGGCTGGGCCGCCGGATCGGCGACCTCACCCGTTCCGACGCTCCCCCTCAGCACCTTGTCATGCCCCTCCTGTTGGTGGTGGTCCTGGCGAGTGGTCTCACGGTGACGGGTCTGGACGTCGCCGAGCCCGCCGGCGACACCTCCCATTTCCTCGACTGGCTCTTGGTCGTCCTCATCCTGGCCGCCGTCCTCGGGCTCATGACCACCTCCTCCCGGATGGCCACGCTGGTCCTGGTGGGTGTCGCGGGGTTCAGCACCGCCCTGTGGCTGTTCCTGCTCGGCGCCTTCGACGTGGCCCTGACCCAGCTGATGGTGGAGATCCTCACCGTGGTCATCGCCGCCCTGGTCCTGCGTCGACTCCCCAAGCGTTTCCAGCGGATCTCCACCCCACGCAAACTCGCCACCGGCGTGGTGGCGCTGGCCACGGGGCTTTCGGCGGCCCTGGGCACCTACTACCTGACCGGACGCCGAGAACGTTCGCAGGTGTCCGAGTACTTCCTGGAGAACTCGGAGGAGGACACCGGCGGCACCAACGTGGTCAACACCATCCTGGTGGACTATCGGGCCCTGGACACCCTGGGTGAACTGGTCGTGCTGGGGGTGGCCGGCCTCATCATCATCGCCGTGCTCAACTCCAGTGGTCTGCTGTCCGCGCACGGTGACCGCCGGCTCTCCGTTCGCCTCACCAATCCGGTGTACGACGCCGACGACAACACCCTCGTGATGCGTTCGGTGGGTTACGTGCTGCTGCCCCTGATCGTGTTCTGGTCGCTGACCTTGTTCCTGCGCGGCCACACCAACGTCGGCGGCGGATTCATCGCCGGCCTCGTGGGCGGGGCGGGGTTCGCCCTGATCTACCTGGCGGCGCCCAGTGCCTCGGTGGCTCGAATCAGCCTGGCCTACCCGCGGATCATCGGCGCCGGCGTGGTGGTCTCCGTACTCACGGGGCTGCTCGGTTACCTGGACGGATCCTTTCTCCGTCCTCTGCACGACTACGTACCACTTCCCCTGGTGGGCGACTACCACCTGACCACCGCGTTGCTCTTCGACGTCGGTGTCTACCTGACCGTGGTCGGTGTGGTCCTCACCGCTCTCAACCAACTGGGAGTGGACGAATCCCTGCCCGGCGAGTCCACCGGCGGCACCATGCTCCCCACCGAGGACCAGCCACCCACGAACTCCCCCGGGGACCAGATCACCTCATCGGAGGATGATGACCGCCCGATCGGCCGGGCACGCGTCGACGACGGAGGTGCGCGATGACCCTGTCCATCACGATCGGCGTCCTGGTCACGGGGGCCGTATTCCTCATGCTGCAACGCGGCATGGTCCGGATCACCTTCGGATTCATACTGCTGGGGCACGCCGCGAACCTGGTGCTGATGTCGTCGGGCGGCACCTACCTACGGGCGCAACCGCTCTTGGGCTACACCAACGCGGAGGACGCCTCCGATCCTCTGCCTCAGGCGTTCGTGCTCACCGCGATCGTCATCACCTTTTCGATCACGATCTACATGCTCACCCTCGCGGCCACCGGCCGTGACGACGACACGGAGGACGTCTCGTGAACGCCGCCCTCCTTCCCCTGCTGATCGCCCTGCCGTTGGGGACGGCGGCGTTCCTGGTCCTGGGCCGGTTTCCCCGAGCGCTGGAGCGGACACTGTTCCTCCTGCCGAGTGGCGGCCTCTTGGCCGTGAGCACCGTACTGCTGTGGCGGGTGCGGGACGGCACGGTCCTCGCGCACAACGTGGCCCTGTGGCCCGGCGGCGTCGCCATCCCCTTGGTCGTGGACGCCTTCAGCGCGCTCATGCTCTGTGCCACCGCCCTGTTGATCCTGCTGTGCTCGGTCTTCGCGATCACGGTGGGCGATGACCACGCCTCCTACTTCGTTCCCCTCGTACTGGTGATGGCGGCCGGGGTGGCCGGTGCGCTGATGACCGCGGACCTGTTCAACATGTTCGTGTTCATCGAGGTCATGTTGTTGCCCTCGTACGGTCTGCTCACCATGCTCGGTTCTCGAAGAAGGATCCGCGCCGGGCGCGTGTACGTGGCGCTGAACCTGCTCACCTCCACCATCTTCATGGCGGGGGTGGCCCTGGTGTACGGTTCCGCGGGCACCGTGAACCTCGCCTCCCTGGCCGGAGCCGCGAGGGAGTCCGCCGCCGTGGCCGTGGGGGTCGGCGTGGTGGTCCTGGCCCTGTGGGTCAAGGCCGCGGTGGTCCCCGTGCACGGCTGGCTGGCACGCACCTACACCGGAACGTCGGTGGCGGTGACCGCCCTGTTCTCCGGTCTGCACACCAAGGTGGCCATCTACGCCATCTACCGCCTGTACGCCGTGGCGTTCGACGGTGACACCCGCTTCCTGTGGATCGGCGTCCTGGCGTTCTCACTGACCATGGCGATCGGGGTGCTCGGCGCCGTGGGCGAGACCACCACCCGTTCCATCCTGGTCTTCCACATGATCAGCCAGATCGGCTACATCCTGCTGGGCGTGGCCCTGTTCACCGAACTGGGCCTCATGGCCGGGATCTTCTACCTGGTCCACAACATGTTCGTGAAGGCCTCACTGTTCCTGTCCACCGGCGCCGTCGAACACACCTACGGCACCGACTCCCTGGACCGGCTCGGAGGCATCGCCCGGCGTGAGCCCCTGTTGGCGATGGTGTTCCTGGTCGGGGCGTTGTCCCTGGCCGGTCTGCCGCCCTTCTCCGGGTTCATCGCCAAGGTGACCCTGGTCGCTGCGGCGCTGGAGGCACAGCAGTGGGCCGCGGCGGCCATCGCCGTCGTGGTGAGCGTCATCACGTTGATGTCCATGATGAAGATTTGGAGCGGTGCCTTCTGGGGCACTCCGCCCAAGGACGAACCGGAGGACGCACGGGACGAAGACGCCGGCGGGGCCGGCACCGGGACCGAGGGCGGCCTAGCGGTCCTGGCACCACCTCGGGTGCGCCCCATCCTCCTACTTCCCGCACTGGTGCTGGCCCTGTTGACCCTGGCTCTGGGCCTGGGCGGGCAGATCCTGCTCGGCCTGAGTGCTCAGGCGGCCACCCACCTCCTGGATCCATCCACCTACGTCGAGGCGGTGCTGCGATGACCCCGAAAAGCTTCCTGGGATGGTTGGCGGGGATGCTCTGGCTTCCCTTCTACATGGTCTACGACCTGGTGAGCGGATCGCTCAGAGTGAGCAGGGACATCCTCACCCCGGGTGAGGGCATCACCCCGGCCATCGTCGAGGTACCGCTGCGTTGTCACAACAACCTGGAGATCAGCCTCATGTCCAACCTGGTGTCGCTCTCCCCCGGGGTGATCACCGTGGCCACACGACGCGAACCACCGACGGTGTGGGTGCACGCGATGTACGTCGAGGACCGGCCGTCGATCCTGGAGTACGTCCGCGTGATCGAGGACCACGTCCTGCGAGCGACCCGCCCGAGCGGGGGGCCGCCTCCCCGCCCGGAGGAACCGAACCGGACCGAAGGGGGGCGCCACCGATGATCCTCATCGACCTTGCCCTGGCCGCGATCGTCTTGGCGATGGTGTTGTCCATGTATCGGACCCTGCGCGGTCCCAGCGGCGCTGATCGGGGCGCCGGTTCGGACATGATCTTCTTCGGGTTCGTGTCCCTGGTCGCCCTGTTGGGGGTGCGTCTGGGCACCTCCCTACTGGTGGACATCGTGATGGTGGCGACCCTGGTGGGCCTGTTGGCGGCGGTGTCCCTGGCTCGCCTGACCGCGGGAGGCAAGCGATGAACGAGGGGTTGGAGTACGTCGGCGACGCGGTGATGTTCCTCGGTGCGTTGGTGTTCTTGGTGGGGGCGGTGGGCGTCATTCGCCTGCCGGACGTGTACTCCCGGTTGAGCGCGGTGACGATCGCCGGTGCGCTGGGCACCGGGCTGGTGATCATCGGGCTGTTCCTGGACCAACCATCGATGGTCAACGCCCTGAAGCTGGGACTCGCGCTGGTGATCCAGTTGGTCACCACGGCGGTGGGCGGGTCGGCCATGATCCGCGCCGCGTACCTGACCAGTGCCCCCCTGAACCAGCACACCCGGTTCGACGACCTGGCCGTGGAGGACGACGGAAAATGAGGCCCCGGCCCGGGAAGCTCCGCGACAACACATTTTCTCCGCTGTTCGATACCACGTTTTCGGTGCCATACGACACAGGAGGATTTTCGGACAGCAAGCGAGGCTTGTGCTAGGTTGATTGAAGTTGCAGTCGTGATGCTCGTTTAATTTTCATCTTTTTCGGGTGATCACCGCGGTGACGGGAAAATCGTCAAATCGCGGTTTTCTTCTTACTCCCGAACGAGAGGCACATACATGGCCACCGGTACCGTCAAGTGGTTCAACGGCGACAAGGGCTTCGGCTTCATCGAGCAGGACGGCGGCGGCGCCGACGTCTTCGCGCACTACTCCGCCATCCAGAGCAACGGATACCGTGAGCTCGCGGAGGGTCAGTCCGTTGAGTTCGACGTCACCCAGGGCGCCAAGGGCCTGCAGGCCGAGAACATCACCCTGGTCTGAAAGAGCTGAGGCTCTTTCCACCGCAGGGGCCCGCCCTCAGGGCGCCGCGCCCCTGCTTTTTCGTTTTCCTGACCGTTCTTCCGCCGTCGTTTTTCGACCGGCATCGGTCATCGACCACGCCCCCGATTTTCCGTGTGGGCAGTGGATTCCGCAGTATTATCCCGGCGCCGCCGGTGCTCAGCGTCGAGGTCCCACGCGACCTTCCCGCCCGGCACGGGTCGTCGGTGAAAGGTTTCACATGAACCACGCGTCCCGTACCGACACCCGTCGCTCCAGGCCTGCCGGCGACTACGGCCGTCGGCGTCCCCGCAAGCCCTTCGGTGGCCCCCGTCAGGGCGGATACCGAGGACACTCGGGCAGCCGACCCTCCGGCGAGTTCGCCCTTCCGACCACCATCACCCCCGGGCTCGACCCGGTGGAGTCCTTCGAGGCCTTGGACATGCCGGCGCCGTTGAAGGCCACCCTGGTCCGCCAAGGCCTGACCACCCCGTCGGCGATCCAGGCCGCCCCCCTGCCGAACTCACTGGCGGGCCGCGACGTCCTGGGCCGCAGCCAGACGGGCTCGGGCAAGACCTTGGCCTTCGGTCTGGCACTGCTGGCCCGACTCGACGGGCGCGACGCCGCCCCTCGGCGTCCCTTGGCCGTGGTGCTCGCTCCGACCCGAGAGCTCGCCCAGCAGGTCGCCGACTCCCTGGCCCCGTATGCTCGCTCGGTGCGGGTACGCATGACCACCGTGGTGGGCGGCATGCCCATCCACCGGCAGGCGCGCTCCTTGCGTCAGGGCACGGAACTGGTCATCGCCACCCCGGGACGTCTGCGCGACCTGATGGAACGCGGCGACTGCGTTCTCGACGGTGTCGAGGCCACGGTGTTGGACGAGGCCGACCAGATGACCGACATGGGCTTCATGCCCCAGGTCACCGCGATCCTCCAAGAGGTTCCGGCCGACGGTCGACGTCTGCTGTTCTCGGCGACCCTGGACCGCAACGTGGACCAGTTGGTCCGTCGTTTCCTCAACGACCCGGTGGTGCATTCGGTCGACCCCTCCGAGGGCGCCGTCACCACGATGGACCACCACGTCCTGCACGTGTCACACGCCGACAAGCTGACCACGGCGACCCACATCGCGGCACGTGACGGCAAGGTCATCATGTTCTTGGACACCAAGCACGCCGTGGACCGGATGGTCGGACACCTGCTGGAGAACGGTGTCATGGCCGCGGCCCTGCACGGTGGCCGCTCCCAGCCCCAACGAACCCGCACCCTCAAGCAGTTCAAGGAGGGTCCGGTCACCGCGTTGGTCGCCACCAACGTCGCCGCCCGCGGCATCCACGTGGACGGGCTCGACCTCGTGGTGAACGTGGATCCGCCCACCGATCACAAGGACTACCTGCACCGTGGCGGTCGCACCGCCCGTGCGGGACAGTCGGGCAACGTCGTCACCCTGGTGCTTCCCAACCAGCGTCGGAGCATGGATCGCCTGCTGCACCAGGCACGTGTGGACGCGCGGAAAGCCCCGGTGGGGCCGAACGACCCCGAGCTCACCCGTGTGACCGGAGCCCGTGAGCCCTCCGGTGTGGCGGTGACCCTCCCCCGAGGCCCGCGTGAGGAGAACGGCCGCCGTGGCTCCCGAGGCGGCTACGGCGGCCCTCGTGGAGGGAACGGTCGTCAGAGCGGCCGCCGTCCTCGTCACTCCGCCGCATCCCGTGGCTGAGTAGCGTTCCTCAGCGCCTCCGCTTCGCTTCGACGCGTGGTCGGGCGCCGAGGGGGCAGGAGCCTTCGACACCTCGCTGTGCCGGTGAAGAGCCCACATGGGTACCGGGGCTCCCCGCGAACCCCTCGTCGGTGACCGTGGCCGGAACGCGTCTGAAACATCGAGAGGACCTCGACCTTGGAACATCGGTTCCGGGGCGGGGTCCTCCTTGTCCTCCCGGGAGGACATGGGACCTCTTCCGGTGTGGGCGTACAGGCGCTAACCTGCCCTGACGGCTCGTCATCCGCTCATCCGATGGTTTCCGGACCCCTCACGCCTCTCCCCATGTCCCCAGCGAGGCCCCATGCCCACCGCCACCACGCCCCGCACCGCTCCGCGGACCGCCCTGCTCCTCATCTCCCTGTTCGTCGTGGCCACCTGCCTACGCCCGGCGTTGACCTCGGTCGGCGCGGTCCTGGAATGGATCGGTGAGTCCACGGGGCTCTCCGAGCCCTCCCTCGGGTTGCTGGGAGCGCTGCCGCTGCTGGGTTTCGCGGTGGTCTCCCCCTTGGTGCACGGGCCGGCGGCACGCTGGGGCGTGGACCGCTTGGTGCTGGTGGCGATGGCGGTACTGTGCGCGGGCCTGGTGGTCCGTTCCCTGCCTCCGCTCTCCGCGCTGTGGATCGGCAGCCTGATGATCGGCGCCTCCTTGGCCGTGGGCAACGTGCTGGTGCCCGCCATCATCCGACGTGATCAACCCACTCGCATCCCCCTGCTAACCGGAATCAACACGGCGGTGATGAACACCTCCGCCGCGCTGGCCGCCGGCCTGGCCGTGCCACTGTCACTACTCCTCGGCGGTTGGCGCCCTGCTCTCGCGCTGTGGGCCGCCCTGGCCGCCTTGGCCTTCGCGGTCTGGGCGGTGCGGATGTATCGGGTACCCGCTCCCGACCCGGTGGAGAAGGCTTCCCAAGGCTCGAACGAACCCGGATCCTCGGTATGGCGTTCGGCCAAGGCCTGGCAGGTCACCCTGTTCATGGGTCTGCAATCCACCACCTTCTTCACCCTCATCAACTGGCTTCCCACCGTGGAGACCTCGCGAGGCGTCAGTCCGGCCATGGCGGGCTGGCACCTGTTCGCGTTCCAGGTGGCGGGGATCTTCGCCGGTCTCGCGGTGACCGCGCTGATGGGACGTCGGGCCGAGCAGCGTCCCGCCTGCCTGGTGGTGAGCATGGGCATGGTGGTCGCCATGGCGGGGCTGGTCTGGGCACCGGAGTGGGCTCTGTGGTGGATCCTGTTGGCCGGTGCGAGCACGGGCGGGGCCATCGTGGTGGCCCTGGCGCTGATCGCCCTGCGCGGCGGCGGACACCAGCGCACCGTGCGGCTCTCCGGAATGGCGCAGTGCGTGGGTTACCTGCTGGCGGCGATCGGGCCGGTGGCGGCGGGCGTCCTCGGCCGCTTCACCGGTGCGTGGGAACCGGTCCTGCTGCTGGTGGGCGTCATCGCCCTGGCGCAGGCGGGTGTCTCCCTCTTCGCAGGCCGCCCCGAACCGGTCGCGCGATAGCCGAGACCGAGAGAAAGGGGCCGCCCGGCATCGGACGGCCCCCTGCCACGAACGGCTACAGCGAGACGCCCAGCGCCCAGGTCATCAAGCTGTACATGGTGCCCAGGATGAGCACGAGGGCGATCAAGTTCAGCCAGAGGCCGCCCTTGATCATCTCCCCGATCTTGACGAAACCCGAACCGAACGCGATCGCGTTGGGCGGGGTGGCCACCGGAAGCATGAAGGCCATGGTGGCGGCCAGGGCCACCGGAACGACCAAGGCCAGCTGGTCGACCTCCATACCCATCGCCACACCGCCCATGATCGGGAGGAAGGTCGCGGCCGTGGCGGTATTACTGGTCAGCTCGGTGAGGAACAGGACCACGGCGGCGACGACCAGGATCAGCAGCCAGGTGGGAACGCCGGACAGGAAGGAGACCTGGTTACCGACCCACATGCTCAGCCCCGAGTCGGTGAACTGGGCGGAGATCGCCAGGCCACCACCGAAGAGCAACAGGACGCCCCAGGGGAGTTTGACCGCGGTGTCCCACTCCATGAGCGGAGTCTTGCGGTCCACCGGTAGCACGAAGAGGAGAACGGCGACGGTCATCGCGATACCGGCGTCACTGACGTTGCCCAGCCACGGGGCGACGTCGGCCACCGCACCCATGTCGGCGAGCATCGGCACGAAGATCCAGGACAGCGCCGCGAAGGCGAACACCGCCAGGACCAGCTTCTCGCCACGGGACATGGGTCCCATCTTGTCGAGCTCTTCACGGATGAGTTCCCGTGCGCCCTCGACCCTGTTCACCTGGGGGCGGAAGACGCGGGTCAGGACGAACCAGGCGATGAACATGAAGACGACCGCCAGCGGCACGCCGGCCATCATCCACTGCCCGAAACCGATGTGGATGTCCTGGGTGGCGAGGTAACCGACCATCAGCACGTTGGGCGGGGTGCCGATGAGGGTGGCCACCGAACCGATGGAGGAGGAGTAGGCGATACCCAGCATGAGCGCGGTGGCGAAGTTCGCGTCCGTGCGGCCGCCACGGAACTGGGCGATCAACGCGATGACGGAGAGGCCGACCGGGAGCATCATCACGGCCGTGGCGGTGTTGGACACCCACATGGTGATGAAGCCGGTGGCGATCATGAAGCCACCGACCAACCCCACGGTGTTGGATCCGACCTTGGAGACGATCGTCAGGGCGATGCGT
Organism: Nocardiopsis alkaliphila YIM 80379; assembly: GCF_000341005.1. Lineage (GTDB taxonomy): Bacteria > Actinomycetota > Actinomycetes > Streptosporangiales > Streptosporangiaceae > Nocardiopsis > Nocardiopsis alkaliphila. The sequence goes on along the minus strand of NZ_ANBD01000061.1, from coordinate 1,051 downwards.
TTGTGGAGGTTCCACTTCTGCATGGCCAGAGCGAGCATGAAGCCGCCCATGAACAGGAAGATCGTGTCGGAACCGTAGGAGGAGGCCACGTCCCCGACGGCCGCCCCGTCCACCATGATCGGGAAGAGGACCAGCGGAAGGAGTGAGGTGACCGGAATCGGGATGGCTTCGGTCGCCCACCAGATGGCGATCCAGGTGGTGATCGCCGCGACGACCGCACCGTTGATCGACATGACCTCTTCGGTCTCGCCCTCGGCGAGCGGAAGCGCCATCTCCGGCATCGAGAGGAAGACCGCCAGGCCGAGCAAGGGACCGAGAACGAGTCCGATGACACGACCACGGGTCAGCCCCGCCGAGGATCTCTCCTCTCGTTTGATCGGCGATTCACCGGTGTTCTCGACGCCCTGCTGGGTCGCCATGACTTCCTCCTGATGGGCCGAGTGCCGCACCCGTACACGGAAACCGGCCCGGGCGGCTCGGCCGCCACCAGGTTTCCTTCGAGTGACTTTCCATTGATCGACCACATCGTGCGCATCCAAAAGAGTGTGTGCAACGCCACTGCCCCATAGTTGGGATTCCTCTGACATTGAGCGACGTTCGGTGGGTGCGCTGAGACACAGGGTGAGGCGAGACGGCCCTCCCGCCTCCCGTGTTCCCAACCTCTCAGGGCAGTACATCTAGGCTGCGGGTATGCGAGCGCCGGGACCCACCAGACGAGCCGTCCTCTTGGGAGGAACCGGTGCCCTCCTCGGGGCCATGACCGGCTGCACACGTGACCCCGCCCCCGAACTCGCGCGGATCGTGGTCGCCACCGGCCCTCCAGGGGCCGTCTACCGAGAGATCGGCGGGGCGATCGCCCGACTTCTGGACGAGCACTTCGCGAACCAGGAGGTGATCACGGTGGAGACCGGTGCCTCCCACGACAACCTGCTCCTGTTGGCGTCCGGGGACGCCGACCTAGGGCTGGCCAACCTCGACTCGATCCTGGCCACGGACGTCACGTCCGAAGAATCGACGATCAGCTCGGTGGGGCGGCTCTACGACAGTTTCG
>NZ_ANBD01000060.1 GCF_000341005.1 Nocardiopsis alkaliphila YIM 80379 | reverse complement strand
GGCGGCTCGCCGACGTCGAGGGGCTACCGGTGTCCCTGGGCGAGGTCAACTCCGGTACCGAGTTCACCGCCGAGCAGATCATCGACGTCACCGCTGTGCGCCCCCAGGAGGTCCGACTCGACCAGGCCGACTCCGCGGCGGCTCTGGCGTCGGGGGACATCGACGCGATGTTCTCACTGACCGGGATCCCCACCCCCGCCATCGCCGACCTGGCGGAGGAACGTCCGTTGAGGTTGGTCGACCTGTCCGACACCGCCGATGCGATGGTCAGCGCGTATCCGGAGGCCTATTTCCCGGCGACCATCCCGGCCACCACCTACGCCGGGGTCCCCGCCTGCCCCACCATGTCCGTCCCCAACCTCCTGCTGTGCCGCAAGGATCTGCCCGAGGAATTCGTTCGGCAGGTCACCGAGACGGTGTACACGGGCGCCGCCCGACTCGCCGAACAACGCCCCGAGGCGGCCCAGATCAACGTGCGCACCGGTATCTCCACCGGTGTCGTGCCCCTGCACCCCGGAGCCCAAGAGTGGTACCGGGAGAACAAGCCCTGACCCCATCTCCACCTGCGTTGACCTTGCTCGCGACGCCTTTTCGACGCCCTCGACTTTCGCGGTTTTCGGGGAGGTGTCCGCTTGTGGGTGCTCTGGTGGTGGGGGCGGGGGGCCTGAGGCCTCGGGCCCGGGGCTTGGCCCGGTCCCTTCGGGCCCGTCCGGCCGCTGGGCGGCCGGATACCTACCCACCGGCCTGGCGGGAATCGGTGGGCGCGTCCCCGTGGGCGTCGGCAGAGCAACGACAGGCCCGGACCCGGTGAGGATGGTGGCCGGGCGCGTCCCCGCCGTGGCCGGCCCCGGCCCAACAGGGCAGGTCAGATCAGGGCGCCCGGTCCGGCGCGGGAGCAGGCCCACCCCACCCCCGCCCTCCCTTA
>NZ_ANBD01000059.1 GCF_000341005.1 Nocardiopsis alkaliphila YIM 80379 | reverse complement strand
CTGGTCGTCAGGGAAGCGCTTCCCTGACGACCAGAAGCAAGATCAACTGGTTCACCATGGTGAGTATCGGGACAACCCTCGAGCCCAGGACGCCCCCCCTTGGAGGCGGCCTTGAACATGAGCCGACAAGACCGCCCGTCCTACCCCCGGTGAGGGCCACCCCAAGGGCGGGAAAGCGGCCCCACCGAGGGCAAAGGTGAAGGACTACAGCGATGATCTTGCCCTCAGCGCCCATGTTAACGCTAATATATGCGCTGGGAGCAAGATCATCGCGGAAGAGGGGCTCGGGCCGAAGGCAGGGTGATGACCACCCCGAACCCACGGCGCCCCTCATCGGCCAGACCCTCCCCGAGAGTGAGTCCTCCGCCCGCCTCTCGGACCAGGTCCGCGACGATCGCCAGCCCAAGCCCGGTGCCCTGGATGTTCTGGTGTCCGGGTGAACGCCAGAACCGATCCAGGGCGAGCCCACGCTCCTCCTCGGACAACCCCGTCCCGTTGTCGAGCACACCGACTCGCACCTGCGCGCCACCTTCGGCACGGACCTCGACCCGGGTCCCACCGGACAGACGCAGGGCGTTGCCGACCAACTCATCCAGGATGCTGCCCAGACCACCGGCCGGCGCGTGCGCCCACACGCTCTCGGGCAGATCCGTGGTCACTTCGATCCTCCGAGACTCCCCCAGGGCGCGCCACCGGGCCACCCTCGTCCGTACCAGCCCCGTGATCTCCACCGGCTCGGTCCCCGTGACACTCTCCAGGCGGGTGGCGGCCAGCAGCGAGTTCAGCATTCGGTGCATCATCATCGCCTCGTCGATGGCCACCGCGTGCGCCTCACGGGCCTCCTCTCCCCTCAGGTACGGCGCCAGGTTCTCCACCGCCAACCGCAGGCTCGCCAGGGGGTTGCGCAACTGGTGGGAGGCCTCCGACACGAAGGAGCGCTGCCGGTCCAGGGCACGGCGCACCACGTCCACCATCGTGTTGAAGGACTCCGTGAGTCGACGCAATTCCGGTGGCCCCTCCTCCGCGTCCACCCGAACGTCCAAATCACCGGAGGTGACCGCGGTGGTGGCCTCGTCCAGCCGTCGGACCGGACGAAGCACCCATCGCGACAATGGCATCGTCGCCGCCACCAGGAGTCCCAACGGAAACAGACTGAACAAGGCCATCCAGCCCCACACGGTCAAGGTCTCCCTGGCCAACCGATCGGTGGGGGCCACCAACACCACCGCGCCGGTGACCTCGCTGTCCCGACCGATCGGTTCGGCGATCACCAAGGGGTCGGAGTTCCACGGCCATACCGTGGTCGGCGGCTCGGGACGTTCCCCGGCCAGGGCGGTGGTGATCCCCGAGTCCAAACCGATCTCCGCGACCAAGGACCGCATTCGAGACGGCTTCCCCGAGCCGGAGACGACCCGGCCGTCCGGGGCGACCACCACCGCCGGGATCCCGTAGAGCTGCTCGTATCGGGCCATCTCCTGTTTCAGGGCGTTGCCCCTCCCGCTCTCCAGGGCCGTTCTCGCCAACGCGGCGAACCGGCCGGCGTCGCCCAACCGGTCGACGTAGACCTCCTGGGTCTGTTGGTGGGCGATGATCCCGGCCAAGGGGGCGAACACCGCCCCCACCAGCACGAAGGCCGCCGGCAGCAGAATGGTCAGCAGACGCCGGAGCACCGCTCAGGCCCCGTCGAGCACGTAGCCGACACCACGCACCGTACGAATGCGCACGGCGTCGCCGACCTTGCTTCGCAGCGAGGCGACGTGGGTGTCCAAGGTGCGTGAGGACGCCTCCCAGACCGTTCCCCACACCTGATCGAGGATCTGGTCGCGGCTCACCACCCCTGGGGAACGAGAGACCAACAGCCGGAGCAGGTCGAACTCCTTACGGGTCAACCGCAGTGGTTCGTCCCCGAGCCGGGCGTCCCGAGAGGCGACGTCGATGACCAGCTCGCCCACCCGCAACGGCGGTTCGGAGTCGGGTTCGGCCCGCGCCGACCTGGTCCTTCGCAGCACGGCCTCGATCCGGGCCAGGAGTTCGGCCACCCCGAAGGGTTTGACCACGTAGTCGTCGGCTCCGGCACGCAGACCCCGTACCCGGTCACGTTCCTCACCTTTGGCGGTCACCGCGATGATCGCGGTCTGCGGTCGCCGGCGGAGTTCACGTAGTAGGTCGATCCCATCGGCGTCGGGCAACCCCAGGTCCAGCAGGACCACGTCCGCGGGACGCGCGGAGAGGGCCCGTTCGGCGGTGGCCACGCGGTGGACGTCGAAGGAGGCCGCGCGCAACGCGGTCACCAGCCCGCGTGCGACCCGGTCATCGTCCTCGACCACGAGAATGCGCATGGCTAGACATAGTAGGCAGAATCCGCGGCGCCCGCCCTCGTCCCACGCGACCATCGTTGGGGAGTGGCATCGTCCCAGGCCACCGCGCCACCCTCGTGTGACCATGGATGAAATTCTGACTTGAGTCCCACGTGAAGCGTGTGAATCCTGAACCCCTAAGAAATGATGCCATCGGAGAACACGGAACACTCCCCCTGAAGTCGAGATCGGTGGTCTCGCTCGTATTCCGCCGACCCCCTTCGCCCGAAAGGTCACATAACCTATTTTTGGAAGACAAGGGAGAGAGGGAACCATGTGATGAATGTCGATCAAAGTTCGGGGCCGACAGCACCGATGATCCCATGAATCACCAAGAACTCCCGTGCGTCAGGAAAAACAAAACGGCCGTCCAGCGACGGTGGTGGACAGCCGGGCCCAGACGGGGTTCAGGCGGCGGGCGTCGGTGCCTTCTTCTCCGAGTGATCGCGACTCCAGGGCATCACGCTGTCGACGGAGTAACGCCCGCCGGAGAAGCCGAGGGCCAAGGCGCTCACCCCCAGGATGAGGAGCAGCTCGAAGCCACCGACCAGCGGGTCACCGACGTGGGCGAAGAAGTAGGCGCCGCCCATCATGAGGGCGAGCAGCACACCGGCGGCGGGCAAAGCGAAACCGACGATGAGCGCGATACCCGCGCCCACCTCGATCCCCACGGCCAGCAGGGCGCCGAGTTGCGGGAAGGGGACGCCCAGGGCCTCGAAGCCCGCGGTGGTTCCTTGGAGGTCGGCGGCCTTGGGGAGCCCGTGGGCGATGAAGACGGTCCCGACGACGACTCTGGCCAGCAGGGCGGTCACATCACTGATCCTGAGCTTGGACAAGGGTTCGGTCATGAGGGGTTCCTGTTCTATGAGCGGGTGCCCCGGCGCAGGAGGTGATCGGAGCCCTGTTCTCAACATTTGAGATCACAACCTTTCGCCAGGAAACAAGATGGTAATACGCATCCATCCGCATACATAGAGTGTTTTCGCATGATTTATGGAGACCGAGAGAACAGCCTGCTCAGAACGGATAACAGAATCCGGCTCAACTCTGGTTGCCCGTACCTTCGGGGTCCACGTACCGAGGTTCTTCACCCTGAGGATCGAGTGCGCCCAACATCGACTCGGAAATACCGTGCAATTGCTCCACCTGTTCGCGGGTGAGGACGTCGAACACCAGTCGCCGCACCTCCCGAACATGACCGGCGGCCGCCTCCCGCAGGGTCTTCATCCCCTGATCGGTGATCTCGACGAGGGTTGTGCGCCGGTCGCCCGGCCGCTTGAATCGCCGGATCATCCCCTCCGCCTCCAACCGTGCGGCCGCGTGGGAAAGGCGACTCGGCGACGAGCGCAGGAGCCGCGCCAGCCGGGTCATGGTCAACTCCCGCCCCGGAGCCTCGGAGAGCATCACCAAGATCTGGTAATAGGCGTGCGGCATGCCGGAGTCATGCCTGAGCTGGCGATCCAGGGCCGCATCCAACAGGTGGACGGCCATGAGGAAGGTACGCCAGGTTCGCTGTTCCTCGTCATCGAGCCACCGCAGTTGGGACATCAACCCTGAACTCCCCGCAATAGTTGGGCGCTCAACCGTGCCGGCGTTCCACCGCCGGCCGACGCTCGCACATGGACCCTATGACCGTCCGATCGGTCCACTGGTCTGGTCCACCCCGAGGCGGTACTCGTCGTCTCCGCGCATGGGGAGGATCCTCCTCGCGCCCTTGACGCCACAGCGGACCACACCCCCTCCACCTATGGATTTCCAGGGCTTCCCGCAACGCTACTACGACGTAACGTACGACGCTCCCAGCGTTCCCGAACCCGCCGACCGGGCACGTGGAGCCGACACTGGTCCAGGTGACTCGGTGCGTGGACTCCTTTCCCAAGAGACCGCGAAACCGCTGAAAAGGGCTACCGGCCACGGCCTCCTTCTGCGAAACTCCCGATCATGACGGGCACACGCAACCCTGCAGACGTAAGGACCGTGGAGGATCTGCTCCGTATCGACGGACGGGTCAAGTACATACACTTCTGGCGCCATGAACCCTCACCGAAAGGCCTCTCGGCGGCCTGCCTCTCCCAATGGTGGCCGGCCGACTTCATCATCGATGGCCTCACCTACCGCACCGCCGAGCACTTCATGATGGCCGAGAAGGCACGGTTGTTCGGGGACACCGAGACGGCCGAGAGGATCCTCGCCGTCGACCATCCCGCCCAGGCCCAAAGACTCGGACGCACGGTCCGCGATTTCGACGAGGCGACCTGGGCAAGGGAGCGCTTCGAGATCGTCGTCCAAGGCAACGTCGCCAAGTTCGGCCAGAACGAGGACCTGCTGGAGTTCCTCCTCGAGACGAAGGAGCGTGTGCTGGTCGAGGCCAGCCCTCGCGACCGGATATGGGGGATCGGAATCGGCCGCGAGAACGAGAACGCCGAGCGCCCCCGATACTGGCGGGGGCGCAACCTGCTCGGATTCGCGCTGATGGAGGCTCGCGCCCGACTCGCCGCCGAACACGCCGGCTGAGCCCACGGAGCCCCCCGGGCCCGGAGGAACTTCGCCGGGCCCGGTTCGTCCGTCAGGCCCGTTTCCGAGCCGCTGTTCTCCCCGATTTCATTCCGGGTCCCGCCATTCCCCCCTCAAGGCCCGCCCCACCGGAGTAGAGTTCCGGCACGTGAACAGCACGGTGCCCCGGCACCAACACGTCGATCACTCACGGCCCCGGGGCGACCGTCCGCACGCCTTCCAGGACCAGTCCCAGGGGATTCCCATGGCCTATTACCGCATCCAGCTCAGCGACGGCACCAGTCACACCCTCCAGGCGGTGAGGATGCGCATCGACGCGCGCAGCCTCTACCTGGAGGAACGCACCGCCGGTGACTGGCACGAGGTGTTCAGCAACCCGATCAGCCAGATCGAACGGATCCAGCGACGCTTCACCGAGAACGACGGAACCTGGACCTGGCTCCAGGAGCGGCTCCCCGCCCCCGTCGGCGGCCTCCGTACCTGGTGACCACGCCTTTCCAGGGCAGGACCCGATGACTCTTCACTCCTTTGACGAAGCCGAAGTCCCTCGACGGACAAGACGTGCGTCGGCCGGCCACCCAAGGGGAACCGCGCCCGAAACATCGATAGCGTGGACTCGCCCGGGCCCATAGACCCCCGGCCATCGCCCCGAGGCACGAGGAAGTGGAGAGATCCGCGATGAGCGAGACCGGCCCCAGGGACCAACGCTCTTCCGGAGGCCGTCCGCCCTCCCCCACCCCGCGTCGACGTGTCAACCGTCGTGAACAGATCCTGCGCACCGCGGCCGACGTGTTCGCCGCACGAGGGTTCAACAACACCTCGCTGGCCGACATCGCGGCGACCCTCGACATCACCCCCGCCGGGGTCCTGCACCACTTCGGTTCCAAGACCGAACTCCTCACCGCCGTACTGGAACTGCGCGACACCGACGACCCCGCGCCCAAGGGCGACCAGATGCTGGAGCACCTGGTCACCACCGCCGCGCGTAACAGCGAGCGCCCTGGAACCACTCGGCTGTACGCGGTGCTGTCCGCCGAGAGCGCCACAGCGGACCATCCGGCGCGGGCATGGTTCCGTGAGCGGTACGCCGTGCTGCGCCAAGAAGTGGAAGAGGCCGTCCTCGACCGTATCGGCCCGCGGTATCGGGACATGGCGAGCACACCCGGACCCGGAGGCCACACCCCGGCGCGTTCCGCCGCCGCCGCCATCCTGGCGACCATGGACGGCCTCCAGGTGCAGTGGCTCCTGGATCCGGATTCAGTGGACATGGCCACGGTGACCGAGCTGGTGACGGACGCCCTGGTGACCCGGCTGCGCGCGATCGGTGACCAGGGCTGAGGAGAGCCGGTGCGCAGGACGACAACGGAAAAGGGCGTCACGGTGGTCCACACCGTGACGCCCCGATGCGCTCTCACCGGCGCTCACGAGCCGGCGGCGTCTTCGATCGACTACAGGTCCTGTCCGTGGACGGGGCCCGGGGTCCCGTCCGTGGTCTTTTGCGCCTCGCCGGCCGCACTGCCCTCGAGCCACTCGTCCCAGGACTTCTGCCAGTATCCCCAGCCGTTGTTCCACTCGAATTCGCGGTCGGTGCCGGTGGTGTCGAGGATGTCGCCCATCAGGGTGTTCTGGTAGAACCACACGGCGTCGTCCATACGCAGGTTGGTGCAACCGTTGGAGGTGTTGGCCGAACCGATGGCGCCGTTGCTGGACATCTCGTGCACGAACTCACCACTGTTGGAGGTGCGGACCGCGTACTGCACGTCGACCCGGTAGGAACCCGGGGAGTCCTCGGGGATACCCACGGTGCTGGAGTCCATGGTGATGGTCTCGTAGCGCTCCATGAGCACGTGTACGCCGCTGGTCGTGGTGTCGAAACGGCGGTTGGCCGCACCGTTGCTCACCTCGATGGTGCGCTCGTGCTCACCGTCGACCTCGATGACCATCTCGTGGTCGGGCACGTGCATGGTCGCGATGAGCTCGCGGCCGATCTCGAAGTCGATCTGGTGGTTGCGTACCCCAAAGACACCCTCGGAGGACTCGACCCCCGCCAGGTTCAGGTCGACGGTGACGTTCTGGTAGGGCTCCCAGTACTCCTCGGGCCGGAAGACGGCCATCTGGTCGCTGACCCAGTTCCAAGCGCCGACGGTCTCCTCTTCGGCCACCACGTTCATGGAGTTCTCGACCTGGGCCTTGTTGGTGACCGGCAGGTCGAAGTTGATCACGATGGGCATGCCGACGCCGACGGTCTCACCCGAGGTGGGGAAGTTGGAGGCCAACTCCAGTCGCTGTCCGGGCACCGCTTCGTGGGTGGTGAACTCGGTGGTGAGTTCGGTCTCCTCGCCGGCCTCGTTCGTGGCGGTCGCGGTGACCGCGATCTCCGCTCCGGGGCGCAGGTTCCAGTCGCTGACCCACTCACTGCCGTCCTCGTTGAGTGTGCCGGTCATCTCGTACAGGGCGGCGTCATCGGCGACTTCACCCTCGACGGCGGCCTCACTGACCACGATCTGGTCGACCTGAACGTCGGTGATGGTCCCGTTCTCGGCGTTGACCCGGATGGGGGTGTTCGGCGCGATCTCCTCGACGCCGTCTTCAGGAGTGATGCTGAGCTCGGCCGGCTCCGCGTCTACGGCGGTATCGGAGTTGCTCTGGGTCTCGGCGTCACCGGAGGTACAGGCGGTCGCGACGAGCGCCAGCCCCACAAGTCCGATACCGAACCGGCGCGTCACCGCCGACTGGGTCATGCCCCTCACGTCTGGACCTCCATAGCTGAACTCTCGAACCGGACTACACCCCGTGTTGGACGCCCTCACCCCGAAAAAGGTTCTCAACTCTCGCATATCGGTATGGGGCGGTTATCGGACGGGACTCTCTTCGACTCTTCAGTCACCTTCGTCCGGACCTGCCGAGAATACACCGAGGAGGTATGCAAGTGGCTTACCGGGGGCGGAGTTTCGCGTAGCCCGAAACCCGCCTCTTTGCTCCGCTTCGCTACCTCGCATAAAATATTGTTCGCCCGCACAGGTTTCTCCGCTCCACCCACGCTCAGAGGGGGCCTGCGAGCACAAAGTTGTCCACATGACCAGTTTTCTCTCAAGAGTCCTGGGAAGACCCGAAGGAGCGGTGCCATGCCGTGGTTGTGGTTGGCCGGTGCGATCGCCTTGGAGGTGTTCGCCACCACCTCGCTCAAGTTCTCCGAGGGGTTCACCCGCCTCATCCCCTCGATCGCCGTGGTCGTCGGCTACTCCGGTGCTTTCTACGCGCTCTCCCAGGCCTTGGCCCAAGGGATGGCGCTCGGAGTCGCCTATGGAACCTGGGCCGCCATCGGGGTCGCCCTGGTGGCCATCATCGGGGCGCTCTTTCTGGGAGAGTCCTTGACCTGGGTACAGGTCGGCGGTATCGCCCTGGTCATCGCCGGTGTCATGGCACTGGAGATGGGTGGTCGACACTGAACCCGCATACGCAGGACGACCGTGCTCCCTCCCACCTCCCTGCCGTGGGGAAGGATGGGCCGCCATGAGCATCACCCACTCCGCAGAGGATCCTGAGTACATCAGCGACGGACGCCGGCGCAAGGGCCGACAGCGGCGCCGGCTGCTGTTGGAGGCCACCATGGCCGTCATCGCCAGGGATGGTGTAGCCGCGGTCACCCAGCGTCGGGTGGCCGCCCAGGCCAAGGTTCCTCCCAGTACCGTCACCTATTACTACGCCACCATCGATGATCTCTTGGTGGCCACACTCACCCAGGTCAACGACGCCTACGTCTGGGTGGTGGAGAACCTTCCACGCGACCCCGATGTGGCACTGCGCGGATTCGCCGCTCTCATCGCGGAGGGCGTCGATCACGACCGTGCCCATGCCCTGGCCGAAATGGAGCTGTTCCTCATCGCGGCCCGCCGCCCCACCCTGCGGGAACAGGTCATGCGCTGGAACGACGCCGTGGACGCCTTCCTCACCCCCTACCTGCCCGATCCGGCGGCCCGTGCCGGGGTGATCGCGGCCTCGGACGGTTACTTCCTGCGCTGCTGTGTCCTGGATCCACCACCTTCCGCCGAAGAGGTTTACCAAGCCCTGCGCCGCCTGATCGATCGCGAAGGCGGGACCGACTGACCGGGTCAGCTTCGCCGATTCTCCGAACCGTCCCGGACCATGTCCACCAGCAGCCGTAGAACGAACATCGCCGTCGTGGCCAGAAGGAACCAGGCCAAGAGGTTGAGCGCCTGGGTGTGCGTGGCCAACTCCTGCCAGGCCACATCGCGTTGTTCGGTCACGTGGAACAACCCCACCGACATGAAACCGGTGACCACTGCCAGCACCGTCATCACGGCTCGACGCATCACCGACCGCAGGAGTCTTCGATCCTCTGGGTGGGCGAACAACCGTGCTTGGACGGTGAACCGCCCCCTGTGCAACTGATCGGTGATCCGATCCAAACGACGCGGCAACCGACGCAGGGTGGGCATCAGGGCCAACAGTTCCCCTACGGCCACCTCCCGTAGGTTGCCGGTGTCCAACTGCGCCGACAGTCGCGCTCCGGCGTACCGCTTGGCCTCGGAGACGGTGTCGAAACCCGGTGCCAGAAACACCAGGGTGCCCTCCAGCGTGGCCAGCGCCCGAAACACCGCGGCCAGTTCGGCGGGCAGGACCAATCCGAAGCGAGTGACCAGCATCAACAGTTCGGTGAACATACGCATGCTGGCCGTGGCGCCGCCGTGCAGGTGCCGCGCCATGAACTGGCCGAGCGAGCGGCGCAGCCGTTCGACGTCGATCTCACCCGGGTCGTCCACCACGTCCAAGAGGGTGTCGGTGAACAGGGCCCCATCGCTTCGATCGATGGCCAACAGCATCAATTGCAGGGCCTCTCGGGTCCGGCCGTCCAGACGTCCCACCGACCCGTAGTCGAGCAGCCCCACCCCACCGTCGTCGAGCAGGAGGATGTTGCCCGGATGTGGGTCCGCGTGGAAGATCCCGCTGGAGAGCACCTGTTCCATCAGGCAGTCCAGCAGGACCCCCGCCACCTCCTTCCCGTACTCCTCTGACAGGTCCGCGTCATCGATCTGTCTTCCGTGCAGGCGTTCCATCACCAACACCCGACGGCTGGTGTAGGCCTCGTACACCTGGGGGATGCGCACCGAGGAGTCGGCGGTGGCCTCCGCGACGGCGGCGATGTTGGCCGCCTCCGTCTCGAAGTCCAACTCCTCCAGCAGGGCCTCGGCGAAACCGTCGGCGAGGTCGCGCACCCCGATCGCCGGCCCCCAGTCGGTGTGCTCCTCCAGGCGGCGGGCGAGTCTGCGAAGGATGTCGAGGTCGCGTCGGACCACCGGCCCGATCCCGGGTCTTTGGACCTTGACCACCACCTCCTCACCGCTGAGGAGGCGGGCAGGGTGCGCCTGGGCGATGGAGGCCGCGGCCAAGGGCGCGGGATCGAACTCCGCGAAAACCTCGTCCACGTCCCGCCCCAGCTCGGCGGCCACGCAGTCCCGAATCCGCTCGTAGGGGACCCTGGCGACCTCGCTGTGCAGCCGGCCCAGCTCCTCCACGAACACCGGTGGTAGCAGGTCCCTGCGGGTGGCCAACACCTGCCCGAGCTTGACGAAGACCACCCCGGCCTCCTCCATGGACCGGGCCAGGGACCGGGCCAATCGACGCTGTACCGAGGTGTCCCCCACCCCCTCCCGGCGACCGATGACGTAGCCACCCAGACCGTGTCGGACCAGGATCCACAGGATCGCGCGATAGCGACCCAGCCGGCCGAACAGGTCACTGGTCTCACGGAGCATGGCGACCGGTCGAACCCGGGTCCCCCGTGGCAGCAGGAGTTCCAAGGTGACGAAGGCGAGCATGGAGCCCACCGCCATCGCGAACAACATCAGCGCCATGAACCCCGGCCGGTCCATCTGGGCCGGGTCCGTGGTGTACAGCGCCTCCAAGGTGCCGTAGTAGGCCAGGATCGCGCCCACCGCACCCAGTGGTGCGCCCAGCAGCGCGGCCAAGGCCAGGCGGGGCAGGCTGAAGGGCACGTCCATGAGTCGGCTGGCGAGCTTGCCCAGGCCTAGCAGGACGAGGATCAGCATGACCAGGGAGAGGACCTGCCCGAGGATCATGCCCAACACCGAGGTGACGGTCAACGGTTCCATGAGGACCCTTCTGGCGCACGAAAGGACCGTGTACCGGGAGGAACAAGGGGCGACGGGGACGGCCCCGTCGAAGACCACAGTGCCGGCTCCTCCTTTCCGGCGACAGCCCGCGCCCCCAGCCTGTGGACAACTTCTCCGAACAGGGGCGAGGGCCCATCGGAACCCCGACGGACCCTCAACCGGTCGACCATGGATGGTCAGCAGGTCAGCTCCCAGGAGCACTCCAACTCTCCGCCCACGGCGGGTGCGCCACGTCGAGGGCTCACCAGCGCCTGGTGGCCCAGGTACTCGGCGAGCCGCACCACGAGCGCGTCCTGAACGTGGGTGGGGGCACCACCGGAATGGCCGTTGTTGACCACGCTGAAATACAACTCCGCACCATCCGGCCCTTGGACGTAACCGGAGAGCGCGCTCACCCCGGTCATGGTGCCGGTCTTGGCCTGGACGACCCCCTCGGCGGCCGTGCCGCCCATACGTGAGGTCAGGGTGCCGCCGATGAACGGATCGCGATCGCCGGCCACCGGCAGGGAATGGTGCCATGCCTGGTACCAGGGGGCGTCTTGGGCGTGCGTGAGCAGGTCGACCACGGCGTTCGCGGTGACCAGGTTGCCCCGGGACAGACCCGAACCATCATTGAGGACCAGGTCGGAGGTGTCCACCCCCATCCGCCGAAGTGCTTCCTCGATCCCAACGAGACCGGCCCGCCACGAACCCTCGCCCGCGGTGTGCCGTCCGATGCTCTTGACCAGCATCTCCGAGTGACCGTTGTTGCTGAACTTCATCAGCGGGACGAGGACCTCCTCCAGGCTCATGGAGGTGTGCTCGGCGACCACGCGCGGCCGGTGCCACTCTTGGGGCACCGCGCCCCGGGCCACCCCACCCTCGACCTCGACGCCGTGTTCCTCCAATGCGCGAGCGAACAGGTGCCCGGCCATCTCGGCGGGCTCGTCCACCGTGCGAAGGACCACCAAGGGGCCCGCGTCGATGGGCAGGGTCCCGGTCACCACGATGGTGTTGGTGCCCTCTGGGCGGTCGACCGTCAAAGTGTTCCCCCCGCCCACCGGTCCGGTGACGGCCCGGTTGTCGAGCTCCACGTAACCCTCGGCCGCGCCCGGATCCACGTTCACGGCCTCGCCCGCGTCACCGGGGGTGACGGTCACCTCGGTCACACCGGTGTCGTAACGGTCCCCGTGGGCCACCGTGAGCGCCGAGATCTGCGCGGAGTAGGCATAGGGCTCGTCCTGGGGCCACCAGTCATCCACGAGCCTGGCCTCGTCGAACCAGGTGTCGTCGGCGTACAACTCGCCCACCGAGGTGACCCCGGAAGCGGCCACGTCGGCGGCCATGGAGTCGAGGTCCTCCTCGTTCAGGGTGGGATCGCCACCGCCGACCAGGTACAGCTCGGGGACCGCGCCTCGGCCCGGTCGGCGTTCCACCACGGCCTCGGTGCCAAAGGTGTGGTCGGGGCCCAGGACCTCCAACGCGGCCGCGGCCGTGAAGGGCTTCATGTTGGACGCGGGCAACAGTCCGGTGTCGGCCTCGCGCGAGTAGAGCACCTCGCCGGTGTCGGCGTGGGTGACCACCACGCCGGAGGTCGCCCCCGCCAGTGCGGGATCGTCCAGGATCGCGTCGATGTCGGCGCGCAGGCCATCGGCGCGTTCCAGCGGGTCGACCGTGTCGGCCATGGCGTGGGGGGTCACCAGGGCCAGGGGGAGGCCGACGAGGGCGACGGTCAGCCACCCTCCATGTCTTCGAAGCCTCATGGACCGTTGGGGGGTGGCTTTCACAGGAGTTCTCCTTCGGAGGAGACCGATCGGATGAGCGTCGAAACTAACCGACCCCCGCCGCCGACACCAGACCCTTGAGTACTTCTCGTTCATGTGTCGTCGCGGAGAGTGTCATCCGATGCCATGACGCACGAACGGACCGGCGCCGCGAAGGCGATGCCTCCACGGCGCCGGTCCGGCACCGCCTCACCCCGACGGTCAGACCGTCGGGGACGCCTCAGATGAGCTCCACCACCTCGGAGTAGTGGCAGGCGTCCCGGTGCCCGGTGCCTCGATCCATCAGTTCCGGTGGCTCCTCGACGCACTTGGTGCGCTGGGCGTCCGAAAGCACGTTGGCGAACTTCGGACAACGCGTCCGGAACCGGCAGCCCGAGGGCGGGTTCGCCGGGCTGGGGATGTCACCCGTGACGATGATCCGTTCCCGGGTCCGCTCCTTGACCGGGTCGGGTAGCGGAATCGCGGAGATCAGCGCCTGGGTGTACGGGTGCGCCGGAGCACTGAACAGCTGCTCGGTCGTGGCCGTCTCCACCATCTTGCCGAGGTACATCACGGCCACGCGGTCCGCGATGTGCTTGACCACCGACAGGTCGTGCGAAACGAACAGGTAGGACAGACCCAACTCCTCTTGGAGGTCCTC
The DNA here is from genome assembly GCF_000341005.1 of Nocardiopsis alkaliphila YIM 80379. Lineage (GTDB taxonomy): Bacteria > Actinomycetota > Actinomycetes > Streptosporangiales > Streptosporangiaceae > Nocardiopsis > Nocardiopsis alkaliphila. The sequence continues at coordinate 10,566 of NZ_ANBD01000059.1, read as the reverse complement.
CAGCAGGTTGATCACGCCCGCCTGGATGGACACGTCCAAGGCCGAGACCGGTTCGTCCAGGACCAGCACCTTCGGGTTGAGCGACAGCGCCCGGGCCACACCGATGCGCTGACGCTGACCGCCGGAGAACTCGTGCGGGTAGCGGGAACCATGCTCGGGGTTGAGTCCCACCAGGTCGAGGAGCTCCTTGACCCGATCCTTCGCGTCGCCGTTCCCCCTGCCGTGGATCCGCATCGGTTCGGCGATGATGTCCGAGACCGTCATACGCGGGTCCAGGGAGGCGAAGGGGTCCTGGAAGACCAGCTGCAGATCCTTGCGCAGCGGCCGCATCTGCCGGTCGGACAGACCCTGCAACGGCCTGCCCATGTACGACACCTCGCCCGAGGTGAGCTTGATCAGGTTCAACAACAGACGCGCCGTGGTGGACTTGCCACAGCCGGACTCCCCCACCAGCGCGAGGGTCTCCTTCTCCCGCAGGTCCAGTGAGATCCCCGAAACGGCCTGCACCTCACCGACCTTGCGGCGCAACAACCCCTTGGAACGGATCGGGAAGTGCTTGACCAGGTCGGTGGCGCGGAGCAGGACCTCGGGCTCCGTGGAGCCTTCGGTGGCCGACTCCGATACGGCCTTCGACTCCTCCCGGTACTCCTCGCGGGCCTCGGCGACCGACGACTCCGCCGTCTCCAACTCCTCCACGGACCCGACCCCCTCGGTGTCCACCGCGGTGGGTCTGAACAGGTCGGTCGCCTCGGCCCCGACCAGCTCGTCGCTGAAGTGGCAGGCCGCCGTGTGGACCGTGGTGTCGCCTTCTTGGGCCGCCGCCCGGTCGGTGTCACCGTTGGTGAGCACGAGCCGTGGTTCCTCTTCGTGGCAGCGTTCCCTGGCCAGGGGGCAACGCGGGGCGAACCCACATCCCACCGGCAGGTCCCGCAGGGAGGGCGGGGAACCGAGGATCGGGGTGAGCCGCTCCGAACGGTCACCGTCCAACCTCGGCAACGAACCGAGGAGGCCCAGTGCGTAGGGCATGCGCGGCCGGTAGAAGACCTCCTCCACCGGTCCCATCTCCACGATGCGCCCCGCGTACATCACCCCCACCCGTTCCACCTGACCGGCGACCACACCGAGGTCGTGGGTGATCAGCACCAAGGCGGCGCCGGTCTCCCGACGGGCTCGCTGAAGCGCGTCCAGCACCTGTGCCTGGACCGTCACGTCGAGAGCGGTGGTGGGTTCGTCGGCGATGATCACGTCGGGTTCGTTGGCCATCGCGATCGCGATCACCACGCGCTGGCGCATACCCCCGGACAGCTCGTGCGGATACTGCTTGAGTCGCTGTTGTGGGGAGGGGATCCCCACGATCTCCAGCAGTTCCAGCGCTCGGTCCATGGCGGCCTTCTTGCTCACCTTCTTATGGGCGAGCACCGCCTCGGCGATCTGGTAGCCGATCGTGTAGACGGGGTTGAGCGAGGTCAGCGGGTCCTGGAAGATCATGGCGATCTTCTGCCCGCGGACCTTGCTGATCTCCTTGTCGGAGAGCCCGATGATCTCTTGGCCCATCAGGCGGGCCGAACCCCTCACCTGAGCGTTCTTGGGCAACAGACCCATGATGGCCATGGAGGTCACGGACTTACCCGAACCGGACTCCCCCACGATGCCCAGGGCCTCACCCCGACGCAGTCGGTAGGAGACCTCGCGGACCGCGGGCAGGGGACCATCGTCGGAGGGGAAGGTGACGCTCAGGTGATCGACCTCGAGCACCACGTCCTCCGGGTCGGCCCCGGCGGTGTGTTCTTCGTTCATGTACTCAGTCGTCATCGCCGCACCCTGGTCTGTCGTGGGTCGAGGGCGTCCCGGAGGCCGTCACCGATGAAGTTGATCGTCAAACAGATCAGCACCAACAGCACACCCGGCGGGTAGAACAGCCACGGTCGTGTGGACACCGCCGTGCGTGCGCTACCGATCATCTGGCCGAGCGAGATGTCCGGGAGCTGGATCCCCAGCCCCAGGAAGGACATGCCCGCCTCCGCGAGGATGGCGATCGCCACCAGCAGGGTCGCGGCGACGATGATCGGCCCGGCAGCGTTGGGCAGCAGGTGCCGGATGATGATCCACGGGGCGGAGGCGCCCGAGGCCCGTGCGGCCTCCACGAACTCCTGCTCTCGTAGGGACAGGACGACCCCGCGAACCACACGGGCGATGGTGGCCCACGAGAAGATCGCGATGATCAACGCGATCGCGTACCAGGACGCGCCCGCACCGGTGTTGCCCGCGATCGCCGCGGCCGCGACGAGCAGCGGGACGATGAGGAAGATGTCGACGACCCGCATCATGAAGGCGTCGACCCGGCCACCGTAGTAGCCGGCCGTGGCGCCCCACATGGAGCCCACGATCGTGGACAGCAGCGAGACCGTGAAGGCGACCTTCAGGGTCTGCTGGGCTCCGCGCATGAGCTGGCCGAGGACGTCGTGTCCGGCCGCGGAGGTGCCCAGGGGGTGGACACCGCCCGGAGGCTGGTTGCTGGGGATCTCCCGGTAGACCGTGTGGTCCCACATCCAGAAGAAGGGGCCCACGAACGCGAACAGGGCGATCAACGCCAGGACGATCAGACTGATCATCGCGGGACGGTGCCGCAGGAACCGGATCATGATCGTCTGGAGCTGCGTCCGGTCGGCGCTGTCCTTCACCTTCTTCGCCGGGTCACGGCGAGCACTCCCGGGAGTGGCGTTCTCACTCATAGCGGATCCTCGGGTCGAGCACGGCGTACAACAGGTCGGCGATGAGGTTGGCCAGGATGACGACGACGCCACTGAGCAGCAGCCATCCCATCAGCGCGTAGGAGTCGTTGTTGTCCACCGCGGTGATGAAGAAGTCACCCAGGCCGCGCCATTGGAAGACCACCTCGGTGAGGATCGCACCGTCGATGATGCCCGCGATCCCGATGGCGACCACCGTGGTCAACGGGATCAGCGCGGTACGGAGGGCGTGGCGGCGGATGACCGTATGGTTGCGCAGCCCCTTGGCACGCGCCAGCCGGACGTAGTCGCTGTTCATCACCTCGAGCATGGAGGTGCGTTGGTAACGGCTCCAGGAGGCGAAGCTGATCAGCATGAGCACGATCGTCGGCAGCGCCATATGGGCGAAGGCATTGAGGAACTGGTCCCACAACGGTTCGCCTTGGGCCCGGAAACGTCCATCCCCGATGGTCGCGAACACTTGCTCGCCCACCAGTTGGTTGAACTTCACCCCGGCCGCCTGCATGATTCCGGCGAACCAGAAGGTCGGCATCGCCAAAGCCAGGAAGCCGACGAAGGTGAGTGTGTAGTCGAGCTTGGAGTACTGGCGCAACGCGCTGATGACACCACTGATGATCGCCAGACCGAGCGCGAACACCATCGCCGCTCCGATGAGGCGCAGGGTGGTCCACAAACGTTCGGCGATGTTGCTACCGATGTCGTACTGGGGCCCTTGGGTGGACGGACCGAACTCACCCTGGAGCAGGCCGATGTCGCCGTTACCACCGATACCGGTCACCCAGAGCCAATAACGCTCGGGCATGGATCGGTCGAGATAGAGCCGCTCTTCGGCCTGCTGTAGTACTTCCGGCGACGGTGGGGGCTGGGCCATCCGGACTTCGGCGAGTGGGTCACCGGAGACGTCGATCATCACGAAGGTGAGGATGGACGCGAGGATCAGGACGGGAATCGCACCTATGATCCGGCGCACCGTGTAAACGAGCATGGGAGTGATCCTTCAGGGGTGGACGAGGACCGGCCCGGTCCCGGGGAGGTGCCACGAGACCGGGCCTGGGTTGTCCGCCGAACTAGCCGGCGATGTCCCACTCACCGATGTTGTAGGTGGCACGGTAGCTGGACTGCAGGTTGTCGTGGACGTTGACCAAACGGTCGCTGTTGGCGAAGAAGTAGTTGGGCTCCGCCATGATCGGCAGGACGTAGGCCTCGGGAACGATGATCTCCATCGCCTCGTTGGTGAACTCCGCCGCCGAGTCCAGGTCGGAGGCGTTGATCGCCTTCTCGGCCAGCTCATCGACCTCGTCGTTGGAGTAGCCACCGAAGTTGCTGCCGCTCTCGGAGTGCCAGAACTGGTTCGCGTTCCCGGTGAAGTACGGCGAACCCGACCAGCCGAACTGGACGATGTCGTACTCCTTCTCGGAGAGCATGCCGCCCAGGTCGTCGGTCATCTCGATGTTGGCGGTGATACCGATCTCCGCCAGCTGGGACTGGATCAGCTGGACCGAGGTGTTGCGGACCGTGGAGTCGGTGCTGCGCAGACGGAACGGGCCGATCTCCTCACCATCGAGGGTGAGGGTGTCGCCGTCGAGCTCGTAACCGGCGTCCTCGAGGATACTGGTGGCCTCATCGATGTCACCGGTGCCCTGGGACTCGCCCTCGAAGTGGTCGACGTAGTAGGGGCTGTCGCCGCCGAAGACGTGGTTGTTCTTCAGTTCGTAGTCGGGGTAGCCGGCACCGAAGTTCCGGTTGGCGATGTCGTCGCGGTCGATCGCGGTGAAGATGGCGCGACGCAGCTCGACGTCGGCCAGCTGCTCGTTGTTCAGGTTGATGTCGATGTGTTCCCAGGTGGCGCCCTCGGCGACGGTCACCTCGGCGTTCGCGACGTCCTCGAGCTGGAGGATGACGTCCTCGCTGTAGTCGGCGGGGTTGGCCCCGTCGATCTCGCCGTTGACGAAGGCGTTGACGAAGGTGCCCTCATCGGTGTTGTAGGGCATCGTGATCCGGTCGAGCGGCGCTTCCTCACCCCACCAGTTGGGGTTGCGCTCCTTGACGACCTCGTTCTCCAAGTCGCCGTCGACGATCTGGAAGGGACCGCCGGACCACTCGGGACGCTCGGCGTGCAGCCAGGCGTAGAACTCGCCCAGCTCGTCCGGGTTGTCGACGTCCCAGCCGTTCTCCTCGGCCAGGTGCGCCGGATAGAAACCACCGGACTGGCTGTGGGCGTCGAACAGGCCCATCCACTCGGGGTCAGCGAGCCCTTCCTTCAGCTGGAAGGTGGCGGTCTTACCGTCGACCTCGACGCTCTCGACCTTGTCGTTGCTGGTGGAGGCGCGGGGGTCGCAACCGGCGCAGTAGCCCTCTTCAGGGTTGGTGCCGAGCATCCAGGTGACGCGCAGGTCCTCACCCGTCATCGGCTCGCCGTCACTCCAGACGGCGTCGTCGGCCAGGGTGATGCTCCACTCGAAGGGGCCCTCGTCGGGGTCCTCGTTGACGAGGGTGGGCTCTTCGGCGAGCACGTCCATGTTGTACTCGTACGTCGCGTCCGGCTGCCATTGCCCGGTGTAGGGGAGGATGCCGGAGAGCATCTGGATGACGTAGACGCTGCCACCGGCGAGACTGGTGGCCTGCCAGGCGCCGGGCAGGCTGTTGATGACCCAGGTGACCTCCTTGCTGCCACCTTCGTCCTCTCCACCTCCTCCACCACTACAGCCACTGGCCACCAAGACCGCTGACGTCGCCGCGGCGGCGAGTGCCAGCGACTTACGACGCTTGAACATAGTCACACCCTTGATCACTGATACGGGCCGTTCACTCGAGGTGGCGCTTATGGCGCACACCTCGCCGAAAACTAGGCGATTAGTCGTTCAGAAGACCATTTAGCGAGATGTCTGTATAGCCCCGATGCCGGATTCGTGACCCATCCGCAACCGGTTCGCGCTCATTCCTTCGGCCTCTGACCATGCAACTTCTCGCCATCCGCGAGACACGTCGCGGCACTCCGCGCCACCCAAGACCACGAAGAGATCGGCAAAGACCAAGTCAAGTCCGGGTATTCGGACAACAAATTAAAGAGTTTCGGTTAAACGGCGTTCGCGAGCCGCCCCCATAAAAGTCAACATTGTTTAAACACGAAATGCACTCAGGTGACCACGGGGAGGAACCATGACAGAGGGCGCTTTAATCGGCAAGCACCCCAAATCTGGACTATCTACCTCTTTGTTTCTGCTTCAAGACATAGGATGACCCGACCATCATTCTTCAGTGTTTCGGAGACCTTTCCCAAGAGCCCTCTCTCCCGCTCCGAACCTCGAGGGCGAGATGTCCGAAACCAGGGCCTCGCACCCAGGGAACGGATAAGGTTCGTCTCGACGATCTCCGTCATCCTCGACGCCCCGCCCCCAGCGAGAGAGGCTTCCGCCGTGTCCGCATCGGTTCGCTTGGTCTGCCCCGCAGGTCGCAAATACGTTGAGTCGTGGTCCGGTTACGCTTTAATGCTCCTAGGGCTGGCGGCGGTAATGCTCGGGCCAGGCCACTGGACCGACGTCACGCTCGGAGTGGTCCTCGTGGTCGGTGGCGCGGTCTGTGCCCTCCACGGACACCTGATCAAGAACCCCGTCCTCGAGGTCTCCGACGAGGAATTCCGATACGAGCGCGGCTCCTACGTCGTGCGCGTCCCCTTCGCCGAGATCGGTTCCTACCACCTGCTGCCCGGGCGCATCCGGTCCCTGGGCCTGTACGACGCCTCCGGACGCGCCAAGCGCTTCCCCTCCCTGGCCGGCCACCGCACCTCGCGCACCTATCTGCCATTGACCGGGATGACCCGGCCCGCCGAGATCGAGTCCTTCATGGCCATGGTCGGCATTCCGCCCCGCAAACGCTCCCTGGCCTCCTGAACCCAAGGCCCTACCCACGGCGCGGGTGCTCATCAGGCGGACATCCCTCTCGAATCACCCCACACACCGAGAAGGACATACCGCCGCAAGGGCTGTTGCCTTAGGCTCAACGGTGTGAAGCAGTCCAGAATCACCGCCATCCTGACCGTAGCGGGGATGCTCGCCGCCATGTGGGTGTTCGAGATCATCGACACCCTCCCCGGCATGCGGCTAGACCAGCAGTTCGGTCTGCGCGCCTGGGACGCGAGTGCCCCCTGGACGGTGCTGACCGCCCCGTTCATGCACGCCAACTTTCCCCACCTGCTCGGTAACTCACTACCGTTCCTGGTCCTGGGGTCGCTGGTGGCCTTCAGCGGCCAAGGACGATTCCTGCTCACCACCCTGATCGTGGCCGTGGTCAGCGGTGTGGGTGTGTGGCTGTTCTCCGTCCCGGGTGTTCCCACGGTGGGCGCCAGCGGACTCGTCTTCGGCTACTTCGGCTATACGGTCCTGCGCGGCATCATCGAACGCAAGACCGTCGACATCGTCATCATGATCTGCGTGATCATCTTCTACGGAACCATGATCTGGGGAGTCCTGCCCCAGCACCCCGGGGTCTCCTGGCAGGCGCACCTATTCGGCTTCATCGGCGGTCTGATCGCCGCCTATGCACTCCCCAGACGTGAATCGACCCGCGGGATCACCCCTGGCGGCGCCCAGGGCGGTTACTACGCACCCTGACCCACGCCACTTCCGGATACGGCGAGGGCCGTCCCTTTCCAGGGACGGCCCTCGTTCTCGTGTTCGTCCGGGAGCCGAGACGGTGCGCGAGTGGCTTAGAACTCCAGGCCCTCGGCGTCCTCGCCCAGGGTGCGCTCCAAGAACTCGGGGTTCTGCGAGAGCCAGACGCGGGCACCCTCCTGGGCGTCGTCCGCGTACTCCTCGAGGGTGAGCTCCTCCAAGGTGGCGAGCTCGTCATCGGTCATGCTCCAGCCCTCGATCCAGCCGGCCAGTTCGGGGTAGTCCTCGGTGAAGCCCTCACGACCGACCGCGTGGATGGTCTCGGCGTCACCCATCGCGCCCTCGGGGTCTTCGAGGTCCTTCAGGTCGTGCTTGGCGTAGGCCGGGTGCGGACGCCACAGCGTGACGACGATGGGCTCCTCCTCCGCGATCGCGGAGTCGAGCTCGGCGAGCATGGCCGCGGTGGAGGACTCCACCAGCTCCCAGTCGTCCAGACCGTAGGCCGGCATGGCCTCTTCCTTGGTGACACGGGTCAGACCGGCGCCCGGGTCGATACCGACGATGGTGCTGTCCAGCTCGTCGGCGTGCTCCTCCAGGTCCGCGATGCTGTTCACGTCCTCCATGTACTCGGGGACGGTGATGGTCAGCACCGCGTTGTCGTACCAGGAGCCCAGGTCCTCCAGCTGCTCCCCGTACTCCTCCCAGTAGTCGGCGTGGGTGACCGGCAACCAGGTGTCCAGGAACAGGTCCACGTCGCCATTGGCGGCACCCTGGTACATCGGGGCCACGTCCACGTCGGTGACGGTGACGTCGTAGCCCTTCTCCTCCAGGATGACCTCCCACATGGCGGTGGTGGCGATGGCCTCCTCCCAGGCGATCAACGCGATGTTGACCTCTTGGGCGTCCTCGCCCGCACCGTCGGAACCGCCGGTCAGGTCTTCGCCGTCGCCTCCACAGGCGGTCAGCAAGAGGACTCCGCTCATCCCGGCGGCGGCCAGACCCGTCATACGCTTGCGGCTGTACATCGTGGAACTTCCTTCCCTACTGCTTCAGTGAGACCGACCCTGACGTCAGGCGTTGCCGACGCGGGCCTGCGGGCTGTTCTTGGTGACGGCCGCGGTGAGGCGGTCCAGGAAGATCGCCAGGATGACCACGGCGATGCCCGCCTCGAAACCGAGCGCGCCGTCGTTGCGGGTGATGCCCTGGTAGACCTGGCTGCCCAGGCCACCGGCACCGACCATGCCCGCGATGACGACCATGGACAGGCCCAGCATGATGACCTGGTTGACCCCGGCCATGATCGTCGGCAGGGCCAACGGCAGCTGGATACCGGTGAGGATCTTTCGTCGGGGGGCACCGAAGGCCTCGCCCGCCTCCACCAACTCCTTGTCGATACCTCGGATACCGAGCTCGGTCAGGCGGACACCGGGCGGCATCGCGAACACGATGGTCGCGACCACACCGGGGACCGCACCGATGGAGAAGAAGAAGATAGCGGGAATCAGGTAGACGAACGCCGGAAGGGTCTGCATCAGGTCCAGGACCGGCTTGACGATCTTGCTGACCAGGTCGTTGTAGGCGGCCAGGATGCCGATGGGGATCGCGATGACCACGGCGATGAGGCTGGCCACCAGGACCAGCCCCAGCGTGTCCATGGCGTTGGACCACTGACCGACGGAAGCCACGATGGTCAGGGAGATCAGCGCGAACAGACCCATGCGCCATCCGGCCACGGAGAGCGCGAGCAGGCTCAGCAGCAGGATCATCAGCAGCGCCATCGGGTCGGTGACCACCAGCGGCAGCACCCACCAACCGAGCAACACCAGGGCCAGCCAGCCACCGGCGACGGTCCCGGCACGGACCCGGGTTCGGCCCTCCACGAGTCCCAGCGTGGTGACCGCGATCAGGAACACGAGGGAGACCACGAAGTAGGGTTCCACGACCGTGTCGAACAGCCTCATCGCCCATAGGAACAGCCAAGGAACACTGTTGATGATGGCCGTGACGAAGCCGAAGAGCTCCTGAAGGACGTACAGCGATGAGACGCCGATGACGATGCCCAGCAACGGCATACGGCGTCGACGCACCAGTGGCGCCGCGATGATCACCGCGGCGATGAAGGCGAGCTGCCCGGCCGCCGGATCGATGAAGAAGCCGGACAGGGCGGCGACCGCCCAACGGATGAAGTCACCGGTCAGGTCGAAGAACAGACCGAAGTTGGCCTTGAGCCAGGCGTTGAGCGCCTCGAAGCCCGCCCCGATGGGCAGCACGGGCGGGAAGTCGACTGGTGTCACTTGTTCTTCTCCCCGTTCGTAGCGGTACCGAGGGACGCCAGAACCGACTCCCGGGTCACCATGCCGAGCACCTCACCCCGAGCGGAGACCACCTGAAGGCGATCCGCGGCGGACACGTTCGGGTACAGATCGGCGACCAGGGTGTCGGCGTCGACCCGCGGAGCGGAGTCGTCCCTGGCCACGGAGGTGTCGATCACGGCGGACGCGGTCAGCACTCGGGACCGGTCGACGTCCTCGATGAAACGCTCCACGTAGTCGTTGGCCGGAGAGTCCAGGATCTGGGCGGCCTCACCGATCTGGGCGACACGGCCGTCGCGGAGCACGCAGATCCGGTCTCCCAGACGCATGGCCTCGTTGAGGTCGTGCGTGATGAAGATGATCGTCTTGCCCAGGCTCGCCTGGAGTTCGATGAGCTGCGTTTGCATGTCGCGGCGGATCAGCGGGTCCAGCGCGCTGAAGGCCTCGTCCATGAGGATGATGTCGGTGTCGGCGGCCAGGGCTCGGGCCAGGCCCACGCGCTGCTGCATACCACCGGAGAGCTGTTGCGGGAGCTTGTCCTCCCATCCGTCGAGTCCGACGAGGGCGAGGGTCTTCTTGGCCTTCTCGAAGCGCTCGGCGCGCGGCATGCCGCGCAACTCCAGGCCGTAGGCAGCGTTCTCCAGCACCGTCCGGTGCGGAAGCAGGGCGAAGTGTTGGAAGACCATGCTGATCTTCTCGCCCCGCAGCTTGAGCAGGTCCTTCTTGTTGAGGGCGGTGATGTTCACGCCGTCGACCTCGACCGAACCGGCGGTGGGCTCCAGGAGTCCGTTGAGCATCCGGATCAGGGTCGACTTACCCGACCCGGACAGACCCATGACGACGAAGATCTCGCCCGGTTGGACCTCGAAGGAGACGTCGATGACGGCGGCGGTC
>NZ_ANBD01000058.1 GCF_000341005.1 Nocardiopsis alkaliphila YIM 80379 | reverse complement strand
GGGGGAGCCGTTCCACGGCGGCCTGTGACTGTCTACCGAACACCTTGTACAAGTGGTCTGCGCGTACTGCTGACACGGTCTCCTCATGGGGGCTGTTCCCTGCCGCGAAGGCGAGTCGAGGCACGAACCCCACCGCCGGCCCGCGGTTTCCGCAGGTGGTCAGTCCACGCAAAGCCCCCGTGTGCGCCCGCTAACGGGCCGAACCACCACCTGGTTCACGTCGGGGCGCCACCTTACCGAGGTATGAACGCACAGGTCAGGCGGCATGTCACCAGCAAATAACATGTTTAACCGACATAAAAGCCGTCCGTCGACTTGCGAAGCGGGGTGTCGAGCCCCGAAAGCGCCCAGATGTGATCTATACCACCGTCTATACCAGGGAGAGATCGGTCACAATTGCGTGACAGGCGCACAAGACGACGTTACGTGTCAACTCATGATCGTACTGTAAGGACCCTCCGACTTCCAGGATCAGCCTTCCGTACCGACGATCCGGGTCCGAACGAAGTTCTGATGCGAGCGTGACGGGGTGGGACCGCGCTGACCCTGGTATCGGGATCCGTAGGCCGCGGAACCATAGGGGCGTTCGGCCGGCGAGGTCAGCTGGAACATGCACAGCTGCCCGATCTTCATGCCCGGGTACAGCTTGATCGGCAGGGTCGCCACGTTGGACAGCTCCAGGGTGACGTGCCCGGAGAAGCCGGGATCGATGAATCCGGCGGTCGAGTGTGTGAGCAATCCCAGGCGGCCCAGGGAACTCTTTCCCTCCAGCCGTGAGGCGATGTCGTCCGGCAGGGTCACCATCTCGTAGGTGGAGGCCAACACGAACTCGCCCGGGTGCAGGATGAAGGCCTCGTTCCCGTCTGTCTCCACCAACCGGGTCAGATCCGGCTGTTCCACCGAGGGGTCGATGTGCGGATACTTGTGATTCTCGAAGACCCGGAAGAACCGGTCGAGACGCACGTCGATACTCGACGGCTGGATCAAAGAGGGGTCGAAGGGGTCGATCCGGACGCGCCCGGCGTCGATCTGCTTGTTGAGGTCACGGTCGGAGAGCAACACGTTCCCGAACCTACCTCGTGGACGAGCAGCCCATCGGCCTCTTCCCGAACCGCCGACTTGCCCACCAGGTCCAGAGTTGGGCTAGGATGATCAGCGTTGGCCGCCGCATCAGGCGAGACCACGCGGATGTAGTTCAATGGTAGAACTTCAGCTTCCCAAGCTGATAACGCGGGTTCGATTCCCGTCATCCGCTCCAGACACACAAACGGCCAGGTAGATCGGCGAAAACCGAACACCTGGCCTAACGTGTTTCTAGAGGGTCATACGGGCCGCGTGCCCGTTACGTGCCCGATCCTCAGATCGGAGCGCCCGCCAACGGCGGGTCATCGTCCCCGTCCTCCCGGGACTTGCGCAGCTCCTCGGCCGCCCTCTCCCCCAAGCGGTCCGCCAACTCCTGAGCACGTTCGTCACGCGCGTGGAGGTAGATCATCGCCGCCCGGGCACTGGAGTGACCCATCCGGTTCATGAGTTCTCGGAGGGACGCCCCGGCCTCAGCCGCGAAGGTGTTCCCCGTGTGCCTCAGGTCATGGAGGTGAACGCCCTCCAGGCCGACCCCGTCACAGGCGTCCGCCCAGTACTTCGTGAAGTTGCTCCGCCGTAGCTGGTTGCCCTTGACCCCGACGAACACGAACCCGTTCGACCCCGGAGCGGCGTAGGTCTCCAGGTGATGCCGCAGGTCGGCGACGATGAGCGAGGGAAGTCGCACGGTACGGGCACCGGCCTTGGACTTGGGCTTGCCCTTCTCCAGGGCGCCGATGTCGTAGACGGTCTCCCGCACGGTCACGGTCCGCTTGTCCAGGTCGAGGTGACGGCGCCGGAGCCCGGCCAGCTCGCCCCACCGCAGACTGCCGAACGTCGCCAGCAGAACCAGAGCCCGGTAGCGGGGGTTGATGGCATCAGCCAGCTTGAACACCTCGGCGACGGACAACACCGGCCGCTCTTCGCTCTCCTCCTGGCCCGCTCCGTCGATCTGACAGGGGTTCTCCCGGATCAGCTTGTCCTTGACGGCGGTGTTGAGGACGGCCCGCATGAGCCGGTACGCCTTGGGGATCTGCGACCTGCCCCGGGCCTTACGACGCTTGGCCGCCCGCCACTTCCGGATGTCGGCCTCTTGGATGTCCTTCAGCCTCATGTTGCCGAACGTGGGGTTCAGGTGGAGGCGAAGAAGGTCCTCGTAGGTCCGCCGACTCTTCGGGGTGAGTTCGCGGTCGGCCACCCACTCAGCCGCGTACTCGCCGAAGAGGTCATCACCCGCGTTCGGATCCCACCAGCCGTCACGGTTGATCTCCGCTTCCTTGAGAGTGAGCCACCGGTCCGCCTCCTTCTTCGTCGCGAAGGTGTGCGGGGCAGGGTGGTCGGTCCCGTCAGGTCCCGGATAGCGGGCTTGGTGACGCCCAGAGGAGAGCTTGCGGATACGGCCGAACCGTCGCTTCTTCGGAGCCATTAGGCGACCCTCCTCAGGTGCAGTCGCAGCGGTTCCACGACACCAGCGGTGATGAACTCTTCAAGCGCGCTTTCGGGGATGCGCACGTGACGCCCGATGCGAACGAAGGTGATGCGCCGTTCTTCGATCAGGCGACGGGGGTAGCGCTCGGAGGTGTTGAGGAGTTCGGCCGCTTGCGCCACAGTCAGCAGACGGCCGGTCGGACGGGTCTTCTTGGTCGCCATCAGGCAGCCCTTTCCGTTGCCGAACGTTCGGGGGTTCGTGCCGCTTCAAGGCGACGGCGCGAGCGCCGTCGCAGCGGCTCGCCGCCCGGCGAGGGCTGCGGGCTGCCGCCCGGTCCCTCGCTCGGGCGCCAGCCATGTCCTCCTGGCTGCACGAAGCGACCGCACGCGATCAGCGGACCCTGGTCAAGGACTGGTGGTACCAAGGGGCCGTGCCCCCTGGACCCCCCGAGCCCGCATGGAACCTGGCGCGCCACCGGACGTGCGGGGGTGCAGACCGATCGCGCCAGAACCACATGCGGGACCGATACCGTGGTTGCCCGCCGTTGGGGTTGCTGGAGTTGTGGCAAGCGAAGGCCTGAACGATCAGGCCGCAGCACCCGCCCTCATCCCATCCGAACACCAGGGGGAGACCGTGCCCGAGCCGTGGGACCACGTCGACGCACTGATTCTCACCGGGCGCACGATCCAGGCCGCCCAGGCGATCAGGAAAGAGTTCGGTCCGCTGTCCATGCGTGACACCATCGAGGCCTTGGGCGAACGCTTCGAGTACCTTCGCGACACCCGCCCCGACGAGTTCGCGGTGAACCTCGACGGCTACTGGGACGGCTTCTACTCGTAGGCATGCCCGTGCCCGCTACGTGCCCGTCAGGGAGGCGACAGAGGGGGACTCGCGGGCACTCAGACGCTGATCACCCGCAGCGGCGCATGTCAGGGGTCCGCAGATCAGCCGGTTTCCGTGGCCTCGAATTCCCAAGCTGATGACTTAAGTGAGACTGCCGCTGCCCACCTTCCCGCTCCGGGCGGCGCCCGGGCAGCGTTCGATTCAACCCCCGGTGCACCCGTGAGGGTGCACCAAAACGACGAAGGTCGTGCACCCGGAGGGTGCACAGGGGTCGGCACAACGTGGGAGAACCAGGGGCAACAGAGTGATGGTCAGCGCCACTGCCTGCGGGTTCTCGTATTCGGGCAGGTCACGCCACTCACGCTGGGCGGTTCGATTCCCGTCAACCGCTCCATACGAAAGACGGCCCCTGGCCTGCGAAGATCCTTCGCACACCAGGGGCCGCACTCCGGGCCCGACGGACAGGCGCTACCACGCCATGCCTGGCCACCATCACCGCACCTTGGGCGACGGTGGGCCCTCGCCACTCCTCACACGTTCACACGGCTTCGTCGGGTGCGGTGCCCCCCACAAGCGGAACCGAGAGGACCAATCGACACGAGGAGACCGCTTCGTACGCCTTGCGTACGGCCTCCTCCGGGGTGGGTGCGTGAGCCCTGACCTGGAGGATCCGGGTATGCGAATCTTCCAGGGTCCGGACGTCGTCCTCCGCTCCCACATAGGACTCGACGTCGAATCCGTCCTGGGCTTTCAGCCCTTCCAACCCCTCGACTCGTACGACTCTGCCCTCGCAGGGCGAGGAGCCGAACCAGATCGCCTGGGCCTGCTCCGGCCGATGTTCGAGCCGCTCGCGGATCTGCGCAAGCACCCGTTCGCCCACCGTCTGACGGACGATGGCGTCCACGAGGTCGACCCCGGTCGCCCCCTTGACCAGTGCGGGGATGTCGTCTCCACCCAGGCGCAGATGGGTCTCGATGAGCCGCGGTCCGGCGTCGGTCAGGACCAGCTCGGTGTGGCAGGTGCCGTTCCGTACGCCTAGGGCGTCCAGTACCTCGGGCAGATAGCGCCACACCTCCTCCCTCTGACTCTCGGAGATGAGGGCCGGGACGACGTGGCCGATCTCCACCAGGGAACCGGGATGGGAGAACTTGCCGGTGGCCGCCACCACGCAGTGTTCGCCATCCTCGGAGAACGACTCGACGCTGATCTGCGGCCCGGTGAGGTACTCCTCCAGCAGGACGTGGGCACGATCGATGTCCCCTGAATGCTCCGCCTTGGAGCATCGGTCGTAGGCCTGCCGAGCCTCCTCGGGGGTGGAGACCACCGAGACGCCGGCGCTGCCGGTGCCGTCCACCGGTTTGAGGACCCACCGCCCGGGGTTGCCGGCCACCCAGTCAGCGGCCTCGTCACCACTGGCGCATCGCCGCGCGACGACCTTCTCCACACCCGTTTCGGCCAGGATGCGACGTGTGAGTTCCTTGTCGTATACGGCCCTGACCAGCTCGACCGGGTGCCAGGCCAGCCCGAGTGCCTCCGCCAAACGCGCCGCTCGGAGCTGGTCGCGCTCCGAGAAGGCCGCGATCCGGGTGAAGGGATCGTCGCGGTGGATACCCAGAGCGGCGCCGATCCACTCGGTGTCGGGGCTGTCGCTCTGGAAGGCCAGGACCCTGGCGTGCTGGTCGACGTCACGAAGCCTGGGCAACACGTACATCTGGCACATCACCGAGGTCCGAAGACCCGGAACGTGTGCTCGGAGCAGGCCAGGGATCTCCATCCCACCGCCCACCACCAGCACATGCTCGGTGGTCGTCACGAAATCTTCTCCTTTCGGGCCGTGGCGCTTTCACCGGAACGACGCGCGCCCGCGGCCATGAGCAGCGTGCCCAGGGTGAAGGCTCCGGCGAGTACGATCCACCCGGCAGGGCCCCGCAATACCACCGCGGTCATGAGCGGCGGACCGATGGTCAACTGCACGGAGTTGCCCAGGTTGAACACTCCCAGGTACCGACCGATGAGTGCGGGCGGCGCCATTCGGTGGGAGAGCTCGAACGAGCCCACCGAATGCAGGTTCTCGCCCACGGTGAGGGACAGGATCGCCAGCACCGCGAGCGTGGTGGCGACCACGACGCCCGAGTTCATTTCCGCCGCCGCGAAGAGCAGACAGCAGGCGAGCAGGGGACCCACGGCCGCGATGACCGTCCTGCGGGCGCCGTCGTGATCCTTGGCCCAGCGGGTGAAGGGGACCTGGAGGAGCACGGTCAACACGGTGTTGAGCGCGAGGAGGGGCCCGACCATGGCATCGGGGATCTCGGTGCGGCTGACCAGCCATAGGGGAAAGAGCGTGAACAGCAGTGAGTCGTGGAACAATACCAAGGTGTCCCCGGCGACCAAGGTGAGATAGCGGCGGTTCCGAAACGGGGACGGACCTTCCTCGACCTCTTGCTCCGAGGATCCCTGGCCGGACGAGGGGCGCTCCCCCTGTTCGCCGCTCTTCATGACCGCGCCGCTTTTGGCGACCGCCACCACGGCGGCCAACAGCGCTCCGTAGGAGAGGGCGTTCACCAGGAAACCGAACTGGAAGGCCCAGTCCGTGCCCACTCCCAGCACCACACCGGTGAGCAACAACCCGACACTCATCCCGACGTTGCGCGCGGTGCGCACCCCGGCCATCGATCGACTGCGCTCTCCCGGTGGTTCGCTGCGTACCACGAACGCCTGCTGAGCGGTCCCGCTCCCCCGGTCCAAGGGCACGAGCAGACAGGTGAGAAGGGCGTAGGCCAGGAAGGAGTCCACGAACAAGAACCCCGTGTAGCCGACCATTCGGATGACCACGAGTGTCTTCCAGACGAAGCCCGCGCCCAGAAGGTCGCACAGCCAGCCCGTGGGGATCGAGGCGAACAACGCGATGAGGTTGGCCAACCCCACGATCAGGCCGACGTAGAAGGGTTCCACGCCCAAAGAACGGACCAGGAAGACCGGAAGAAGGCTCAGGAACAGGCCAGTCCCCAGGGAGTCGAGCGCCGCACCGCACGAAAGGATCCTGCCCGACCGGGTGTTGGGCAGATAGGCCTTGAGCAGGCCATCGAGCCTCATGACCTGGAGACCCGGCTACCCGAGGCGAGCGGGCTCGGTGCCACGGCGTCCGGTGCACAGTCCGTGGACCAATCCCGGTGGTCCGCGCACCGGCCGTGGAAGGCGTCGTCGAGCGCGGCGCGCAACCTGGTGTACCAGGGGCCGGGACGGCCCCGACCCACCTGGCGCCCGTCGATTCGAACGACCGGGGCCAACTCCATGGCGGTTCCGGCGAGCATGATCTCCTCGGCTCCGGACAGTTCTCGTGGTTCGATCGGGCGGCACAGCGTCGGCATCCCGTGGTCCTCGGCCAAGGTGAGAACGGCGTCTCTGGTGATCCCGGGCAGGATTCCCTCGTCCAAGGGCGGGGTGAGGAGCGTGCCGTCGACGACCACGAAGACGTTGGCCGCGGACGCCTCGGCGACCCGACCCGCCTGGTTCAGCAGGATCGCCTCGTGGTCACCACCGCGCACGGCCTCCAGCCGTGCCAGGGAAGGATTGAGATAACCCCCGGTCGACTTCACGCTGGGTGGAATCTGCGAGGCTGCGCACCGCACCCAGGAGCTGGTACGCACGGAGATACCGCTGTCCGCGTCGCTGACATAGCCCGACCAGGTCCAGCAGCCGATCACGACGCTGACGTCGTCGATCTGGCCCGCGACCGACATCGCCCCGGCCCTGAGCATCACCAAGGGCCGGAGGTAACCCTCGGAGAGTCCGCTACGCCGCACCAGTTCGATGCACGCGGCGATCAGTTCCTCTTGGCTGTGGGGCAGGCTCATCCCCAAGGCGTCGGAGGACGCCTCCAAACGACGCAGGTGTTCGGCCAGGCGGAAAATGAGGGGTCCGGGCCGTTCCGGGTCGTCCGAGGAATAGAAGCGAATGCCCTCATAGGCACCCCAGCCGTAGTGCAGGCTCGGCGTCATGACGTGGACCATCGCCTCGGGGCCCGACACGATCTCGCCGTCCATCCAGACGGCTTCGGTTGTCACATCCATGCTGTTCCTTCCGTGACGTCGAGGTCGGCCCGCGCCATGCCGGAACCGCACTCCTGCACCAGTCGCCTTCGTTCACCGGTGTCCTGCGCGACGAGGGCCCGTTCCAGGGGGTTGTCGGGACCGAACGAGAACAACCCGAACCGGGGCTCGAAGCCGCATCCCCGGGTGCGTTTGGCCGGGTAGGCGGCCAGGCCCAGTTCCAGGCGCCGAACGCCTCGGGGCAGACCCCACTCCAATACGTCGTAGTAGACGAGGTTGAAGTAGCAGTAGTGGTGGGTGGTGAGCCTTTCGTAGTCGAACCCCGCGGTGCGGGCGTAGACGGTGTCCCCGTCGAGGAGCAGGACGACGAACCCGACGACCGCCCCGTCGCGCCAGGCCCGGTTGACGATCACACGATCACCGCACCAGCGTGCCAAGGACGCGAACTCGGCGGCGGAACGCTCTCGGTCCGGTGGCATCCCATGACGAACGCGGAGGTTGGCCCGCATCTCGATGAGGTCCTCGCCCAGAGCGTCCGGTCCGGTGCGGATCTCGCTGACGATCTCGCTCTGCTCGTAGGCGCGACGTTCACGGGCCACACGGGAGCGGCGTCGGGTCGAGAGGGAGGCCAGGTAGTCCTCCCAGGACTCCCCTGAACACTCCAGGACGCTCTCCGCCCCCAGGACGGCGGTTCGGTACTCGGAGGCCGAGGAACCCATGGCACGCAGTAGTTCGGGGGTGAGGTACAGGAGCGCGTGGCTCGCGCACCGCAACTCCTCGGCGGCTTCGGCGACGGCGGTGGGCAGACTTTCCAGGAGTGACGCGCGCTCCTCGGGGTCGCCTGTGGGGTGGGCCAGGATCCCGTGGTAGGCGCCGTAGCTTCCCACCGCGAGGCTGGGGTAGGCGACCTCCCTGGCCGAGACCATTTCCGTGTCGGTCACGTTCGGGCGTTCGTCCTCGACCAACCGTGCGGAGTCCCCGAAAGCGCGCTCGTCTCCGGCCATGGCCGGTACGTCGTAGAAGAGCAGACCTCCCGCGCGCTCGGTGAGGAGCAGCGGCACGAACATACGAGGGCCCCGATGGTCGAAGGCCACGAGCTGAAGCGCCCGATGGGGCGGCAACTCCTCTGCCGCACGACGAAAGTCCGGGCGGGACCAGACGCGGGTTCGTCCGACGGGATCCTCCCAGGTGTCCAGGTCCGTTCGTGCGGTGGCGTCGGACAGTTCGGTGACCGCCCAGCGCACAGCGGATCCGATACGCGTGCGAACGTTCATCCGACACCCACCCTCATCGCGGCCTCCTCGCGTCCCCCGCCCCGGTGCGGAGGCTCCCACCTGACCTGCTCCTCCAACAGTTCCGCCGACCGAATCAAGCGCTCCTGGAGGGTGTCGGCGTCGGGGGCGGTGACGGTCCACGTCAGGACGAAGTCACCCGACTTGCGTCGGGCGTAACGGTCCGCGTCCCACACGTTCCCGTCACCGAAGTCCAGGTCGTGCACCCATGGTGCGCATTCCGACGGTGGTTCTTCCGGCAGGGCCGCCAGAGCGCCCAGTCGGGGCGGGAGCCCGTAGTTGGCGACCAACCGCCCTTCGGCGGCCCGCTTCGTGAGTGCCTCGGTGTCGCACTCCAACCCCGCAGCCACACGCGTCCACACTCGTTGCAGGCTGGTGCCCAAGGCACGGTCGAGCATGGGTGGGATGGGGTGGCCCGGCAGTCGTGAGGCGATTTCGCACAGGACCGGGGCCCCTCCCTCCGACACGAAGAATTCGGCGTGCAGGAGGAGGTCGTCGGCCGGGGGCAGGGTTCGAACGACGTTCCACAGTTCCTCGACCAGGGGTGCGGACCACGGATGTTCCGGAGGCAGCAGACTGCTTCCGCCGCCTTGGTCGGCCAAATGCGCCAGACACCCCAGTTCGGTGTAGACCGCCGGCAGGGCGAACACGGGTTCGCCTCCGACCATGAGGCCGTCCACGTGGACCACGGTCCCGGGAACGTACTCCTCGACGATGTGGTTCGGCAGCGTCTCGGGCAGTTCTTCGACCGCCCTGTGGCTGTCCAGGACACGCACACCGACACTGCCCGATGCCATCCTCGGCTTCACCACGACGGGGATCCCGTACGCATGGACGAAGGCTCGTACCTGCGAGGACTTCTCCACACACCAGGAGCGTGGGCCGGGCAGGCCCGCCACGGCGGCGTGGCGACGCATGAGTGCCTTGTCCCGGTAGGCCACGGCACTGGCGGGCGTCTGCCCCACCAGCCCGAGCAGTTCCCGCAGCCGGGCCGCCGCGATGACGTCCGACTCCGCGTAGGAGACCACCCGCTCGATCGGGTACCGCTCCGCCAGGCGCAGCCCCGCCGCCACGATCGCCTCGGTTTCGTACTCAGACACAGGCACGGTGAGCTCCGTGCCCTCGGCCCCGGCCGGCGACGGGCCACCCGTGATGAGCAGGGTCCGGCCCAGGTCCTCGCCGAGCGCGGCCCGTAGATCGAGTTTCCGCTGGCGCGGACTCACGAGAATGAGGATCATCGGGTCACCTCCCGCCCTTGTCCACCCGCCGTCATCTCGGCCTCCAGGACGCGCAGGAGGTCGAGGGTGGCACCGTCCAGTTCAAGCCCTCCGGCGCTCTGACGCGCCTCGTGTTCCCGTTGCGGATCACCGGGCGCGAGTACCGGAGAGGCGGGGTCTCGCGACTCTGCGGTGCGTACCCTGTCCACCAGGGTGCTCATCCGCTCCCGTGCGGCCTCACGCCCTCCGAACGCGGAGGGGTCCAGCGCGATGAACAGGTGCGCCACCCCACGGTCCGCCCCGTCATCGGACGTGCCGATGTGGGCCATTTGGAAGTCGAGGGGGCCACCGACGAGCACGGCCGTCAACACGGACACCGCCATGGCGAGCCCGTGACCCTTGTAACCACCGAGCGGGCTCAGGGCTCCCGCGTCGTCGGGACGGATCGCCGTGTCTCCGGTGGGGTCCAGTGCCCAGCCCGGCTCGAGGTCCTGGCCGGTCCGGCGGCGCTCCTTGATCTCACCGAAACAGACCTGGCTGGTGGCCATGTCCAGGCAGAAATCCGGGCCGAAGGCGATCGCCACCGGGTTGGTTCCGAACAGCGCCTCGATTCCTCCGAAGGGGGCCACCCTCGAGGCGGCCGACGTGGTGACGAACCCCAAAAGCCCCTCTGCGGCGATGCGTCGAGCGTAGGCGCCTGCGGCCCCGAAGTGGTTGGATCCTCGTACGCCCACCACACCCACACCGTGGGCCCGGGCTCGTTCCACCGCGATCCGCGTGCCGTTCAGGGCAGCCGAGGCGCCCAGGGCCCCATCGGCGTCCACCTGCACCACGGGCCCGGTGTCCTTGAAGATCCGGGGGGAGGGGTCCGGCCGGGCAACGCCCCGGTCCAGCTCGTCGATGTAGGCGGAGAGCATCCGTACGCCGTGGGTGTGGATCCCTAGGAGCGACGTCTCCACGAGCAGGTCGGCGACCTCCTTCGCGTCGCGCACGCCCCTGGAGGCCAGCGCCGCCGTCACGACGGTCCGCACCCGTTCCGGGGCACGTTCGCCCTCTGGGGCCATCCCGCCTTCGTCGGTGCGAGCGTGGTCGATCTCGTTCATCCCGTTACTCCTCCCAGGAGACCGGCCCCGACCGGTCCGACCACGGATTCGGGGTCCACGACCCACGCCTCGGATGCGGCGTCGGGAACGAACCCGGTCCCCGGCAGGTCGGGCAGACCGATCCGCCCCGAACCGTCGAGCCGGATACCGGTTCCGGTGTCGGTGGCCAACAGTGCGATGGTGTCGACGTCCACGTGGTCGACCATCCCGGAGAGATGGGCCGCCGCGCTGGCGCCGATCGAGGACTCCGGCAGGCATCCGAGCATGGTGGAGACGCCCCGCTCGCGACAGGCCCGCAGGATTTCCAGGCTGGGGGTGATTCCGCCCGCCTTGAGGATCTTGACGTTGACCCCGTCGAAGTCCCCTGCGTGACGCTCGAACTCCTCTCGGTTGGTCACCGACTCGTCCGCGAAGATCGGTACCGGGCTCACCTCACGGGCTCGTAGTTGCGCCTGGCGATCTCCCACGGGGAACGGTTGCTCGATCGCGGCCACCCCCAACGAGGGCAGCTCACCGAGGACGGCCTCCAAGTCCTGGCGGGCCCAGCCCGCGTTGCCGTCCAGCCAGAAGGGGGCGTCGGTCCGTTTCCGAAGCAGGCGCAGTACGTCCAGGTCACCGGCCTTACCGAGTTTGACCTTGTACATGTGCCAGTCGGAGGATTCGGGAAGCTTGGCGACCATGGCCTCGGGTTCGTCCAGGCCGATGCTGTAGGCGGACCGCCGCCCTGTGGGGTCGGGGCATCCGAGACGTTCGTAGAGCGGGACCCCCGCCAGCCGTGCGGCCAGATCGTGGCAGGCCACGTCGAGCGCACCGAGGGCGAACGGGCAGTCGGTGAGCAGGGGGGCGAGCCTGGCCCAGGTGAGCTCCGGACGTTCGGGATCACAGGAGTACAGGATCGATTCGACTCCTCGCAACCGTTCGATCAGTGTCGCCAGACGCGAGGAGTAGACGGAGGTCATGAATTCGGGGGCCTCCCCCCATCCCGACTCACCACGTGCCCGGACCTCGACGACCACCGCCCGGTGTTCGGGGATCGCTTCCCGAGCCGAGCGCCATACGTCGTGGTCCACGGTGCGCGCCAGGTGGAGACGCAATCGCATCCCGGCGGAGTCCGGTCTCAACGACCGATCACCGAGGTGCCCCAATCGAACTCGACCTCCCCCAGCACGTCCATCTCCGTTAGGAGCGAGTGGAGACCGCTGTAGTCCCGGACCAACCGGGAACGAGAGGTGTCCTCCTTGGTCTCGGCGATCATGCGTTCCCGCCCGGGGATCTGCTCGACCTCCAGAATGCGTTCCCAGGTCGAGTAGTCCGTGGCGACGAACGCCTCCAGCCCCGCGACCATGCGTTCCAGGAAGAAGCGGCGCTTGTTCACGTCGAGGACGTCGTAGACCATCTTGGCCAGTTCGTCGGAGATCGAAGCGTGGCAGTACTCGTCGCGGTTGTGCAGTTTGGCGGTCGTGGAGTTGATGACCTGGATCTCCTGGTCATCGGCGAGGAGATCCAGGTAGGCGTTGATCGAGATCTCGGAGACCGTTGCGAAGGCCAGGGTGGTGAGGCTGCGCTGCCAGCGTTCGGACGAGGCGTCCCTCAGACGCTGGTGTTCCCGGGCCGTGTGGGATGCGGGCAGGAACGCGTCGGGGAACGGGTCCTTCCTCCGCTTACGGGTGATGGCGTTCGCGTTGATGTGCATGAGCGTGTGGTACTGCTCGTCCACCATCGCCTGGGCCAGGGCGATCTCGATCTCCTGCCCGCCCAAGGAGGGGAATTCACCCTCCATGACCAGGGCGAAGGCCGGGTTGGCCACACGCTGTTCGGCGAGCACGGTGTGACGGTTGTAGGCGATCCACGCCCAGCTGAGCAAGCGGGAACGTTTCTCTTCGGGCAATGCCTGCCAGATCGGGTGGCCGGAGAACGGAATGATCGCCTCAGGGTAGTCCGGTCGGGATTCATCGAAGAGGCTGTCGAGGTCCGGTTCGTCCCGTTTCACCGTCGCACGTCGATACCAGTTACCGGCCAAACGACTGATTACGGCACTTTCGACCTCATCGTCCGGGTTAAAGGACGGCAAACCCGGAATGTGCACGAACCCGTCATCAGAAGACATTTCAGTCATTCGGCGCTCCCATCAGTGAACCAGAAGCGGGTGAAGTGCCGCCCCTTGTCTTCGTACTCGGACCTGGCGTGCAGGAGACGTCGGTTATCCCAGATCAGCAGGGCGTTGTCGGGGATGAGCACGCTGGTGCGGTGTTTCTCGAAAATCTCGCTGACGCGCTGGGCCAGCCTGCGACCCTCGGCCCCGAGTGGGAGTGCGCGCTCCTCGGTCGCGGCGCCCAGGTCCGGGTCGAATTCGCCGTGCGTCAAGAGGTTGCAACTGAAGCGAAGTCGAGGTCGCCCCTGATCGTCGTACTCCAGCATGGGGGCCTTCAAGCCGGGAAGATCGGGAGGCCCCGGGAAGTCCAGAACGCTCTTCATGAGCCGGGTGTCGGTGGGGTCCAGGTGCAGCAAAAGCTCGTCGGCCGAAAGCAGGTCGGTGTGGCCACCGCCGCAGCGAGCCTGCCGGTGGCAGTAGAGGGCGATGAACTCGGGGCTACTCGGCCAGCCCGGTGCCTCGGTATGAGCCAGGATCGTGTTCGTGCTCTGGGAGTACGAACGGCTCTCGTTTCCGGGGCGGTAAGTGATCTCGTGCGTGACCTTACCCGAATACTGAGGTATCAGGTCTCCGAAAGATTGGACTATTTCAGAGGCCTCTTCCACGCTTCCGAGGTTCGGGATTATGACATATCCCTGGTCATGAAGCTCGCGGCAGGATGACTGAATTTCCACTTCAACCCTTGATAAAGGAAGGCTAACGGAAAACTACCGGCGCACGCTACCACACCCACGAGAACCCTATAAAGAACCCGCAAAGAAAAGTACTCAGACCCAGTTCGGCTACATGCTGTAGTTTTTTTCTCTCGAAACGACCCAGGATCGTTCGACAATCAACAAATCACGACGTCAAGGCTGGCCACAGAGTCGCAACCACCCCCCGCAAGCCCACGATAAGTAACGGAAGCCCGAAAAAGGCCATGCCCCTCTCACCATTTCGACTTCGAGGCCCGAAATCGCTCCGAGTCCACGAACACCCGTGAGCTGGTGTTTTGCGCGATCTGCAGCATGGGGCGAGCCCCGAGCGGGAAAATTGTGATCCATGCCACTTTGAGCCGGGTCGGGGTGGCAAAGGCCAGGACCAGGCGCTCGGGGGTGGTCGGTCACACGAAGGAACCGATCGCGCCCCGGCCCCTCGCGGCGCACGCGCGAGAAGATCACGTGAGCGGGCTCCGCCCGCCGACTGTGGTCATCCGAGAAAGTCTTGCGCGTGGTCGGGATCCCCGGGCGGCGCCAGGGACGTATCCGTGAGATCGCGTTTCCGCAGGCATCCGTTGGGGTGCCGGGCGAGCCGCCTGTCGGCGCCGAGATCGATGTGCGGACACTCCCCCAAGGCCTAGCCGAACGGAGGCACCGTGGTGGCCCTGTGCCCTTACCGGTGCGGCCTTCTCCAGCAACCTCAGAGTGGCTTCGATGTCTTCCGTTTCGGCCCAAAGGTTGCTCCCATGCGGCATTGCCAGGACGCACAAGGCACGACCTGGCGGTGAGGCCGACCGATCGCTGTCTCCAGGGGAGAGGAGAGCGGGTAGAGCAGCCGAGTGCAGCGCCGAGCCGCGGCGACCTCGTCATCGCCCCCATCTGGCCCTCTGTGCCAGGGCCTAGTGGGACACCAGGGCATAAACTGCACCAGTTGACACCAGTAGGGTGAGAACAGGCAGCAGCAACGGTGACGAAGACCGGCCACGACCTCCAGGCCACCGAACAGGGGCCACGAGCCGACCGAACCAAGCGCCGAACCTTCACCCCCGACCACAAGCTGCGGATCGTGGAGGAATATGCCAGCGTCCCCGCCGGCGGGAGGGGCGCACTGTCACGCCGAGAAGGACCCCACGACTCCAGCCTCCAGCTCTGACTCGGGGGCGACGGAAGCTCTGCGGTCATCGGCGAATGCACCCGCGAGGGTGCACCACATGGACGAAGGTCGTGCACCAGCGGGTGCACGGGGCCACGGATGACGCGCCCCGCTCCCGTCATACACCCGGTTCCATGGGCACACCGGGGTGCACCTCCGTGTCTTCCGGCTAGGTCCCAATACGTGCGAAACCCTCACCCCGGCACGAAGGCCTGGCCCGATTCACCGCTCGGTGAGCACGACCGTTCGTCGGGCCCCTGCTTCGACCAGAGCCTGTGCCCGGTGTTGTCCGTTGATCAAGAAACGCTTCTCGTCCCCGGCCTGCCGAGCGACGATGATGCCATCGGCCGGGTCCAACAGGCTAAGAGCGGCCTCGCGCACCCGCTGCCCGTAGCCGTTCCGTTCTGCCAACCGTTCGGCACGCTCGAAGATCTCCTCCGTGGACCCGCCGCCCCGTCGCGACCGGCGCAGCAGCGTTCGGGCCACCCGAGCAGCTTGATGCCGGTCACCTGCGTGATGGCGGCAACACGTGCGCGCCTCTCGTGAGGGCCGAACCTGCCTGGCCCACCTCTCACCGTTGGTCAGTTGTCTCATCCAGGAAGCCTTGAACGGCACATGGGAGATGGCAGGGCTGCCACCCACACCACCCGGTAGAGAAGTTCCTCGCCAGGGTCGGGCGCCGGGTGTAGCAGCCGATACACCACGGCTTCCCGAAGTTCGGGATCCTCGCCTGCGCGAATGGTGACGCGAGCGACGGCCTGCTCACACAGACGGTGGAGCCGTCGAAGGCGGCCTGGTTCGCGGCGGTGTCGGGCGCCTCCCGGCAGGGGCCGTCCACCAAGCGGTGACCACGCCGGCACGAGGTAGAGGGTCAGCCGGGCGGGCGGCTCACCCCGTCGTTGTTGAACGGCCTCGCCCTGATCGGCCACGATGTCGACCAGATCGGGGCCGAAGGTTTGGGTCAGCACTCCAAAAGAGGCACGATCAACCGCGCTCGTCACACCATCGAGTACCTCGCGGGTGGCCATGGCCGCGAACACCACCGCGTTGACCGGCTCTGGGGTGTATACCTGCCGGCGACAACACCCTAAAAAAAATGGTGTTGGCCCTGAGCACCCACCCAAAGTTATTGCTTCGACAAGTGAGCACCGTCCGGTGCTATGCGTCAGCGGCGATGTTCGATATGTAGTATCGTCAGAGATTTCTGATTTTCACCCAGGTCGGTTCAGCTCTTCTTTTGTGAATATTCGGAGGACTATTTCATGTCGGTCAGCGGAGAAATGGTGGTGGAGTACGAGCGTGTCTATTCTGTCGCTGCGCGGATGATGTGGCTGGAATATCCATGGCTGAGGAAACAGGGCTGGTCGGAGGAACGAAGGGAAGCTTGGCAGGCCCTAGAGGAGGTCCTGGTCTCCGACGCGCAGGTCCCTGTTGAAACCGGTGAGCCTTCTGATCCCACGAGGCATCTGCTGACGCGCCGTGCTCCCGACGATCGGCCCGTTCCTCTGGCTGAGGCCGCCCGTGACTGGTCGACCCGAATCAAGGAGGGACGTCAGGTCAAGCACCCCGGGACCCTGCTGTTGGACCATCCTGATCTCTACGGGGATGTGGCCTTCGAACCCGGATCGTGCGTCATCGTCAGCAGCCACTGGGTGCTGGCCGCGGCGGAGGTCACGGCCGACCTCAAGCGTCGCCTCGCTCCGGGACGACCCGGGTATGTGATCGGTGCGGAGGCCGCAGGACTTTCAATGACCCTGCACGAGATCGCTGATCACCTTCGGAATGCGTTCACCGGCCAGGGACCTACCCCGCATCCTGGGGGTGTCCCCTGGATCGCCTCGACTCCTGAGCCGTTCACCACCGGGGTGGACGCCACACGGTTGGAGCGACTGCGTTCGGTGGCCTGGACAGCCGCTGACCACATCCCGCCTCGGGAACGGGTCATTGCCACACGGGACCGCTCAGTGCGGAAGGACACCGCCCAAGTGGCGGAGGTCTTGCGTCGGGTCCTAGCCGGGGAGGAGCCTCCCCCCTGGTGGGAAAGCGGCTCCATGGACATCCGATACGACTTGATGTCCGGCAGCCATGATGCCTCCTTCGCGACCAAGAACGAGCAGTTCCGCAGGGAGCTGTTCGAGGAGTCTCCGTTGCCGAGGGTGCCGCGTGAGCGGGAAGTGGCCGAGCCTCCCAAGAGTGGTGAACCCCGTTGGCGGGCCATCTCCAAGGACACCACGTTCGTCGTGGCGGAGATGCTCGATGAGGCCGCTGCCCGGCTTGCGCCTGGCCGGGCCACGGCCATGATCGGCTACGACACCCAGACCTTCTCCTCTCTGGCGGCTGAGGTCACCGCTCACCTGTTCAACCTGTGATGGCCTGGATCGCCTCGAAACCAGGTCTCCTCTCCGAAACAACCACACGTGAGGCTGCTGAAGCATGACGCGCTATCTCTTCCTGGCCAGCTCCGGGAAGCTCAGTGACGGGGGTCTGATCCTCAACCGCCGGCTGTCGGAAGCGCTTGCCCGTGGCAACGACGTCCACCTGGCCACCCTCGGCCCCTGCGAGCAGGCGCGTGCGGGGGTCAACGTCGTCGAGTTGGACGAGAACCTCCTGTCCCCGGAGGCCACCGCCGACATCCGGCAGACCCGCTATTTCGTGGACCGGTTCTCCAAGACCATCCGAGCCATTCTGCACGAGCAGGGCCCGGAGCGGGTGGGGTTGCCGACCGGTGCGGGCGCGTTCGACGTGATCGTTGGCTACGGGGACGTCACCGGCCCTGCGGCCCTGCACCTCAAAGACACGTACTACCCGCATGCGAAGGTGTCCACGGTCATCACCCTGGACCCGAAAGGGTTCTTCAAGACCGTTGATCTCCCTGAACTCGGTGCCCATCGGATCGAGAATCACAGGGAGGTCCTGGCTCGATCCGACATCATCTTGGCTCACGGTCCCAAGTCGGCCTCGGATGCCCGGGAGTTGGCGGCGGAGTGGTCGCGGGCCACATCCTTGCCTCCCATCCATGAGTTCGTCCCTGGGATCGAGCCCGTCGAGGAGGCTCCTACGCGGTGGCGGCGAGGAGAGCGCTTCAACGTGCTGATGCTCGGACGCATGGGCGACCCGAACAAGGGCGCGGTCGACGCCGCGCTGGCCGTGCACGACCTACGCGAAAACGGATACGAGAACATTCACCTCACATTGCGCGGTGTCGGCACGGAAGAGGCCGATAATCTCATCAGGCGGCTTAATGAGCAGTTCGGGGGAGGGCAGTGGAAGTCGTTCGTGAGCATGGAAGAGTTCACCAGCGACGAGGCGGCCATACGGAAATCCATCAGGGAGTCCCATGCCCTGCTCGTGGCCACGGAGAGTGAAGCCTACGGGCTCGTAGCGAATGAGTACGCCGCCCATGGAAAACCGCTGATCGTAGCCGACGGGTACGGGAACGGATTCGCTACTCTCCTGCGCGATGAGGAGCGGTTTCCATCCGATATCGCGCGTCTGTTCGTTCTGGATGACAGTGGCTCTCGCAGTTCCAATGGTTCTCTTTTCGGAGAGCCTGAAGGTGACGTGGATCCCGTCGATAGATACACCCTGATCGCTGATCGACTGGAGGACCTCTACAAAAACTACCTTTTTTACGCCAAGGCTGGACGGCGTTTGCGCCACTATCTCAACGGGTACTCCCTGGACGACACCGCTGCCGGCATCGATCAGGCGGTGCGAGAAAAGCTCGCGGGGAACATTCGCCACACGAAACAGGGGCCCGGGGGCGAATTGCTGGAGGCGCATAATAATGTTCAGGGGCCCGCTCCCATGTTGGCAGATCGCTTGATCGGGAATGACCCGAACTTGCGGCGCGGCCACCGTGAGGCTCGATTCCAGAGCGAATCGGTCACTCCTAATGCCCCTAGGCGGGAACGGCGGGGAGCCAAAGTGGTCCCTACGCGGGTACAGCCGAAATCCAAGGCGGCCCCGAAACGGGTACTGCCGGGAGTCGACAAGATCACCAAGGTCCCCGGCCGAGAACGGCCGAACTCCAAGGCGGCCCCCCAACCCAGCCATGAGCCCCAGAAAACGTCTGGTGGCTCCGTAGAGAACCCGAAGCGCCACCCGGGTATGGGCCGTGAGGATACGCCGAGGACTTCCAGCGCGATCTGGGATACGCCGGTGCCGAACTTCAAGCCGATGGCGGCGCATCGGCGCGAGTGGGGAATCTATGACGATCTTCATGGTTACGGGAATCGTCCTCAGGGTTCTCGGAACCTCTTGAGGAAGACGCCGTCCAAACCTCCCGGCCACTACGCGGAGCTGTTGCACCCGAACACCATCGCGGCCTATGAGCGTGACCAACAGCAGACCAAGCAAAGAAACCAGGGATACAGCAGGTAACGACCCGAAAGCTTTCAAGGGTATGCCTCCCGGTGGCCACTGACATACGAATACCTCCGCGACCATTGATCGCGGAGGTGTTTTCGTGACACGGAACAACTGGTCGTATCCGGCTGTAGCGGGCTCCATCCATGAGTGATACCACTACCCACTTCCAACACCATTGTTTTAGGGTGTTGCCGCCGGCAGGGACACACCCCCGAGCCCAATACCGCTAAGTTTGTGTGTTTCTTCTGGTCACAACACCCCTCCATGGGCAGGACCCCTGGACCGGCAACCCGCCACGTGTGCCCACCCCCGGCAACACCGCCACCGACGACCGGTTGGCCGACCACCTCGGCCTGGCCGCACTCGCCGCCCACTACCCCCACCACCTCATCGACGAGGTGGTGGCCGGCACCGGCACCAAAGAGAAACGCTCCCGCGCCCTGCCCGCCCGCGTGATGGTCCGTTTCGCCATCGCCCGGAGTCCGCACCACGGCCAGGGATCGGACTCGGTCATGCGCCAACTGATCGGATCACTGCGCTCGACCGACTCCTGGGAGCAACGGTGAAAGGTACCCACCACCTCCGCGATCGCCCAGGCCCGCAAGCGGCTGGGCCCCGAACCGCTCGCCGAGCCGTTCGGCCGCGCCTTGCGTGCCCCTTGGCCCGGCTGACCACCCAGGGGCCTGGATCGGTGCCCGAAGGCTCATGGCCCTGGACGGCACCGGCCTGGACGTGGCCGACACCCAAGCCAACGCCGACCACTTCGGCCACGCCGGAAACGACAAGACCCGGTCGGTCTTCCCCGAGCTGCGGCTGATCACCCTGTCGGAGGCGGGGACCCACGCCGTGGTCGCAGCCCAGAGGGGCCCGTGGTCCACCGGTGGGCGCACCCTGGCCGGCCTCTGGTCGACATCGTGGCCGATCAGGGCGGGGCCGTTCAACAACGACGGGGTGAGCCGCCCGCACGGCTGAGCCTCTACCTCGTGTGCGTCCGCGGGGGTGCACCACACGGGCGAAGGGTCGTGCACCCGGAGGGTGTACGGGGGCCAAGGCAACGTGGAGGAATCCAGGGCGAGACGGTGACGGCCGGCGCCACTGCCTGCGAATTCTCGGGTTCGGTCAGGTCACGCCGCTCACGGTAGGCGGTTCGATCCCCGTCATCCCCTCCACGGAGCGAAAGGCCAGGTCGTTCGAGAGGTTTCGAACTCCTGGCCTTTCGCGTACCCGGGGGCCAGAGTCGTCATGGTCCCCGGCCGGTGAGAGTCGGTCAGGGCCAGGACCTCGCCCTCCTCATCTCACTCCTCGGCCATCCTCGCCCCCACCCGGTCGGCGATCTCATGCTCCTGTTCACCGCGCGTATGGGGGTAGATCATCACCTCTGGGATTCACACGGAATCAACCACGCGCCCGGCGCGGCGCGGCCTGGCCACCCCAGCGCCCAAGGCGAGGACGCACAGCAGGAACGTGGGCAGCAGCAGGCCCGTGCCGACGCCCTCCTGGGTGGCGAGGAAACCGATCACGGGTGCTCCCACCAGGGGGCCCAGGTAGCCGATCGCGGCGACCGTCCCCAAGTTCTTCCCGACACGGTCGGGATCGACCTCCGCCGCCGCGCTGAAGAGTTGCGGCACCGCACATGACAGACCCAGACCGATCAGGGCGAAGCCCACCGAAAGCGTCCAGGCCCAGGGGAACCCGAGGGCGAGGGAGAACCCACAAAGCGCCACCAGGGCACCGGCACGGAGAAGCTTCACCCGGCCCAACACCAAGGTCAGACGGTCCCCGAACAGACGACCGAGGGTCATGGTGACCGTGAAGGCGGCGAACACCGAGGCGGCGAACGTCCCGGAGGCGTCCACGCTCTCCTGCGCGTAGAGGGCGCTCCAGTCCTGAACCGCGCTCTCGGTGAGCATGGCCGCCAGGGCCATCCCTCCCAGAAGGAGGAGACAGGGTGACAGCTCGATCCGGCGAGCGCCCTCAGCGGCTCGACGCGGACGCACCGGGGAAGCAGGCGTGAACCGTAGCAAGGCTCCCGAGAGGAGCAATGCGGCCAAGGCCAGGACCGCCCCCACCATCTGGAAGGCGGGGAGCGGTTCGAGCCCCACGTAGGCGGTGGCCAGACCGCACAGCGCTCCGAAGCACGACCCCAGTGACACGAAGGCGTGGCAGGAGGACATCAACGAACGTCCCAGTGGCCGCTGCAACAGTGCGGCGTGGGTATTGACGCTGATGTTGAGCAAGGAGTGGGCGACACCCAGCGTGAACAGGGCGCAGGCCAACTCGTGAGGCCCCTCGGCCATGCCCGGCAGTACCAGGCAGGAGGACGCGGCCACCGCGGCCGGGACGATGACGAACCGAGGCGCGCACCGATCGAGCAGGGATCCGCCCATACGCGCCGTGAGCATCGCCCCTACTCCCATGCACAGGAGGGCGAGTCCCAGCTGGTCGGCGCCGACGCCGGCCTCCTCCTTGACCGCCGGGATACGAGACGCCCACACCGGCAACAGCGCTCCGGTCAGGAAGAAATATCCGACCAGGGCGGAACGGGCATACAGGGACTTCTTCTTATCGGTGGGGGATCCAGGATTAGTTTGTTCGGTGTCGGGGTTCACGGACACTCTCCACGTTCTGTGGCTGCTGGAATGGATCTACGCCGACAGATTCAATATGCGATCGACAGCAGGGACGGCACGAGCGGGAAAAGGTTTTCACGTGCTTGCCAGTCGACCCACAGTCGGTTGAAGAAGAGAGGCTACAGGCCAATAAGCCAACATAAAAGCAGCTCAGAGGCACAGCAAGTCTGACACCCGAACCCTCTTGAACATATTTTTCGTGCACAAATAACACATATACAGACTTCCCCTCACTCTCCCCGATTGTCGACACCAGAGAGCGTGGGCAAAAATAACTCACATGAACGAAAGGGCCGGGGCCTCGCTCTTTCCAAGCGAGAGCACAAGCCACATAGGGGGACACACGGAAGTCAAGCAAAGAACCTTTTCTACGGCTCTTCGAAGTGAGATGGAGATTGCTTTCACAATCCCCCGAAAGCCAGGGGGAAGGTGTGGCGGATAACACCCTGCGACTCGACCTACCTGGTACGCCAGGTGGCCCCAGGCTCTCCAACTCCGGCCCGAGTCCCGGGGCGCGGATCGGCCGATAACCACCCGTCATCAACCTGATGCCCTCATCCAGCATGAACCGGGACAGCACTCACGTCGGCGGTGGCCAGGGCGTCGAAGGGACGTAGGGGCCCCGGAAGGGCGAGGACGATCAGTTACGCCCCAACACCCCGCCCTCCGGTGAGGAGCCGACGCAGTAAGCGCCGGCCAGGGCTGTGACCTCCTCGTTCGAGACGAACGTGAACCGCATCGTGGAGTCTTCGATGAGAGCGTGGATTCGGCTCATCTGAGCCCTTCGGTCTCCGGCTCGGCGCACACAGGGGAAGATTCCTTGGATGCCCATTCCGGGCTCGCCGAGGATGACTACTTGAGAAAGGTTCCCACGTGGTCGGGATTCGCCAGCAGCGCCAACAGCGCACCCGTGAGGCTTTGCTCGACGCCGCCGCGACCGTGTTCGCCGGCCACGGCTACGCCGCCGCGTCCGTTCCACGGATCGCACGCGAGGCCGGCATGTCCACCGGCGCCATCTACGCCAACTTCACCGGCAAACAACAACTCTTCCTCGCCATGATGCGGCGGGTCGTGGAGGCGGGGGCGGCCTCCCGGCAGCGGTCCGCCGACAAGACCTCCGATCCCGTTGAGCTGATCGAACGTATGGTCACCACCTGGACCAGCACGGTCGATGGCGCCCCTGACGTCGTACTGCTCATGGCCGAGTTCTGGCTCTACGCGCTGCGCAATCCTCCGCATGGCGAGGCGGTCGCCGAACTCCTCGCCGACGTGCGAAGCAATCTCGCCACCAACATCGTCGATTCCGCTGGGGTTACGGACCCCGCGCTGGCCGAACGGATCGCCTCCGCGGTACAGGCGATGGCCTACGGCTACGCCATGCAACGCCTGATCGACGAAGACTCCGTGTCACCGACCCAACTGGTCGAATCGGTGGGCTGGCTCCTACGGGGCGCCGTCCCTGGGGAATGAGGGGTTGTCGCGTCCGTCACACCCGGATAATCTGCTTTCGGCGAATGTTCATTCGCCGAAATTCTTCCTGGGAGGTCACGGTGAGCGACACGGGAACGGACGAGGCGCCGTTGGAGCGCTTCCATCACGACGGGATCGAAGTCGCGGTACGACGCAGCGGAGATCGCGGCCCGGGCGTACTGCTGCTCCACAACGGCGGCACCTCGCACACCATCTGGCGCCACCAGATCACCGACCTCTCGGCCGACCATCGGGTGATCGCCATCGACCTACCAGGGTTCGGCGCCTCACCCATGCCCTCTCGACCGCTCGACATCAAGGCCCACATCGACCTGGTCGCCGCACTCATCGAGCACGACGAACTGCTCTCGGTGGCTCTGGTCGGCAATTGCATGGGTTCCGCCATCGCCGCCGGTGTCGCCGCACGCCACCCGAAGAACGTGCGCGCCCTGGTCATGATCAACCCCCTGACCGACGCGACGTTCCGCCGTGGTGGCCTCGGAATGTTCATGGCCCCCACCGAAGCCTGGACACCCGTGACCGCTCCGATCAGGGCGGCACTGCGTCGAATACGCGTCCCCCGCGCGGCCGCCCCCTTGGCCCTGCGTTTCCAGTTGGGCCCCGCCGGTGTCCGTGCCGGGCTCCACCGCGACCCCGAACTCACCGCCTGCATGCTCCGCGACGAGCAGACACCGGCCCTCGCCGACGTCCTCGCCGACCTACCCGGGAGCTACCGCATCGTGCGGGGCCCCGACGGCCCCCCGCTGTGCACCATCTGGGGCGCCCGCAATCGGGTCCTGTCACCGGTCGCCGGGGTCCGCCTCGACGCCCTGTTGCGTTCCGAACATCGCGTGCTCATCCGCGACGCCGGACACATGCCCATGCTGGAACGACCGGAGAGGGTCACCAAGGAGATCCGTTCCTTCCTGGCCGACACTCCGCGACACCGCATGAACCAGGAGACTCGCGGATGACCGAGCCGGACCCCACCGCCCCCGACCGAATCCGGGTCGCGGACCGCGTCCTGGAAACCGCCCGTACCGACCCCGGTCGTATCGCCATGGTCCAGACCGAGCAACGACGCGGCGGTGTCCTGACCCATCGCACGTGGACCTATGGCGAACTTTCCGACCGCGCCGAACGCCTGGCCGTGGGCCTGCGCGAGGTGGGCATCCGCGAAGGCACCCTCTGCTCGTTCATGGTGCCGCCGAGCTTCAACGCGCTCGTACTCGGAACGGCGCTCTTTCGGATCGGTGCCACTCTCGTGGGCATCGAGCCCTACAGCCACGGCCTTGGGCGAGTGGGTCACTGCCTCGACCGCGTCGGTCCCGAGGTCTTCTTCGGTACGCCACGCGCGCACCTGGCCAAGCGACTCTTCGGTTGGGGCAAGCGGACACTGCGACAGGAGTTCGTGGTGGACGGGTTCTGGCCCGGTGTGCGTTCCATGGACGAACTGGTCGTGGGCCGAGCACCCGACGAACCGAGGCCCGCCGACGTCGAGCCCGGTGATCCGGCCGTCATCGCCTTCACCACGGGCAGTACCGGCCCTCCCAAACCCACGGTGCTGCGCCAACGCAACTTCGCCGCCATGGTCGAGTCGGTCTCCAGCCAGTGGTCGCTCGGCGACGGCGGTGACGTGGTCGACATGCCCACGTTCCCCATGTTCTGGATCATCGCGCTCTCGGTGGGCGGGCAGGTCGTGGTCCCGCCGATGGACTTCACCACCAAGGGCCCCGGCGACGCCGATCCCGCAGCACTCTTGCGCACCATCACCGAACGCGGCGTCCGATCGATGTTCGGCTCCCCCGCGCTGCTACGGAACCTGTCGGAGCACGCCCGCCGTGAGTCCATCGAGGTGAAGAGCGTGCGCCGCATCGTCGCCGGCGGCGCCGAGGTCCAAGGGCCGCTGTACGCGGCGGTCCGGGACATGCTCGGCCCCGAGGGCGAGCTGTACTCCAACTACGGCGCCACCGAGGCACTACCGCTGTGCGAGATCGATGGCACGACGGTGTTGGAGGAGACCTGGGCACGCACCGAACGCGGTGAGGGCCTGTGCGTGGGCCCCGGACTGCCCGGGGTGGAGTTGCGGATCATTCCGGTGACCGAGGAACCCATCGCGAACATCACGGACGTCGAGGCCCTGCCCGTGGGCGAGATCGGCGAGGTGATCGCTCGGAGCCCGCACATCAGCGAAGACTACTTTCACGACCCGGCCTCCACCGCGGCGAACAAGATCGCCGACCCGGACGGTTCGGTGTGGCACCGGTTGGGCGACGTCGGTCGTCTCGACGAACAGGGCCGGTTGTGGTTGGGCGGACGCCGTTCGCACCGGGTCATCACACGGGAGAGGATCTACCTTCCGTTGCGAGTCGAGCCCGTCATCAACACCCACCCCGCCGTGCGGCGCGCGGCGTTGGTGGCCCTGCCCCGCGCGGGCAGCATCGCCCCGGTCGTGTGCGTCGAACGCGACACGGGTGATCGCCGTGACGCTTCGGTGATCGCCGCCGAACTGCGAGAACTCGCCGAGGCCCACGAGGCCACCCGGGGTCTCACCGAGTTCGTCGAGGTACGGCGCCTTCCGGTGGATCGTCGGCACAACGCCAAGATCGACCGCCCCGCTCTGGGTGCCCGGCTGGCCCGTCGACACGGATGAACCCGTGCCGCCCCGGTCGCCAAGGGTCGGTGATCCTCCACGTCGACCGATACGACCACTTCACACAGGTGCTCGATGAGAACCACGTCGGCCTCGGCACCGACGGCGTCCGT
Organism: Nocardiopsis alkaliphila YIM 80379; assembly: GCF_000341005.1. GTDB lineage: Bacteria > Actinomycetota > Actinomycetes > Streptosporangiales > Streptosporangiaceae > Nocardiopsis > Nocardiopsis alkaliphila. Next base: position 24,310 of record NZ_ANBD01000058.1, on the reverse strand, counting down.
ATGGCGCCCATCCCTTGTCGTCTGGTGCGGCCCTCGGAGATGGACCTCATGGCCAGGCCGGCCGACCTTCGTCTGGGCGAGCGTTCGGGAGGGTGGAACGGGCAACCCTTCACCACGTCGAGCCCCTTCCACGTCGGCCTCTACACACGCCCCTGATCCACTCCCGGTCCGGTCGAGGGCGAGACGCCGGTCGCGTCGGGGACACCGCTCGGAGAAAGAGCGAAAATTCGTGGTGTGAACCCCCATTGACAGGTTGTGACACTTGACACAACATTGGTAGCACTATTGGGAGCGCTCCCAAGTCGCATCGATTGGACCCCCCGCTCTATGAACCGAGTCAGATCGGCCCTCGCGCTCACCGCGACCGCCGCACTCACCACCGGCCTCTTGTCCGCCCTCCCCGCCCAAGCCGACGACGACCCGGTCGACCAGGTCGTCAACGGCGACTTCTCCAATGGCACCACCGGTTGGTGGGGCAGCCCCGAAGTGGATTTGACCGTCACCGACGATCAGGTCCTGTGCGTCGACGTCCCCGGCGACACCTCCGCCGCGTGGGACGTCATCGTCGGCCAGAACGACATTCCCCTGATCGAAGACGAATCCTACGAGCTCACCTTCACCGCCTCCGGTGACGCCCCCATCCGCGCCCTGGTCCAAGAACCCACCGAGCCCTATCGCACTTACCTGGACGAACGCGTCTTCCTCACCGAGGACACCGAAGAGCACGCCTTCGTGTTCACCTCGTCGGTGAGTCGCGAGGACGCCCAATTGGCCTTCCAGATCGGCGGCTCGGACGACCCCTGGACGTTCTGCCTGGACGAGGTCTCCCTCTTCGGCGGCGCCGAACCACCCGTGTACGAACCGGACACCGGTCCCCCGGTGCGTGTCAACCAGGTCGGCTATGTGCCGGACGGGCCCAAACACGCCACCGTGGTCACCGACTCCCAGGGCCCGCTCCCCTGGGAACTGACCGACGCCAACGGTGCGGTCGTCGCCGAGGGCGGCACTGAACCCCGAGGGATCGACGACACGTCCGGGGAGAACGTGCACACCGTGGAGTTCTCCGAAGTCACCGCGTCCGGCCAGGGGTACACGCTGAGCGTCGACGGGGAGACGAGCCACCCCTTCGCGATCGACGCCGACCTGTACGCGGATCTGGCCACGGACGCCCTGTCCTTCTACTATCCGCAGCGCAGCGGCATCGAGATCGACGGCGCCATCGCCCCCGGTTACGAACGCGAAGCCGGGCACGTGGGTGCGGCGCCCAACCAGGGCGACACCGAGGTCACCTGTCACCCCGCGACCCCCTGCGACTACTCCCTCGACGTCTCCGGCGGTTGGTACGACGCGGGCGACCACGGCAAGTACGTGGTCAACGGTGGCATCTCCGTCCACCAGCTGATGAGCATCCACGAGCGATCCCACACCGCGCCCACCGGCAACCCGGACCGGGCGGGAGACTCCACCCTGCGCATCCCCGAGACCGACAACGGCGTCCCGGACGTGCTCGACGAGGCCCGCTGGCAGATGGAGTTCATGCTGAGCATGCAGGTGCCCGAAGGTGAGCCGTTCGCCAGGATGGTCCACCACAAGGTGCACGACGAGTCGTGGACGGCCATGCCGATGATGCCCGCCGATGACCCCGAGCCGCGTTACCTGCACCCGCCGTCGACCGCCGCGACCCTCAACCTCGCGGCTACCGGCGCACAGTGCTCCCGTGTCTTCGCCGAATACGACGCCGACTTCGCCGCCACCTGCCTGGACGCCGCCGAGCTCGCCTGGCAGGGCGCGTTGGCCCACCCGGAGGAGTACGCCTCCGCGACCGGGGACGGCGGTGGCCCCTACAACGACGACGACGTCTCCGACGAGTTCTACTGGGCCGCGGCCGAGCTGTACCTGAGCACCGCCGGCTCCGAGTACTGGGACGCCCTCACCGACTACGAGCTGCACAACGACCCCGAGATCTTCACCGCCGACGGTTTCGACTGGGGTTACACGGCCCCCCTGGGAATGCTCCAGTTGGCGACCGTCCCCGCGGGCGTCGAAGGCGTGGAGGAGATCCGGCAGACCGTGGTCGAGGGCGCCCAGCAGTACCTGGCCAACGTCGACGAGCACCCCTACGGTCTCTCCTACGCCCCCGCCCACGGGGAGTTCGTCTGGGGTTCCAACAACCTGGTGCTGAACAACCTGGTCGTGCTGTCCGTGGCCCACGACCTCACTGGGCAGGACCACTTCGCCGAGGCCGTCCTCACCGGCATGGACTACATCCTGGGCCGCAACGCCCTCAACCAGTCCTACGTGACCGGGCACGGCACCAACGACGCGGTCAACCAGCACAGCCGCTGGTACGCCAACCAACTCGACCCATCACTGCCGAACCCGCCCGCCGGTTCCCTCGCCGGTGGCCCGAACTCCCAGACCAGCACCTGGGACCCGACCGCGCAGGCCAACCTGACCGGATGCGCACCCCAGTTCTGCTACATCGACCACATCGACTCGTACGCGACCAATGAGCTGACCATCAACTGGAACTCGACGCTGGCCTGGGTGACGGCCTTCGCCGTCGAGCAGTGACCCAAGGACACCATCCGAGGTGACGGGGCGGGTTCCGAACGGGGCCCGCCCCGCGCATGCCCGGGTGACCTCCGACCACAAACCTCCGGTGCGCCCTCTTTGCCCTTTTAGCCGTCTCACCAGCACGAACGCCGCACTCGTGTTCGGACGGCGTTTCACGATTCCACTCAAGGGCAGGGAGGGCGCCAAGGAGGTACCCGTGGAAACCCAAACCATAGTCATCATCGCGACGGTGGTCGTGGTCGCGGTCGTCCTCGCCGGAGGTATCGCATACTTCGCGCGATCCTCGATCCTTCCGGCCCGGCGCACCGCCAGGCTCAAGCAGCGCTTCGGCCCAGAGTACGAACGCGCCGTGGCGACCCACGGCGACACCGCCACGGCCGAACGCGACCTCACCGAACGGCTCGAGCACAGGAACACCCTCGAGCTCCGCAACCTCACCGACTCCGAACGCAGGGCCCACATCGACACCTGGACCGTGATCCAGCAGGAATTCGTGGACGCCCCGGTCCGTGCCGTGCACGACGCCCGTGGGCTGGTCGAAGCCATCATGCGCGACGTCGGATACCCCGATGTCCCGGGCGGCACCACCGATGACCACGGCTTCGAGCGCCTGACCAGGGTGTTGTCGGTGGACCACCCCTCCGCCGTCTCCGCCTTCCACCGCGCGCACGCGGCCGGACACCTCACCGGAGCCGACCGGGAACGGACCGAGAGCCTGCGTGAGGCCCTGGTGGCCTACCGCGGCCTGGCCGACTCCCTTCTCGGTGGTCTACCCCAGAGCGACGATGCCTCTCGGACCGAAGGAGCGCCCCCACCTCGTGGCCCCTCGGACCACGGCACGCCGGAGCGGTCGACTTCCGCCGGGAGCCGGTGGAAGTCGGTCCTGCCCGGAAAGACCAGGTGACCGTCCCCGGTCCCACCGAACGAGGAGAACGTGGAGGGCGTGGAGCCGCCCGGACCCGGGGCTCACGCCGCGCACGAGTCCGATGAACGAATCAGGAGGCACAGCAGATGGACTTCTCCAAGCAGCCCGATGATTCCCCCGACAGCATCCGAACCGAGAGTCGTGGAACGCGGGTCCCCGCCCCCGATCACGTCGACCCCTCCGTGAAGGATGTCAACGCCGAGGTGACCGACCCCGGCTCCCCACCCGCACGAGGAACGCGGGAAGCTGGACGACGTGAGCGCTCTTGGAGCGAACCCGCCGAGCAGAGTCACGGTACGTCCGCGAACGTCCCCCCGGCCCGGTCCGCCGCGAGGGACACCGTGTCCGCGAACCGAGAGGCTTCGACACCACCCGTGGAAGATTCCCCGAATGAACGGACACAGAACGATTCCCACTGGGAGCTCCGTCCGCACGGCTTGAAGCCCGGCCAGGTCCACGACCGCTGGAACCACGTGCAGAGCGACTTCGTCGACGACCCGCAGACCTCCATTCGTGAGGCGGACGCCTTGGCGGCCGAGGTCGCCGAGGCCGTGGTCACCGAACTGGAGGAACGCCGCACGAAGCTGCGATCCACCTGGGAGGGCGCTGGGATCGAAGACACCGAGACCCTTCGTCTGGCGCTGCGCGACTACCGCTCCTTCGTGAGGCATCTGAGCGGCGAACCCGGACGCGTCTGACCTGAGTCGAACCACTGCTCGGTGGGCCCCGCGCATCCTGGCGCGTCCCACCGAGCAGTGGCGTCGGTGGCGAATCCTCCCCACCCGTACGCCCTCGTCCCTGGGAACATCGCGGACCCACGGGGTCCAGGACCGAGTGCTATCGCCGTCAAGGGCCGGAACCCGTACTCCCGTTCTCCGGTGCTCGACGATCTAATCTCACTCGAATGAGGAACGAACGATCACTGACGGCCGGTGAGACGGCCGACCGTGTGAGGCGAGCCGTGGTGAGTGCGGTCGATACCGTCCAAGCGGCCCTGGACGCCATCGACCGGATCAGGCACCTGCGCGCCTTCGTCGAGGTCTGGCCACGACAGGCCCTGACTCACGCGGCGGAGGTGGACGCGGCGATCGCCGACGGCGCCCGTCTGCCCTTGGCCGGGGTCCCGTTGGCCGTCAAGGTTTCGGAGGGGACGAGGTCCCACCAGGCTCGACGTCTGATCGCGGCCGGTGCGGTGCCCATCGGTTCCACGTCGGTGCCCGGGCCTGGGACCCGGTGGAAGACCTGGGGACGCACGCACGAAGGCCCCACACTCAACCCCTGGTGCACCGATAGGGTTCCGGGTGGCTCCTCGGCCGGTTCCGCCGTGGCCGTGACCACCGGAGCGGTGCCGTTGGCGACCGCGAGCGACGGCGCCGGGTCCACCCGTATCCCGGCGGCGTGGTGCGGAGTCCTCGGTTACAAGCCGACCACGGGACTTCTTCCTGCCCGGGACCGGGCCGGCCTGACGGTCGGTGGACCGATCACGCGCACGGTCTCGGACGTCGAGCTGTACCGGAGTGCCGTACTCGGAGGTATCCCCGTCACGGCACCCGCGCACGTGCGTGTGGCGTGGTCCGCGACTCTCGGTTACAACCGGCCGGACCCCGAGGTGGTGTCGGTCGCCGAACGAATGCTGCGGTATTGGGCCCGGGACTTCGGGGCCACGGTAGTGGATCCCGACATCGCCCTCACCGATCCCGCGGAGTCCTGGCACACTCGGCGAGCACGGAACTCCCCCGGAGCCGATCCGGCCATCGAGCAGGCCGGAACGGCCGCGTTGGAGGCGCTCTTCTGCTCGGTGGACCTGCTCGCCACGCCCACGACACCGAACCCGCCCCACCCTCACTCCGGGCCGGGCGAAGTCATGAGCGTGGGTTTCACCTGGCTGTTCAACCTCACCGGCCATCCGGCCCTGAGCCTGCCGGCCGGCTTCACCGAGGACGGCCTGCCCGTGGGGCTGCAACTGGTCGCACGACACCACCAGGACGGTCTCCTCCTGGCCGTGGCCCGAGACGTCGAACGGGCGATCTCCTCCCGGCCGTGGCCACGCGCATGAGTTCTCCCGGGTAGGGCACTCGGAGTCCTTCTGGTGGCCCGGTGAAGGAACGGCCTGGAAGATGGTCCAAAGGTCGGCTCACGTCGATCACCGGGGGCGAGATCCAGGGTTCCCACTAACTGACATCATGTTCGTGAACCCCCTCAGAGATAGGGTTCACGGCCCGGAGCGGTAGCATTTGTGGCGGATTCTCCCCGTCCGCGTGCCCCGTTCCACCCTGGAGAAGGCCGTGTGACGGGTTCGCCCCGAACACGGAAACGGACGGCATGGACGCTGCAGAGACCCAGGTCATGACCAGGACCGGTGAGTTCACCACCACCCTCAGTTGGGAAACCTCGGTCCGGGGGCGTGTGGCGGCCGCCATGGATCGATTCTCCGGGCCCCTCGCGGAACTGGCCGAACGCGACGCCAACGATGGTGACACCCGGCTGCTGGTCGCCGACTTCTTCGACGTCGGACTGAACTTCAGCAAGTACCAGGACATGACCACCGAGTACCGCACCAGTGGTGACTCGATCGACTACGCGATCGTTCTGGATGGCAAGCTCTTCGCCCCAGTGGAGGTTCGGCGGATCGGCCAGAACCTGGACCTGCGCAACATCCAGATGTCCCGACGGGTGGCGGCCCAAGAGGGAGCGGAGTGGGTCTTCCTCACCAACGGGCGGGTCTGGCGGGTCTACCACCTGCGACCGGAAGGGGACGGGCACCTGCCGGTACCGATCATCGACGTCGATCTCTTGGACGAGGAGGCCCACGAGCGCAACGTCGACGGCCTCTTCCACATGACCCGCGAAGCCATCGAACACGGCAGGCTGGACGCGCTGCGTCGTTGGCGGGAGTCCGTCGAGGCCGCCCCTTTGGCGAAGGCCCTGCTCAGCGATGAGGTCGTGGCCGCGATCCGGGCCCGGCTACGCGAGGACACCGAGCACCCTGGGCACCTCGGAGAAGACGACGAGATCCGTCGTGCCCTCGGCGAGGACGTCCTCCCGAGCGCCCTGCTGAGCTGATCCGGTAGCCGGAAGGGTCGCTCTGAGCGGCCTCATCCACCGTGGTCCGGTACCTGTGGTCGAATTCGACGCTCCACCCGTGCCACAGGTACCAGAGCCTTACTCCAGGGGGATCCTCATGAGGCGGTCGTCACCGTCGTTCGGCGAACCCCAGGCGTCATGATTGCTCGTGCTCAGCCACAGGGCGTCCCCCTCGGGATGGGCGAGGACCGTGCGCAATCTGCCGAACTCGTCGACGAAGTGGGCCCGCGGTTCACCGACCTCTCCCTCACCGATCAGGGGCACCTCCCACAGTCGCGCGCCGCGCAAGGACGCCACCCAGAGGGAATCGCCCGCGATCGCCATACCGCTCGGTGAGGCCTCCGCGGGTTCCCAGGTGATCAGTGGATCGGTGTACTCCTCACCACCGCCGGGCCCTTCCGTGATGGGCCAACCGTAGTTGTCGCCCGCCTCGATCAGGTTGATCTCGTCCAGGGCGTCCGCGCCGAACTCGGTGGCGTAGAGGTCGCCCTCGCCGTCCCAGGCCAGTCCTTGCACGTTGCGGTGGCCGTAGGAGTAGACGTGGTCATCGAAGGGGTTGCCCGGGGCGGGCTCCCCGCTGGTGGTCATCCGCAGGATCTTACCGGCCAGGGAGTCGGTGTCCTGCGCGTCGTCCGGGTTCTGGGCGTCACCGGTGGCCACGTACAGGTGCCCGTCGGGACCGAAGGCGATCCGCCCCCCGTTGTGGGTATCGGCGGCGGGGATACCTTCCAGGATCACTTCGGCCTCGCCGAGTTCTCCCGCTTCCTCGTCGTAGCGGATGCGGGCGACCCGGTTGTCGGAGTCGGAGGTGAAGTACGCGTAGGCGTAGGGCTCCTCGGGGAAGTCCGGGTCCAACGCCAAACCCAGGAGACCGCCCTCACCACCATGCGAGACGCCCTCGACCGTGCCCGCCCCGGACGTGGTTCCGTCGGGGGCCACGAGGACCACCTCCGCGGAGTCGCGTTGGGCCACCAGCGCCGAACCGTCTGGGAGGAAGTCGATTCCCCACGGCACTTCGAGGTCGGTGACCAGGTCCTGGGGTTCGCCGAGGTCGGGAGGGCCGGCCTCGTTCGAGTCCGTCGCTCCGTCCTCGACCCGGCCGCCCGTCTCCTCGGCACCATTGCTGGAACAAGAGGTGAGGAGGAGGGCGATGGTACTCAGGAGCGCGAGGGCGTGTGCGGTGCTCCCGTTCTTTCCGGTGCGCAGGGGTCGGTGTGCCATGTCACGACCCTGCCCACTCGGGCGCCGGCCACTCCCCCTCCGGTGACCCTCACCGATCCTGGGAACCTCCGGTGTACTCCTGACCCTCACAGACCTCCTCCAAGAGACGTGCGACGTCGGTGAGCAGTGCGCTGTAGACGGGCCAATGCTCGCTACTCCACACCTGGCTCATGCGCTCACGCTCGGCGTCCACTTCGTCGAGTGCGGCCCGCACCAATCCACGCAGGTCCTCGGAGACCGCTTGGTGGTCCGGTTCCTCGGAGTCGTGCACGGTTCCGAAGACTTCCGAGGCTCGTTCCAACAGGGGGGCGAACTCCTTCAGGAAGGCTTCATCGGGCGCCGGCAGACGCGAACTGGAACGGAAGGTGGTGCGCAGGGTGCGTACCAGCGACTGCACGTGGCGGGAGGCACGGCTCAGGGCGTAGATCCAGTCTCGATAGTTCTCCAACTGCTCCACCGAGATCTCTCTTCGGGACAGGAGCCTGCGAGGGTTCCATCTGAAGCGGTCCTTTTGCCGGTAGACCGATTCCAGGGCGTTGCGCATGGTGCCGTCGAACCCGTCCGCCGCCCTGGTCCAGTGGTCCAGGTCCAGCCCTTCCTCGCCCTGACGCAATCCCACCGCCATCTCCTCGGTCAAAGAGCGCAGGCCATCGGCGAAGTCCAGGACCGCGTTCTCGGCGTCCCGGAATCGAATCGCGGGGGCCAAGGCGAGGTTGACCAGCAGGGCGCTGGCCGCCCCCACACAGACCATCAACAGCAGCGACCCCAAGTCCTCGGCGTTGGTGGCGGTACCACCGGCCAGCGCGAACGCCGCCACCACCGGAATCTGTGTGCCCTGCCCTCCGAAGAACCTCGACTGGCCCACCACCAAGGCGACCAGAACGACCAGGGCGAACGCCCAGACCTCGGGCCCGACGGTCAGACCGGTGAGCCCCGCCAACAGGGCACCGACGAACACGGCCGCGACGTAGCGTCCGGACTGGAGCATCGACCCGTAGACACTGGGCTGCACGATCAGCAGCGCGGTGAAGGGGGCGAAGCCGATCTGGGTGGACTCCCCCATGAGATAGGCCACCACGTAGGCGAGTGTGGCGGCCAAGGCGGATTTGAGGATGAGGACTGCGGTCTCGCGCTCGAAACCTCGTCTGCGGTAGGCGCGGATGGTCCCTCGCCGCAGCCATTCAGCGATCATGGGCACCCTCCCGAAGCACTTTTCGTATCCGGACCGCTACTACCCATGGAGTGGTTCGATGAACTTTTCGTGCACTCTCGTCGACGGACCGTGATGAAGGCCTCACCGGCCCGGCCGGGCGCTGCCCGCCGCTTCCAGTCCGCTCGGGACTCCAGGTCCTGGACGCCGGCCTCGACGGTCTTCGAAGTGGTGGAGCGTTGCCGCGTCGTAGCCACGGCGGACCCTGACCACTGCGACGGTGTCTCCAGGCCGGATCGACGCACCTCGTCGATCCCGGAAGGAGGGTGAGCCGACAAGGGGGAGGCCGCCGGCGGTGGTGCCGTCCTCACCACTTCCGGCGGCCATGATCACTCTTATATCCCGCCCGAAGGTGATGCGCCGGAGGACTGAGCGCCGCCAGGGCGGAACGAGGGGACGCGATGCCCGAGTGCGATTCTGTCCCTTTCAAGACCACAGGACCACCGACCAGTCGGCAATCCACGCCCTGAACACGTGCCGAGCCGCTCACGCGTTCTCGTAGACCCCGTTCAACCGTTCCATGTCCACGATCACCACGTGCCGGTAGCCCGACACCAGCAAACCCTCGGAACGGAAGCGGCGGATGGCGTTACCGACCGCGTCGGTACGGGCCCCGATCAGTTTTCCCAGATCGGTGTGGGAGAGCCGAACTCCCAGGGCGGTCCCTTCCCGGGTGGGGACGCCGTGGCGTTCGGCGAGGTCGACCAGGACCCGTGCCAGGCGGGCTTCGACCTCGTAACCGACGAATTCGGCCCGGTGACGGTCGGACCACTCCAAACGCTCGGCCAGCATCGCCATCAGCGCACGCCATGCTTCGGGGTGTTCGGTCAGGAAGGACTCGAACACCGAGTGCGAAAAGACCCGCACCGACAGTGGGGCGCAGGAGGTGACCGTGGCCACCGCCGGGGCATCGCGGAACATGCTGAGCTCACCGACCAGGTCCCCACGCAACCGGATCCCGAACATCGCCTCCGTGCCGTTGCGCAGGACCGAGGTGACCTTCGCGCAGGCCGCGTCCGAGGTTTCACCTTCCGCCGGTGGTCCCAGGAGCATGACCTGTTCACTGTCATCGCCTTGGGAGATGAGGATCCGGTTGGCCGCCAGGTAACGAGGTTCCGCCAGGCAGAGGAGGCGCTCCGCTGCGTGGCATCCGATCCTGGACATGAAGGTGCCCGGTGGCCAGTCGGTCATGTGTCCTCCGATCATCCCTCCTCATCATGCCCGGAGGAGCGCCGGCTCCCACCGACAGAGGAGACGGTCAAGGGGACCCGTGGTCTTCCCCTCCTCAAGGGTCGGCTCAGATCCTTTCGCCGATCAACTCCACCCCTTCAGCGCCCTTGGTCGACTCCTCGACCTCCGACCACATCATCCGCGCCGGCATGGGTTGTCGGCCACGGACCCGCGACGACTCCTCACCGAATCGGAACAGCACCGCGAAGTCCCGTGGAAACGCGTTCGGATCCGTGCCGAGGAACGACCCCACCTTGGTGGATCGACAGGCCTGCGACCAGGGTCGGATCGGTCGAGACCCGTTCACTCGATTGTTTGAAACGCCGGTGAGCGACGCCGTGTCCGATCGCGCCCCGGACGGCGGGTGGGGCCGTCCGGGTCGGCCCCACCCGATTCACCTATTCATCGAGGTGCTTGTCGACCCAGGCATCCAAGGGCTGATCCTGGATCGCCGCCGCCATCAACTCCGGGAACACGTCCGGACTACAGGCGAAGGCCGGGACCCCCATATCGGCCAAGGCGGCGGCGTTCCCACGGTGATAGAACGGCGCGCCTTCGTCGGACAACGCCAGCAGCACCACCACCTGCACCCCGGCGGCCTTCATCGTCGCCACCCTCTTCAACATCTCCTCGCGCACGCCACCCTCGTACAGGTCGCTGATCAGCACGAAGATCGAATCCTGGGGCCTATCGATCAAGGTCTGGCCGTAGCCGATGGCCTTGTTGATGTTGGTACCGCCGCCGAGCTGGGTTCCGAACAACACCTCCACCGGATCGGTGAGCTGTTCGGTCAGGTCCACCACGGCGGTGTCGAACACCACCAGCGAGGTCTTGAGCGTGCGCATCGAAGCCAACACGGCTCCGAACACACTCGCGTAGACCACCGAGGACGCCATCGAACCACTCTGGTCGATGGCCAGCACCACGTCCTTTCGCACCCCCTGGCTCCGTCGCCCATGGCCGATGAGGGTCTGCGGAATCACCGTGTCGTGCTCGGGCAGGTAGTGCGCCAGGTTGCGCCGGATGGTGGCGTTCCAGTCGATGTCGGCCACTCGACGCGGTCGGTGTGTCTTGGTCGACCGGTCGATCGCGCCCTTGATCTGGGAACGGGTCTTCTGCGCGACCCGTTTCTCCAAGTCCTCCACGACCTTGCGCACGATCGCCCGCGCGCTCTCACGCGCCTCGGCCGGCATCACCCGATTGAGCGAGAGCAACGTCCCCACCAGGTGCACGTCCGGCTCCACCGACTCCATCATCTCTGGTTCCAGCAACAGCTGGTGCAGACCGAGCCGGTCCATCGCGTCGGACTGCATCACCCGCACGATGGAGGACGGAAAGTACTCGCGGATGTCCCCCAGCCAGCGGGCCACCCTGGGCGCCGAACCACTGAGGTCGGCCCCACGGTCACCGGTGCCGCCACCCCTTCTGGCGGCACCCTCGCCACGGTTGTACAGCGCGCCCAGAGCCGTGTCCATCGCCTGATCACGCTCGGCCAGGGACACACGGCCCGATCTCTCGCCGAGGACCAATCGCCAGCGGCGAGCCCGTTCGGTGGGGGTCGTGGCGCTCACGCACCGCTCCTTTCGAGTAGTCCCAGCACGGCCGCGACGGCGGGAGCCGCACGTACGTCGTCCACGGGACGCCGCGCACGGCCTTCGGTGATCCGGGCACCGTCCTTGCGGGTCACCGCCGCCCCGATTTCCTTGCGTTCACCGGAGTCGAAGGCCCCGAAGGTACGCCGCAGCAGTGGCAGGATCGCGACGAACCGCTCTTCGGGCAGGGCCAGGAGCCAGGTGTCGATCAGGTCGAGCAACTGGTCGTCGTGTACGAGGATCAACCCGCTCCCCTGAAGGAACCCCTCCAGCCAGGCGACCGCGCGAGTGGGATCGGTGCCCGCCGACATCACCAGCCCGAGCCGTCGGCGCAGCTCCGGAGCCTCCACCCGACCGGCGTCGGACAGAAGCCGGTTGATCCTCCCGGCGATCCGCCCGGGAACGCCGTCCCGAACGGCCAGGTCGGCGAGGCTGTCGAGCCAGGCCGGCAGGTCGTCGTCCAGGAGGGTGGCCGCGTTGTGCGTGCGGTCGATCGCCTTGACGAACTCGGCCGCAGCGTCGTCGTCCAGCCCACGCACGGCCGGGGCCAGACCCGCGCGCACCCGGGCCAGGATCTGTTGGGCGACGGTGCGCAGATGACCGCTGTCGGTCCCGCGCACGTCGCCGTAACGGGTGGAGCGCGCCAGCGGCGGCAGCGCCGACATCAGGTGGGTGATGTCACCATCGGTGGCGGCCCGGTCGGTGAGCCGGGCGAGCACGGCGGGCAGCGCCTCACCCAGCTCGGCGAACAGGCACTGTTCGGTGAGCGCGGTGAGGGTGGGTAGTTCGGCTTCGGCGGCCAGTTCCGCGACACGGGCGGACGCGGCGGAAGCCACGGTGGTTCCCCAAGGCGCGGCCTCGATCAGGGCCACGTCCATGTCGGGTTCCCAGCGCAGTCGCCAACTCTCCCGGAAGGTGCCCCGCTGACCACCATCAGGGATGCGCGGCGACCCCCACTCGATTCCGATCAGCCGGAGCCGGTGCAACAGCACGCTACGTTCGCGCTGGCTCTCCTTGCGCAGATCCAGGTCGAGGTCACGATCGAACGCCTCGGGCTTGAGCCTCAACCGTTTCTGGAGGGCCATGAGGTCACGCTGCAACGGCACCATGGGGGTGTCCGGCGGAATCGAGCCGAGACGTTCCCCGATCTTCATGCGTTCATGGATCAGTGCCGCTCGGGTCGGTTCTCCTTCACAGAGGACGGCGGTGACCGCCTCGGCGACCTCGTCGAGCCCCGCGAGGGGACGACCGCGCAGGACCGCGAGGCTTTCGGCCAAGCGCACGCCTTCGATGACGTGCGAGGACGAGACCTGTTGGCCCTCCTCCCGAAGCAGGCGGGCGGCTTCGGTGAGCCATCGATGCACCGGCAGGTCCGGGGCGGTGAACAGGTGGTGGTACCAACCCGGGGAGGTCACCCCCGCGCCATAGCCACTGGCGTTGGCGAGCCGCCCATGGGTCCACGGCACCCAGGTGGCGGTGGTCTTGACCTTGGGCAACCCTTTGAGCAGGGCGGTGTCGTTCTTGATCGAATGGTCGGACAGGTCACGTAGGGCGGGGGCGTGCCAGGCCCCGCAGACCACCGCGATCCGCTCATGACCCTGCTTGAGGGCGGCGCGCAGGGTCTGGCGCATGTAGGCCTCACGACGTGCGTCCCGACCGGTCTCGGGACCGGTCTCGGCGCGCACGGCCGCCATGGCGTCGGCGATCGCGGGGAAGGGCGAGGGTTCACCATCGAGGCGTTGTTCGACGACGTCGTCCCACCAGCGTTCGGCGTCGTCGTAACCGGCGGCCTCGGCGAGCACTCCGAGCGGATCCATCCGAACCCGGGGTGTGTCGACGGTGCCGGGTTCTCCGGATCTCTTTTCTTCCTCGCCCGAGGAGGCCTCGGGGTCGGCGGCGGACGGAGCCGGTTCCTCCTCGGTGGCCTTTTCCTCCGCCTCGGCGAGGGCGATGCGTTCGGCGAGCGTGTGCGCGGCGGGCAGGTCGCAAAAACGCACCGGGACGTCATTGTCGTGAGCGTGCCGTAGAGCGACCCACTCGGGTGAAAAGCTCGCGAACGGCCAGAAGGACCAGCCTTCTCGGGAGCGTACCGAGCCCGCCTCGGGGGTCTGGGCCAGATGCACCAACAACGCCACCGGTGGCTCCAGGCCATCCACCAACGAGGTCAGGGCGTCGGCCTCGGGCGGTCCCTCGATGAGCACGAGGTCGGGTTCGATCTCCTCCAGGGCGGCCCGCACGGCCCGGGCCGAGCCCGGGCCGTGGTGGCGTACGCCCAGGACACTCACCTTTTCGGAGGTGTTTGATCGGGGACGTCCCATCAGGCTCCCACCTCACGGCAGGCCTTGTAGAAGTCGCTCCAACCCTCGCGCTCGCGGGCGACGGTCTCCAGGTACTCGCGCCACACGACCCCATCGGCTACCCGGTCCTGGACGACGGCGCCTTGGATGCCGGCGGCGACGTCGGCGGGGCGCAGCGTCCCATCACCGAAGTGCGCGGCCAGGGCGATGCCGTTGGTGATCACCGAGATCGCCTCGGCGGTGCTCAGGGTGCCACTGGGTGACTTGACCTTGGTGGTGTTGTCCTCGGTGACCCCGGAACGCAATTCGCGGAAGACGGTGACCACGCGCTGGATCTCGGTCAGCCCGGCGGGCACCTCCGGCAGCTCCAGCGCTCGACCTAGCTGTTCCACTCGCTGGGTGACGATGCGGACCTCGTCCTCGGCGCTGTCCGGGACCGGCAGCACCACGGTGTTGAATCGGCGTCGCAGGGCACTGGACAGGTCGTTGACGCCTCGGTCGCGGTCGTTGGCGGTGGCGATGATGTTGAAACCACGCTGGGCCTGCACCTCGATGCCGAGTTCGGCCACGGGCAGCGACTTCTCCGATAGCACGGTGATGAGGCCGTCCTGCACGTCGGAGGGCATACGGGTGAGTTCCTCGATGCGTCCGATGGAGCCGCGTGCCATGGCGGTCATGACGGGACTGGGTACCATCGCCGCCTCGGAGGGGCCCTCGGCCAGCAGGCGGGCGTAGTTCCATCCGTACCGGACGGCTTCCTCGGACGTGCCGGCGGTTCCCTGGACCAGCAGGGTGGAGTCACCGGCGATCGCGGCGGCCAGGTGTTCGGACAGCCAGGTCTTGGCCGTGCCGGGGACACCGATGAGCAGTAGGGCGCGGTCGGTGGCCAGGGTGGCCACGGCGACCTCCACGATCCGACGCGAACCGATGTACTTGGGGGTGATCTCGGTGCCGTCGTCGAGGGTGGTGCCGAGCAGGTATCGCGTGACCGCCCACGGGGACAGGTTCCAGCCCGGGGGACGCCGGCGGTCGTCGACCTTGGCCAGCGCGTCGAGTTCGGCGGCGTAGGTCTGCTCGGCGTGAGGACGCAGGGCGCTGGAGGCGGGGGTGGTGGTGGAGGTGGTCACGAAAGCTCCTTGTGCATGTCGAGGCGGAATCGGAGGGCGTCGCGTAGGCGGAGGTAGGTGTGGGCCTCTTCCTCGTAGGGCGGCTGCTCCGGAAGAAGGTCGAGGTGTTCGGGGGGCATGTACGCGGTGATGGCCTCGGCCAGGGCCCGGTGGTCCGGAACGTTCACCGGCACGGTGAGGTCGAGGGGGTCCAGGAGCCTGCCGATGACGGCCTCGGAGAGTTCTCTGGTCCAAGGGGTCTCGGCGGCCATGAGCGCGTGGCCCAGGGTGCGGTGTTTCTTCACCTGTTCGAGGGCGGCGAGCATCCGCTCGCACCGCTCGGCGGGGGGCAGCGTGGCCAGGAGCGACCGAATCCGTGGCCGGTTCAGCTTGTGGACGCTCGCCTGGAACATGTGGGGCAGCCCGAGCTCGGCGTGGTCGAGCACGGCCCGCGCCCACTCGGCGTCCTGGTGCAGGCAGACGGATTCCACGAGCGCGTCACGCAGCTCGGGGTGGTCCTCGACCAGGTCGAGGACACCCGCCGGGTCGGTGTCGAAGCGGTCGGTCCACACGTCCAACGGAGCGTGGACCACCAAGACCTTGGTGCGTTCCCAGCGCTCGATGTCCGGACGTACCCCCTGCTCGGGTGTGGCCAGGGCGAGGTCACGCAGGAGGTCGGCCCGGGTGGTGTCCAGGTAATCGACACCGATCGGCCGTGGGGCGTCGGGGGCGACGCGCAGGTGTTCCCGCAGGTGGGCACGGAGCCGGTGCGCGTGTGC
Source organism: Nocardiopsis alkaliphila YIM 80379 (assembly GCF_000341005.1). Classification (GTDB taxonomy): domain Bacteria; phylum Actinomycetota; class Actinomycetes; order Streptosporangiales; family Streptosporangiaceae; genus Nocardiopsis; species Nocardiopsis alkaliphila. The sequence continues at coordinate 8,289 of NZ_ANBD01000058.1, read as the reverse complement.
GCTGTCGGACAGGCGGGTGATCAGTGCCAGGGCTCTGCCGCGAACGTTGGCGTTGCGATCGTCGAGGGCGGTGTCGAGCAGGGGCGCGTCCTCGACCTCCAAATGGGGTTCGAGGGCGTCCAAGAGCCCGCGTCGAACCTCACCCTTTCTTTCGTGCGGCCAGGTCTTGGCCAGTAGTTCGTGGGCCTTGGCGGGGTTCTGGGCGCGCAGGGCGAACAGGGCGCGACGGCGCTGCCCGAAGGTGCCCTTCTCCCAATCCTCGTCGACGAAGACGTCGCCCGGCAGGGGTTCGGCGGTCACGAAGGCCCACGCCTTGTTGAAACCGGCCAGCCAGGTGGCCCGTGTCCCCGTGGCCGCGGCCACCGCGGGTCGTAGAACACTGTCCCGAGCGGCACGTTCGAGCAGGTCGGGGAGCCTGCTGTGGGGCACCCTGCGGCCACTGCGCACGACCAGGCCCAGCCATTCGGGCAGGAGTTCGGACCGGTGGTCGAGGACGAGGTCGAGCCGGTGGGTGGCGGCCTCACCGACCTCGGGGCGAGGGTCGGGCTCATCCGAGGCGATGGGGGTCGCGGTGTGCTCGGTGTATCCGGCTCGGGTCCGGACCGTGTCCAAGGCGGCCAGGTCGAGCAGCGCTGCGGCGCTCTCCGTGCGTTCGGGCAGACCGGGAGGGGTGGTGATGGTTCGTCGGGCGGTGCCGACCAGGGCGGTGGACACCAACCGCTCCCATTGAGGGGCTCGGTCGGTGGGCTCGTGGGGGGTCACAGGGTGATGGCCTTTCCTTCGTCGTCCCACAGCGTCATGGGGGCCAGGCCGGTCCTGGGAGACCATTCGGCGATCACGGTGGTGGGCCCGCCGCCGGTAATCGCGAGCAGCCGCCACAGGTCACCGGGCTCCAGGGGCAGTGCGGCCCCATCGCGGTCGGCCAGGTACCAGCCGCCATCACGGGCGGGAACGGCGTCGGCCAGCACCACGGGCCAGGTGTCCAGCCACGGGTCGATGGCCAAGGCCTCGGCGTAGGTGTCCAAGGCCTGGGCGATGGTTTCGCCCGCCGGCCGGGAGAGGGGACGTTCGGTCATTCGTCCGGCCCGGACCGCCCTTCGTCCGTCGGGGTGGAAGGCGAGCTCCCCCTCGACCTCGGTTCCGGAGCGGAACGGGCTCTGTGGAGTCTGGGAGGGTTGGGCGTAGGTCAGGGACAGGGCCGGGCGTCCGGTGTCGATTCCGCGCAGCCACGTCCTGCGCACGCGCATGCCGTCGGGGGTGAGACCGTCCCGATGACCCAGGACCCGCCAGGTATCACGGACCCGTTCACCGGAGGCGAGGACCTCCTCCGATCGGATGCTGATACCGACCCGGGAACGCAGCACGGCGCGGGTCCGCTCGTCGACCTCGTCCCTGGCGAGATAGCCGTCGACCAGTAGGTGGAGCATGGCGAGGCGCTCCAGGAGGAGGTCGGGCCAGTGGTCGTCGCCGCCCCGTTGGGGCAGCTGGGTGACCAGGGTGGCCGCTCCGGCGGCCTTGGCGTCCACCAGGCGTTTGGCCATCCGGTCCCAGTGTTCGTAGCCCAGTCGGGGCACTTCGGCCAGACCGGCGTCGACCTGATCGTGGAGCCACACCCGTAGTTCCTCGACCCCCCTGCCCACCGACTCCTCCCTGGCTCGCAGGGTGGCCGCGGCCTTTTCCGGGTCGACGGCGGCGGGGGCACCGGTGGCGGCGCGTTCGGCGCGGGCCTGGCGCCCAAAGAGCCACTTGGTGACCCATTCCGGCCGGTCCTCGCGTTCGGAGACCGAGTCCTGAGCCCACAGGACGAGCAGCGCCAAGACGTGCTTACAGGGGATCTTGCGGCTGGGACAGCTGCACTTATAGGCAGGCCCTCGACCTCCGTCCAGGTGTACGGCGGCCAGGTATGGCTTGGCTCCACTCCCCTTGCACTCACCCCAGACGGCGGAGTCGCCGCCGCCCTCGGCGGGGATCGTGCCGCGCTCGGGCCAGGAACCGATCTTGGCCACCTTCAAGGCGGCCTTACGGGAAGAGGGGTCAGGCGCCAGAGCCCAGACTTCGTCGGTACTCCATCGATCGCTCACAAAGAGAACACTAGGGAGCACCGGTGACAATCCGAGGGCCTCCGGGGCTCCCGGGGGGGCGCTCGTACCCACCACCGGAGCGGCTCAGCGAGCCGAAAACGGCGGAATCACCCAACCGAATATTCTTTCCCCCTTTCCATTATCAAAAGGGCGAAAGAATATCGTGCTGTTGAAAAAAGATCGGGATCGGAACTAGAATGCCACAACCGCGGTGACCCATCCCCGAGCACTTCCCCTTTCCCGCAGGGCCCGCCTCCCCTTCACATCACCACGGCAGCATCACGTCTTCTCGAAGGGAGGGAAGCGGCCCGTGAACCCTCATTCCCGGTAGTCCGCGCCCCTGATGACCACGATCCGATCCGACGGGGAGAACACCGTCTCCCCTCCCGACCAAGACCACCCGGACGACGTCGTCCGCCTGTACGGGACCACGCCCAGAGGGCGGGACGACCTGTGGGGACGGCTCCGTGAACGGCACGGCCCCATCGCCCCGGTCGAACTCGAACCCGGGGTCCGCGCCTGGCTCCTGCTCGACTACCAGGAGAATCTCACCGCCCTCCAACAGACGCACCTGTTCTCCCGAGACACCCGGCGCTGGCGGGAGGCCGTGGAGGGACGTGTCGATCTGGCCAAGACCCTCCCGATGATGTCCTGGCTGCCCAGCGCGCTGTTCGCCGACGGTGAGGAACACGCCCGGCTGCGCGCACCCATCATGGACGGCGTGGCCAGGATCGACATGACCGCCATGGCCCGGACCGTGCGTGGGATCGCCGACGAACTGGTCGACACGTTCGTGACCCGGGGCGAAACCGATCTGGTCGCCGAGTTCGCCGGCCCGCTTCCGGTCCTGGTGATCAACCGCCTCTTCGGCCTGCCCGACGGTTACGGTCACATGCTCGGGGACCTCACCGCGACCGTCTTCGGGGAGAACGCCGCGCGCGCCGAGGAAGCGCTCGAACGCATGCAGCAGTACTTCGCCGGTCTGGTCGCACGCAAAGCGGAGAACCCCGGCCACGATCTGGCCACCTGGATGCTCAGGCATTCCTCGGAACTGAGCCCGAGCGAGGTCGCCTACACGGCCGCCCTCATCATCAGCGCCGGCCACATACCCACTACCCACCTCATCGGCAACACCATGCGCACGTTGCTCACCGACGACCGCATTCGCTCCACCCACACCGACGCGCTCCTGTCCACTCAAGACCTTCTCGATCACGTCATGTGGACCGACACGCCCTTCCAGGTCTTGGCCGGCCGGATCGCTCTCCAGGACATGCGGATCGGTGGCGCACGGATCCGTACCGGGGACGCCCTGTTCGTGGGGATCGACGCGGCACACCGTGACCCGGCCGTGCGGGGGCATTCCGACCCCGACACCGGGCTGGCCAGCGGACGCCGCGCCCACCTGGTGTTCGGGGCGGGACCGCACAGTTGCCCCGCCCGTTCACTGGGTCGTTTGATCGCGTCGACCGGGGTGAGCGTGCTCCAAGAGCGGCTCAGCGGCCTACGCCTGGCCGTGCCACCGGAGGAGCTTCGACTGGTGAGTTCACCGTTCCTGCGAGGGCTGCGGGAACTACCGGTCGCCTTCCGACCTGGCCGTACCCACGACCCGCTTCCCCCACAGGAAAGGCAGATGGAACAGGTCCCGGCCCTGGCGGAGGAGGAAGAACCCCCCGAGGACCTGCTCGGGCGCCTGCTCAGCTGGTGGCGCGGGCTGCATCGGTGAGGCGGCCCCGCCAGGAGGTGGGGCCGCCGGGCCGGATGATGCCGACAGCGATAGCGGGACCGGCGAAAAGCCTCTCAAGGGGCCTCGGGCACCGGCGTCATGTTGCGAATGGGATCGGCCAGCTCGTTCTCGAAGAAGGTGAAGAAACCCTCCGGATCGGGGCCGGCGTTGATGAGGGCCAAGTGGTCGAAGCCGGCCGAGACGAACTGACGGACCACCTCCAGGTGACGCCCCGGATCAGGGCCGTAGCCGAACACGTCGGCCATGGCGTCCCGGCTGAACAGGGCGGTCGCCGCCTCGAAGTTCACCGGGTTGGGCAGCTCCGACTGGACCTTCCAACCGGTGAGGGCGAAACGGAACATCTCCCGCGCCGATTCCAGCGCCGTGCCGTCGTCGGCCGCCCAGGCCAAGGGCACCTCCCCGTAACAAGGACCGTTGGCGCCCTGAGCACGATAGGTCTCGGTGAGCGTGGTGCTGGGTTCGGTCCCAAAGAGCCCATCACCGTACCGGGCGGCGAAGCGGGCCGATTTCTCCCCGCCGGCGGCCACCACCACCTTCGGTGGCCGCTCGGGAAGGTCGAACACCCGGGCGTCCTCCAGAACCAGGTGTTCGCCCTTGTAGGAGTGGTAGCCACCGGACCACAGCAGACGCATGATCTCGATCGCTTCACGCAACATCTCGTGGCGTGTGGTCACGTTGGGCCAGCCACGCCCCACCACGTGTTCGTTGAGACGTTCCCCCGCCCCGACCCCCAGGGTGAAACGTTCACCGCAGAGCAACGCCGTGGTCGCGGCCGCCTGCGCGATGATCGCCGGATGGATCCGCAAAAACGGGCAGGTCACACCGGTGACGATCTCGATCCGTTCGGTCCGCTCGGCGATGGCGGCCAGCATGGACCACACGAACCCGGAATGCTGGTGACTGAACAGCCAGGGGTGGAAGTGGTCGCTGATCTCGACGAAGTCGAAACCCACCTGCTCGGCGCGTACCGCCTGTTCCACGATTTCCCGAGGCCCGTAGCCCTCGGCGAAGAGCTTGTAGCCGACTCGCATGAGTACCTCCTCCACGTGCTGCCCTGACCGAGGCCGCGTATACGGAAACGCCGGCGAGAGAAAAACACACCCGGCATGGAATGCTCCGCCACGGCAAAGGATCGGTCCGGGGAGATCGTCCGCGTGTGTGCTCCCCCCATCGATCGGGCAGGGCGCCCAATGGAGAGGAGGCGACATGAACGACACACGACCGCCGGCACAGAGTCAGCCGCACCCCGGGCGAACCGAGCCCATGGACCCACAGCCTCGCGACGAGATGCGCGACTACGAGGGGAGGGGCCTGCTCCAGGGGCGCAGAGCCTTGATCACCGGGGGTGACTCCGGAATCGGTCGCGCCGTGGCCGTGGCCTTCGCCAAGGAGGGGGCCGACGTGGTGTTCGGCTATCTGAGCGAGGACGCCGAGGCCCAGCACACGGCGGACCTGATCCAGGCCGAGGGCCGCCAAGGCCTGGGGGTCCGAGGCGACCTGGCCAAGGAGGCGGACTGCGTTCATCTGGTGGAGCGAGCCGTCGAACGGCTCGGCGGTATCGACGTCCTGGTGGAGCACGCCGCCACGCAGCGACCGGTCGAGGAATTCACCGACCTGACCACCGAACAGTTGCGGCGGACCTTCGACGTCAACGTGATGGGAGTGTTCTGGACCGTTCGTGAGGCACTCCCGCACATGCCGAACGGGGGCTCGATCATCATCACGGGGTCCATCAATGGCCTGCGGGGCAACGACACCATGACCGACTACGCCGCGAGCAAGTCGGCCGTCATGAACCTGTCCTTGTCACTGTCCCAGGCGTTGAGAGGGCGCGACATCAGGGTCAACTGTGTGGCCCCGGGGCCGGTGTGGACTCCGCTGATCCCTTCCACACTCGGGGAGAAGGGCGCGGAAGGGTTCGGGAAGCAGGCGCCCATGGGGCGAGCCGCCGACCCGGACGAGATCGCACCCTCGTACGTGTTCTTCGCGAGCGACCGACTCTCGTCCTACTACACGGGCGAGGTCCTCACTCCGACCGGGGGCGAGATCCAGGGCAGCTGACGCCCACACCGGTGGACGCACGCACGGTAAAGGGCGGCGCACGGAGAGAGTCGTGCGCCGCCCTTTACCTTGTCGGACGAGCTCAGTGGGAGCTCCGGGCCCGTGAGGTCCGGGTCCGGCTCTCCTTCTTCAGCGCATCCACCAATTCATCCTTGTTCATCCGCGAACGTCCGGGAATGTCCAGTTGTTGGGCACGCTTGTAGAGGTGCTCCTTGCTGGCGTTGGCGTCGACCCCACCGGCCGTGGGCCGCTCCGGCCCCGGTCGACGGCCGGCGCTCGGGTTCTTCGCCTGAGCGTCCGAGGGGCCCTTGGACTCCTTGGCCTCCCAATGGTCACCGACCTTCTCGAACTCGTGCTTGAGCGCGGAGAAGGCGACCCGGTGGGCGCGTTCCCCCTCCCCGTACTGGTCGACGGCGCTGTCATGCGCCTTGATCCAGGTGCGCTGGGCCTTTTTCGGCGACCGACGCAGCGTGTCCGGAAGCTCGCTTGATCCTGGCATCGTCCTCACCCCCGTTGATGAGCTCTCCGCCGGGTGGTCCCTGTCGTGTTCCGCCATGCCCGAAGCTCGACCTTTGGAAACACGACAAAGCCATTCAACTGGGCATACGCGGACACTGGTGGTTCAACGGATGCGCGTTCACACATTCGACCTCATAGTCGAACCCACGTCCCGAAGAGTGACAAAGGGAAGGCCGATTTCCCCGAAAGTCCTTTTCCCGGGAAACCCCCGATCCGCGACCTCCCCAAGGAACGCGGATTCCCGCTGCACGAGAAAGGGAAAAGACGTGCGAACCGACTCTCCCCCGTCCCCCATCCCCGCTGAGCGGACCCGCTCTGGATCCCGGGCTCGCTCCTGGGTGTCCGCGGTCGCCGTGAAATCCGCCCTGGTGGTGGGTCTGGCCCTGTTCGGCGCGGGCGCCACCGTCGCCCCCGCCCAGGCCTCCAGCCCCTACGAGCGCGGTCCGGACCCGACCGAGCGCAGTGTCACCGCGATCCGTGGGCACTTCGATACGGACACCACCAGCGTCTCGTCACTGAGGGCTCGTGGCTTCGGCGGCGGAACGATCTACTACCCGACCGACACCAGTGAAGGCACCTTCGGTGGTGTGGTCATCGCCCCCGGTTACACGGCGAGCCAGTCGTCCATGTCCTGGTACGGACACCGCATCGCCTCCCAGGGCTTCGTGGTGTTCACCATCGACACCAACACCCGTTACGACCAGCCGAACAGCCGTGGCCGTCAGATCGAGGCGGCGCTCGACTACCTGGTAGAGGACAGCAGCGTCACCGACCGTGTGGACGGCGACCGTCTGGCCGTCATGGGCCACTCCATGGGCGGTGGCGGCACGCTCGCCGCGGCCGACGCTCGCCCCGAACTCCGTGCGGCGATCCCGCTCACCCCGTGGCACACCAGCAAGAGGTGGTCCAACCTGCAGACCCCCACGCTGATCATCGGTGCGGAGAACGACGTGACCGCGTCGGTCCGCTTGCACTCCATTCCGATGTACGAGAGTCTGCCCAGCTCGCTGGACCGGGCCTACCTGGAACTGCGCGGTGCGAGCCACTTCGCGCCCAACGTCTCCAACACCACCATCGCCAAGTACAGCATCTCCTGGCTGAAGCGCTTCGTGGACGAGGATGAACGCTACGAGCAGTTCCTGTGCCCGCCGCCCAGGACCGGCTTCGGCACCGACTTCTCCGACTACCGGGACTCCTGCCCGCACGGCGGCTGATCCCCGCGTAACGAAGGCCCGCTCGGCGGCCCGGAGGAAACCCCCTCCGGGCCGCCGTTCGGCGTGCCCGTACACGCTCGGGCCACGCCCTGTCCTGAGTCGTGACCACACAGGAGGGTGCGCTCACCTCGGGTGGGGTTCGAGGGGGCTGGAGGTGGGGTCGGGGCGCGTTGGGTGGGATGGGGGTTGGGGTTGTCGGGCGGGTTTGGGGTGGGTTTTCCCCCTTTCCCGGCCGCGTGATGGTGGCCGCCCGCCCCGCACGCGTCAAGGCGATGTTGAGTTGCTGTGGTCGCTGGGCTGGTGGCCTTGACTCATGCGGTGCGGGCGGCGGGTTGGCGGCTATCGGGAAACGGGGAAGGTGTGGTCGGGGGGCAGGGCCCTTCGGGGCCGGCCTTCGGCTGGCCCTTTCCGGCCTCTGGGCTTGGCCCGGCCCCTTCGGGCCCCGTCCGGCCGCTGGGCGGCCGGATGCCTGCCCGTCCGTCTGGTGGGAATCGGTGGGCGCGTCCCCGTGGGCGTCGGCAGAGCAACGACAAGCCCGGACCAGGTAGGGATGGGTGGCCGGGCACGTCCCCGCCGTGGCCGGCTCCGATATCGGCCTGGGCCTGGGCCCTGACACCCCCGGCGTCTTTTCTTCCGCCCTCTTCCGCGATGACGCTTCTATGTCAAA
>NZ_ANBD01000057.1 GCF_000341005.1 Nocardiopsis alkaliphila YIM 80379 | reverse complement strand
AGCAAGATCACCGCTGTTGTGTCCGGGTGTGAGGTCGGGGCGGGGGCGAAGAAAGAGCAGGGGTGGGGCGGGCCTGCTCCCGCGCCGGACCGGGTGCCCCGAACACCACCTCGCGTGGCCGGTCGCGTGCCCGACACCTGCGGGCAGGAGGGCTCTTCGCACAACGAAAGGGGTGGTGGCCCGAAGGTCTCCCTCCGGACCACCACCCTCATCTACTCGTGTACTCCCTGGCCACGCCCCGGGGCATCCGAGGCGAACCGGACCACCTAGTCGTGGAAGGGGAGGTCCTCCGGCATCAGGGGCTCGAAGTCGGTCTCCTCGATGGCGCCACCCTCACGGTCGGTGACACGCGGTTCCTGGACCACCTCGATGCCGCCACCCGCCTGGTACTGGACCACGTAGACACCCTGGTGGCCACCGTGGTCACCATCGGAGGAGGAGAAGGGCACCGGACCGGGCCCCTGCCACTCCTGGGTCTCCATGGCGTCGATCAGGGCCTGACGGGTGAGGTCCTCACCGGCGGACTTGAGGACCTGGGCGAACATGACGGCCTGGGTCATACCGAAGACGTGCGTGTTGGTGACGACATCGCCCTCGCCGTACTCGTCGTAGACCGCGAGGAAGAACTGTCCCCACTCGTCGTTCTCGTCCTCCACCCGAGGCATGTAGGTGGTGATCAGCAGGTCCTCCAGGAACGCGTCGGCCGGAACGTCCTCGGCGTCACTGCCCTCGGTGAACGTCGCGAGCAGCCCCTGCAAGGTGGTGGTGTCACCACCGATGCTGGAGACCACCCACTGGGGTTCGTAGCCGATCCGTGCGGCCTCCAGCATGCCCAGGGCGACGAACGCCGGGATGCAGGAGCACACGACCACCTCGGCACCGGAGTTCTCCAGTTCGGCGATCTGCGAGCTCAGGTCGGTGACCTCGGACTCGTAGTGTTCACGGGCGACGACGTTGTCACTGAGGTACTGGTCGAGCCCGGCCTGGGAGTCCTCGCCGATGTCGTCGTTCTGGTACAGGTAACCGACATCCTGCCCGGCGAAGTTCTCGGCGATGTACTCGCCCTGGATCTTCGCTTCCTTGGTGTAGTCGGTCTGCCAACCGTAGGTGAGCGGGTGCTCCTCGGGGTTGTTCCAGGCCAAGGCACCGGAGGAGGGGAAGATGTCGGGAACGCCCTCCTCGTTCAGGTAGTCCAGGACACCACTGTGCGTGGGCGTGCCCAGGCCCCCGACCATCGCGAAGATCTCGTCCTCGATGACCAGCTGACGAGTGACGTCGATGGTCTGGGAGGGGTCGTAGACGTCGTCCTCGACCCGATAGTCGATCTGGCGTCCGTTCACGCCGCCCTGGGCGTTGACGTACTCGTAGATGGCCGCCGCCCCCTGCGAGACCGCCAGGTATCCGGGTGCCGCCGGCCCGGTCAGGGGCTGGTGGGTTCCGATGACGACGGTGTCGTCGGTGACACCGGTGCTGACGTCCAGGTCGACGTCGTCGCTCTCGCCGACCTGCCCGGCACCGCTACAGGCGGTGAGGAACAGGGTCAGGGCCATTCCCGAGGCCAGAAAGGCCCGGGATCCAGTGCTCTTTCGCATGGTGTTCTCCTTCGTTGGGGGGAGGTTTAGGACTCGCGGGCTCGGAGACGGGCTCTGAGGCTCTGGAGGGCCCCGTGGACACCCAGGGGCCAAAAACGCAGGACGAGGATGAGTACGACGCCGAAGAACACGATGGGCAGGTTGTTCTCCGCGTCGCGGCTCAGGTTCATGGCGCCGGCCAGGTCGCCGGCCCAGATCTGTAGGTAGACGATGGCGATCGAGGCCCACAAAGCACCCCACAGGCTGCCGATGCCACCGAGGACCAGTGCGGCGAGCAGGGTCAGCGACAGCACGAGCGTGAAGCTGCTGGGGGTGACGGTGCCGAGTACGTAGGCCTGGAGGCCACCGGCCAGACCACCGGCGGTGGAGGCGATGACGAAGGCGACCACCTTGGTCTTACCGACGGGGACACCGGCCATGGCGGCCGCGGTCTCGTCGTCACGGATGGCGCGCATCCGGCGCCCCAGGCGTCCGGACGAGATGGTGGCGAGCACCGCCAGACCGATGACGACGGTGGTCCACACGACCAGCGCCCGCCATTCACTGGTGCTGAGCAGGTCCTGGAGGAAGGGCGGTGCCCCGGCGGTACGGATGTTGAGCCCGTTGCTACCGCCGAGAAGGTCGTGGTAGCGGTGTGTGAGGCCGGGCAACCCCACCGCGAGGATGAGGGTGGCACCGGCCAGGTAGGGGCCGTGCAGCCGCGCGGTGGCGGCACCGACGGCGATACCGGCGATGATCGATACCACCACGATGATGCCGAGGTTGGCGGCCAGCGGAAGCATCGGCTGGTGCAGGACCAGCAGTGCCATCGTGTAGGCACCGATCATCATGAACGCGCCGTGTCCCAAGGACACCTGGCCGGAACCGCCGACCAACAGCTGGAGGCCGGCGACGGCGAGCATGGTGTAACCGACTGCGGCGATGCGCAGCGCGGTGAGGTCTCCGGTGACGAACAGCAGTCCGGTGACGCCGACCAGGCCGAGCACGGCCAGCAGCAGGTGCCGGACCGGGAGGGGCATGGAGGCCCAGCTGGAGGCTCGGGGCGTCTTGGGCGGTGTCCGGTCGCTCCCGGAAGGGGCTGCGGTGCGCTTGTCGCGCTGGGTGGTGGGCTGAGACATGGCTACACCTTTCGCGCGGTCGGCCGGGACAGGATGCCGTCGGGACGCACGCTCAGGACGATGACGACGATGGCGAGGGCGGACAGGGTGGCCAGTTCGGGCCCGAGGTAGCCGGACACGTAGGACATGCCCAGGCCGATGAGCAGACCTCCGATGACCGCTCCGAAGGGGTTGTCCAGCCCGCCGACCACGGCGGCGGTGATCCCGAAGACGAACACCACGTCGAACACGTTGGGCGAGAGGAACGGAGGTCCGGCGAGCATCCCCGCCAGGGCGCCGATGAAGGAGGCGATGCCCCAACCGGCCGTGAGCATCAGGCCCACCTTCACACCGCTGAGCCGCGCCGATTCGGGGTGGAAGGCGGCAGCGCGCATACGCAGGCCGAACGGGGTGAAGCGGTAGACGGCGAAGAGCAGCAGGGCGACGACCCCCACGGAGACCAAGGCGAAGGTGTCCGCGGGAGAGAAGCGGCCCACGTAACTGAACGCGTAGCGGAAGCCGTGCTGTTCGTTGCCCCAGACCATGCCCACCCCGCCCTGGATCACCAGGAGGAGTCCGAGTGTGACGATGATGGCGTTGAGCTGGGAGGTCTTGGCGATGGGGCGGATGATGACGCGTTCGACGAGGGCACCCGCCGCCATGCCCACGATGAGGGCCGAGGCGAATCCGATCCAGTAGGAACCGGTGAGTTGGGTGACGGTGTAGGCGGCGTAGACCGCCACCAGGGCCAGGGCGGGCTGGGCGAAGTTCACCAGCCGGGTGGCCTGGTAGATGATGACCAGGGACAGCGCGAGCGCCGCGTAGGCCGCCCCGGACGCCAGCCCGTTCAGGGTCAGGTTGATGAAGTGGGTCATGGGGTCTCCCTCAGAAGCCGAGGTAGGCGTGACGCGTGCGGTCGTCGGCCAGAAGGCCCTCGGAGGGCCCTTCGGTGGCGACGCGGCCCTGGTTGAGCACGAATCCGTGGTCGGTGACCGACAGAGCGCCGGCGGCGTTCTGTTCGACGAGGACGACGGTGAGTCCGGTGTGGTCGCGCAGGTCGCGCAGCAGGGTGAAGATCTGCTTGGTGATCAGCGGTGCGAGACCGAGCGAGGGTTCGTCCAGCAGCAGCACCTTGGGGCGGGCCATGAGGGCGCGGCCGATGGCGAGCATCTGGCGTTCGCCACCGGAGAGGGTGCTCGCGCTCTTGGTGCGGCGCTCCACCAAGGGCGGGAAGAGGTCCATGACTTCGTCGAAGGTGGTGCGGTCGCGCCGGTCGGAGCGCCATAGACCGCCCAGGCGTAGGTTCTCCTCGACGGTGAGTTCGACGATCACTCCGCCGCCCTCGGGGACGTGGGCCAGGCCACGGGTGATGACCTTCTCGGCGGGCAGACGGGTGAGGTCCTCTCCTTCGAGCAGAACCCGGCCGGAGGTGGCCCGGTGCAGCCCGGTGAGCGTACGCAGCAGGGTGGTCTTACCGGCACCGTTGGCGCCCAGGACGGCGCACAGACCACGGTCGGGAACGTCCAGGGAGACGTCGTCGAGGACGCGGACCGGACCGTAGTGGGCGGTGAGCCCTTGGACGGACAGGAGGGGTTCGGTACTCATCGGGCGGCTCCGTTCTGGCCCGGGTCGACGGTGACGGGGCGCCCATCGGCGGGCTCCTCGTTCGCCGGGGTACCGAGGTAGGCCTGGGTGACGGCGGGATCGGCCTGCACCTCGGCGGGGGTACCGCTGGAGATGACCTTGCCGAAGTTGAGGACGACGATGTGGTCGCACACGTTCATGACCAGATCCATGTGGTGTTCGACGAGGACGACCGCCATGTCCTTGCTGAAACCGCGGATCTGTTCGGCGAGGTTGTCCATCTGCTGACCGGACAGGCCACTGGCGGGTTCGTCGAGGAGGAGGAGTTCGGGTTCACCCACGCAGGCGCGGGCGAGGGCGACCTGCTTTTGCACCCCGTAGGGGAGGGTGCCGGGCAGGCGCGTGGCGTACTCGGCGATACCGAATCGCACCAGGGCGGCCATGGCCCGCTCTTCGAGCTCCTTCTCGTCACGGTGGTGGCGACCCAACCCGCTGATCAGGGAGAACGATCCGCCACGGGCGAGCCGGTCGGCCCCGACCATGACGTTCCAGATCACGGGCATCATCGGGAAGAGGTTGAGACCCTGGAAGGTACGGGCGATCCCGGCCTTGGCCAGGTGATGGGTCTTGCGACCGGGTGGCGGTGCCCCCTTCCAGGAGATGGTTCCGCTGGTGGGACGCAGGACACCGGACAGGACGTTGAAGAAGGTGGTCTTGCCCGCGCCGTTGGGGCCGATGAGGCCGACGACGGATCCGGGTTCCACTCGGAGTCCGACGTCGTCGAGCGCGGTGAGGCCTCCGAAGCGCACGGTCACCCCGTCCGCTCTCAGGAGATGTTCCGGTGCGGTCGTTGTCATGACTGCCTTTCTCACGGTTGCGACCAGCGGGTCCGTACCGACTAGTTGGTACGAAGCAGTGATCCGTCCGCTCCGTCGCGTCCGGACTTTCGGAGCCTCTGTCAGGTGAAGAGGCGGGCCAGGTCCACCCGGGACCTGATGTTGAGCTTGCGGAAGATGCCGCGTAGGTGGTGCTCCACCGTGCGTGGGCTGATGAACATGTGGGCGGCCACCTCCCGGTTGGTCGCTCCCTCGGCCACCAACCGGGCGATCTGCTGCTGTTGCGCGGTCAACTCGCTGGTGGGCGTGGTTTCGGGACCGCGCTCGGAGGTACCGATGGCGCGCAGTTCGGCGCGGGTCTGTCGGACCCACAACCGTGCCCCGAACCGTTCGAAGGTCTCCAGGGCGTTGTACAGGTGTTCACGGGCTCGCCCGGGTAGCCGGGCGCGCCGCAGGAAGGCGCCGAACAGCAACTGGGTGCGTGCGTGCTCGACGTCATCGTCCCCGCAGGCCCGATGCAGGGCCAGCGCGGTCTCGAAGTGGTCGGCCGCCTCGTCACCGGTGGCGAGGAGACCCTCCCCGCGCGCGGCCAGGGCCAACGCGCTCGAACTCTCGACGGACTCGGCCCATCCTCGATAACCGCTCAGGGAGGCCCGTGCCCACTCCGTCTCGCCCATGCGTACCGCGGCTTCCACGAAGTGCGGGGCCGTGAGTAGGCGCATGGTGGGGTGCCCGTGCCCCGGGCCGGCGTGCACCAGGGAGCGCAGCCGGAAGAACGCGTCGGCGGCGTTGCCGCGTGATAGTTCCAGGACCGCCAAGGCCCAGGAGGCCAGGGCCGCGGACAGACCGAGGCTGTTCTCCCCCGCCTGGGTGGCGACCGCGCGCGCCCGGAGCCGACAGGTGTCGACATCGCCCTGGATGGCGGCGATCATCGCCAGCGACGCCAGGTTGTGGGTCGCCCAGATGGACTGGCCGGTCTCCCTGGAGGCCCGCAAGCCCTCCAGCGCGCTCCCGGCGGCGGACGGAAAACGCCCGCTCCAGAACTCGGAGAAGACCAGGAAGGCCATGGCCGAGGGGACGAAGGTGTGTTCGCCTCGGGTCCGAGCGGTCTCCGCGGCGCGGGAGGTGATGCTACGGACGAAGGGTGCGTCTCCCAGACGCAGTCCGCAGATGCCCGCCCACACCATCTCGGTGGGCGTGGTCATCTCGGAGGAGAGGCGGACCGCTTCGCGTAGCAGCGGTGTGGAGTTCGGGTAGTCGCCCCGGAAGGAGATGCTGCATCCCTCCAGGTACGCCGAGGTCATCCGCATCGAGGTGGGGTCGTCCGGCCGAACCAGACTCACCGCCAGCTTGGCGGCGCGATCGTGTCGGATCGGGTCGCCCGCGTAGGAGGCGCTGTCCGCGGCACGGGCCAAGGCACGCAGGGCCAGGGTCCGATCGTGCGGAGCCAGGTCTCGGCCGATCTCGAAGAGGCGCTCCGTGGCGTCGATGGCGTTGGAGTCGCGCATGTGCAGTTGGGCGTCGATGAGGTCGATGATGGCCCGACGCCGGTCGGAGACGGCCAAGGGCCTGGCCTGGGCCAGGATCTGGGCGGCGCGGTCGCAATCCCCGGCGAGATAGGCCTTGTGGGAGGCACTGGAGAGACGACAGGAACGCCCATCGGGGTCGGGGGTGAGGAAGGCGGCGCGCTCGCTGGCGAGTGAGGCCGCCAGCGGACCCTCCAGGCGTCTGGCGCGACGCGCCGCCGCGGCGACCCGGTCGGCGAGGTCGGCGTCGGGGGCATCGGCCCCCTGCGCGGTGTGCCGGGCGAACTCCACCGGTGCGAATTCGGGGTCGGTGACGGCGGCCAGGGCTCGGTGTGCGTCGCGCAGTCGGCCTGCGGGGGTGCCTTGGGCGATGGCTTCGCGCAGCAGGGGGTTGGCGAAGACGACGGTGTCGGTGTCGATCGAGACCAGACCGCGTTCCTCCGCGGGTTCCAGCACACCGATGGTCGACGAGGACCCATCCGCAGCGTCCAACAACAGGTGGGCGCGGGAGTCCGCGGACAGAGCCGCCAGCAACAGCACGTACCGGGTGTCCTCGGGCAGCGCCCGGTAGGGGGCCAGGAGGGAGGAGCGCAACCGCTCGGGAAGAGGGGGTGGCTCGGGCAGTGGCGCCTCCCCCTGGATCTGGCCCGTGGTCAAGGAGTCGAGGAATCCGAGGAGGGCCGCCGGGTTGCCGTGGCAGGACCGGACCAGCAGGGAACGGACCGAGGAGGACAGGTGTGCGGGAGCCCGATCGGTGAGGATGTCGTGGACGGCGCGGTCGCCGAGCGGGGTGAGCCGGTATTCGGTGACCCCGTGGACGAGGGGTTCGCGAACGCCCTCCCCCAAGGCGCTGGAGGAGGTGAGACCGGGGGCGTCGGCGGGTTTGCCTCGTCCCTCACCGGCCGCGAACACGATGGTGATGGGGGCGCCGGTCAGACGCCGGGCCGTGAAGGCGAGGGCCTCCAGGGTGGGGGTGTCCAAGAGGTCGGCGTCGTCGACGCAGAGCAGGAGGGGACGTTCGGAAGCGACCAGGGAGAAGAGTTCGAGGAGGGCGGTGTAGAGGGCGAAGCGGTCGGTCTCGGCCACCCCGCCTCGGGTGATGGCCTCGCGCAGGAGGGTGCGGCGTTCTTCGGGGAGTCGACCCAAGACCGCCTCGACCGGGAGAAGGAGTCGGTGCAGTCCGGCGAGGGGGAAGTCCGCCTCGTCGGCGACTCCCCCTAGGCGCAGAACGGTGAAATCGCCTGCGGTGGTCCCGGCGTGTTCGAGGAGGGTGGTCTTGCCCAGCCCCGGGCCGGCGGAGAAGAGGAGGGACACGCCTTGCCCGGACCTCGCGTCGCCCAAGGCGTCGGCGAGGATCCGCTGCTCGGTGTCCCGGCCCCGGAGACGTATGTTCTGGGGCTCCGTGTACCTATGTGCCACGTGTCACACATTCGCACATGAATGCCCTGTTCGGGCAGGCCCAAGAGGCCACACTGGTGGTTCCACCGATGCCCGCACGGAGTCGCGTGCGGCGGCCCGAAGGAGGGCTTCGTCAACGCGGAAGAGGACCTTGAGGAGAGGGGTCGATCGCCCTGAAACCCTTGCTCCACATGGGTTTCGAGCAATCTTGACAAGGGGGTCCGCGCGCCCGATTCCGACCCTGAAAACCCTCTCCGCGCCGCTCTCACACACTCACCGGGGTTATCAAGACGTTACGTGCGTACAACACCCAACCCGCGAAACCGACAAACAGGACATACGCCACTATCGGTAGTTTTCTGTCATCTTTGGGCGGCGGCAAGGGCTTGCGGACAGCGTGAGGCGGACGGGTTCGCGGGCTCCCCCATGAGTCGAGAGAACCACGTGCGGGACCTCCCTGGCCACTACGCGTCCACAGCCTGTGGACGACCGACCCACTCCGACCCGTGTGCCTGCTCGGTCGCGCGTACTGAGCTGATTCGCCGAACCCGTTCGACAGGCCGCACTGGCACTCGCGACTCGGTCCGGCCACAAACGGCCAAAGCACCATCGCTGACGATATTCGGGTGGTAGTTACTGAACCACGAAGAGCAAAGGAACCTTAAAGCGAAGGAAGCACGCATGGAGCCCTGGCAACGCTGGTGCGCGCGCACGATGCTCAAGGACAGAACCGCCAACCTGCATGGTGAAGCGTTCGAGGACTTCTTTCATCGCCTCATGCAGTTGGCGGACCCGGGCTTCTTTCCCGTCCGCACGACCAGGGGCGACCGAGGCGCCGATGGCCTACTGATCAGTGGGCGTAGGCTCTACGCCTGCTACGGCCCTCAAACGGCGAACGAATACGAGGTTGGACGCAAGTTCCGTTCGGACCTACATGAAGCCATCACCCACAGGGGAGATGATTTCGATACCTTCGTCTTCGTCCACAACAATTCACGTGGTGTGGCCCCTCAGGTGACCTTGGAGATTTCCGAGGCCCAAGCCGATCATCCTTCGCTGAAGTTCGAGAACTTCGGCCTCGACCAGATGTTCCGCGTCCTCAGAAGGTTGGACAGCGAGGACATCGAGGACCTCATCGGCCCATTTCCGCTGAAGGCGATGGTCACAGGTGTCGGTATGGCCGAACTGGCTCCGCTCCTGGACCACCTGTCCACGAACCGGAAACGGAGTTCGTTACCGACCAACATCCCCATACCCCCGAGCCACAAGTTGGAGTACAACCGCTTCGGTGAGGACATGGCGGACTTCCTGCGGCTGAGCCTGCCGCATGTCCCGCTCGTCAAGGACTACTACGACGGTCTGGCCGATCCCATCGAGAGAGACGAGGTCGCCGCGGCCTTTCGCCAGGAGTACCTCGACCTCGCCGACACCCTCGATGATCCCGATGCGATCGTCGTTCGCCTCCAGTGGTACATCCTTGGCAACGAGGCTAGGAGCCCGAAAGATCAGATCGAGGCGAACACCGTGCTGATGTACTTCTTCGGGGAGTGCGAGATCTTCGAGATACCACCGCAGGACTGGCCCACCGCCCACGAAACCATGGAAGGGGGGACCACGTGATCGCACCGACCAAGGGAATCGCCCCGCAGCGGGCGTTGTTGACCGTGGGCGCCCAGATCCTCCAGGCGAGTGAACACCAGAGCATCACCGTGGATCAGGCGTGGCGTCGACTCCAGAAGTGGCGATCCGATCACGACCACAACGCTCCTTTGCCGTTCTGGTGGTTCGTGCTCGCTCTCGACGTTCTCTACACCCTGGGAACGGTGGAACTACGTGAGGACGTCCTAGTCTTCCGAGAGGCGTCCGATGTTGCGTGAACTGAAAGCGAGCGATCCCCGGTTCCGGGCGATCTCCTTCACTCCCGGACTCAACCTCTTGCTCGCGGACCGTACGTCCGCTTCCACCGAAGACCAGAGCCGCAACGCGGTCGGTAAGACCAGCATGGTGGAGTTGCTTCATTTTCTGCTGGGGGCGGACAAGACGCCGTTGGTCACCCGTGGAGAGAACAAGGGAACCACGTTCGAACTCGTCCTGGACTGGCCCGAGCCCGTTGGCAGGCTCAGTGTTCGTCGCTCCGGGAGTGACCCGAAGAAGATCTACCTCGACCCGGACATCCGTGGGCATGACCCCGATGTACTCATCCAAAGAGCCGGTGTGTCCGGGGTGAAGGAATGGAGGAGCGCCCTCGAACGCGAATTGTTCGGGATCAGGGACGCCGACAAGGTCTTGAGTGGCCGACTCCTGCTCGGCTTCTACCTGCGCAGAACCGAGAAGAACGGTTTCGCCGACGCCCTCAGGCCCAACCCGCAGACCTCCCGGCACCTGGCCACCGCGAACCTTTGCCATCTGCTGGGTATGGACTGGGCACTCGCCGCTCGCTACGGCGAACTCGCCGAACGGGAGCAGACCCGAAGGAAGCTAGCGCGGGCCACCGATGACCCGGTGTGGAAGGACATCGTCGGCAAGTCCGGTGACCTTCGCGGCCAGCTCATCGTCATCGAACGTCGTATCGCCGATCTCAAGGCGCAGATCTCCGACTTCCAGGTCGTTCCGGAGTACGAGGAGATCCGCCGAGAAGCGGAGCGGGTGGACTCTCGCATCCGTCAACTACGCGAAGCGGACGTGATCGGTCGAAGGAATCTCGCGGACATCGAACGCTCCATCGAGGAAGCCGACGATCCAGGCCATGACTACCTCGAACGGGCCTACCAGGAGATGGGAGTCCTTCTCGGCGACCAGGTACGGGCCCGGTTCGACCAGGTGGAAGCCTTCCACCGGGCGGTCGTGCGCAACCGACGACGGTACCTGAACGAGGAAGCCGCCGCCTTACGCGAAAAGCTCACCACGAGCGAGAGGGAGCGTGAAGACCTCGGTGCGAGACAGGCCGCGCTCCTGCGCACCTTGAACGAAGGGGGAGCACTGGACACCCTGACGGTGATGCAGGGGGCACTCGCCAAAGAAGAAGCACAGCGCGAATACCTCCAAAGCAGGCTCAACGCCGCACGAACTTTGGAACAGAGCCGGCGTCAGATCGACCAAGAGAAAGCCGCTCTGGAGGAGGAGGTCCAGAGCGACATCGAGGCCAGGAGAGAACAGGAACAGCAGGCGAACCTGTTGTTCAACCGATTCGCCGAGTACCTGTACGGCGACGCCCGCGCTCCTTACCTGACCTTCCAAGCCAGGCGTAGCCACCTGGAGATCGAGCTCAAACTCGAAGCCGACGACAGCACCGGCATCTCCAACATGAAAATGTTCTGCTTCGATCTGGCCTGGGCGGTGATCGCGCACCGTGCCGGTCGAGGGCCCGACTTCCTCGTGCACGACAGCAAGATCTACGATGGCGTGGACGAACGCCAAGTGGCCCGAGCATTGGAACTGGCGGCCATGGTCGCCCAGGAGGAGGGCATGCAGTACGTCGTGACCATGAACTCCGATGACCTGGTCAAGGCCGAACGGATGGGGTTCGACGCCATGCCGTACATCATCGAGCCGAAGCTGGACGACTCGGAGGCCGGAGGACTTTTCGGGTTCCGTTTCTGACCGGAAAGCAGTCCGGTGGGAACCACGCGGCCCCGGTCGGTGACCGGGGACCGGCGAACCCTACCCGACCGAGTCGCGGGAGAGGGCCGCGTTCAATTCCTCCGCCGTAGGCGGATCGGCTCCCTCTCGGGTGACCGTGTGCGCGGCCGCCGTGGCCGCGTGGGTCAACAGCGCCTCCAGGTCCGTCTCCGTCAACCCCGCCAAACGCTCACGGGGCGACTCTCCAAGGCGTCCATCCAGGTCCAGCCGGTGCAGGAGCGCGCCCATGAACGAGTCTCCCGCCCCCACGGTGTCCACCACCTCCGTGGGCGGTGCCGGCACCGAGGCCATCACCCCGTGGGAGAGCGCGAAGGCACCCTCCCCGCCCCGGGTGACCACGACCAGCACCGGACCGAGGGCCGCCAAGGCCGCGGCCGCTTCCTCCACGGGGTGATCGGGGTAGAGGAACTCCAGGTCCTCGTCACTGGCCTTGACCACGTGCGCCTGGGCGACGTGACGCAGGGCCATCGCACGGGCCGCCGCCGGATCGCCGATCACGTCCGCGCGAATGTTGGGGTCCAGCGTGACGGTCACCCGGCCACGTCCGTGTTCGCGGCGCAGCAGGGCCTCGATGAGGCCGGCGCCCGGCTCTCGGAACAGGGCTATGGACGCCGCGTGCAGGGCCTTGACCTCGGGTTCGAGCGTTTCGGGCAGCTCCCCGGAACGCCAGCGCCAGTCGGCGGCCTCCTCCATTCGGAAGTCATAGCTCGCGGACCCGTCCTCACTCAGGGTGGCCAACGCCAGAGCCGTCGGCTCCTCGGCATCGATCAGTCCGGCCGGGTCCAAGCCCTCGGTGAGCAGGCGCGCTCGGATCATGGCTCCGAACCCGTCGGAACCGATCCGGGCCAGCAGCCGGGTGGGCAACCCCAAGCGGGACGCGGCCACCGCCGTGTTGGCCGGACCACCACCGGGCGCGGCCCACAGCGACCGTGGCCCATGCTTACCGGGTAGCAGGTCCATGACGTTCTCGCCGACCACCACGAGTCGGGCGGGCGCCTGCTCGCTCACACGGCACCTCCTTCGTTCCGTTCGGCGGGCAGGGCCGCCGCGATCGACGTGGACAGACCGATCTGGGGCAACAGGACCGCCTGGTAGGCGTGGTAGACGTCCGGCTTGCCCTCCCACACCGAGCCCGCCGGTCGGTTGTTGGGATCGAGTTCGTGCCACCAGCTCCCGTTCTCCCGGTCCACGTGGTGGCGGTCGGCGTAGGCCCACCAGCGTTCCAGGTGTTCGGTGTAGACCTCCTCGCCGGTGCGCTCGGCCAACACCCAGGCGGCCATGGCGCCTTCGGCCACCACCCAGTGCATACGCTGACGCACCACCGGCCGGTCCCGCCAGTCCAGCGTGTAGACGAACCCCTCGGCTCCGTCGACGTGCCAGCCTCGGCGCACGGCGTTGGCGAAGAGGAGTTCGGCGTCGGTGAGCAGCCATTCCGGAACGGGTTCACCGGCCCTTTTCAGGGCGAGTTCCAGGTGCACGAGCAAACGTGCCCACTCCAACAGGTGGCCGGTGGTACTACCGAACGGCCGGAAGGGGTGGTCGGGTCGGTCCCGGTTGTAGTCGAGCACGGGCTCCCAGTCCGGAGTGAAGTGCTCGGGCAGACGCCAACCGTGGTCGGCGGCCACTCCGTGGATCAGGCGTTCGGCGATGGCCAACGCCCTGCGGGTCCACTTGGTCTCGCCCGTGACGTCGGCGGCCGCGAGGAAGGCCTCCACGCAGTGCATCGCGCTGTTGGCGCCCCGGTAGGACTCGGTGGTGGTCCAGTCGGCGTCCCAGCTCTCCCGCACGCAGGCGGCCTCGGGTTCCCAGAACCGCTCGTCGATGACGCCGAGGGCCTCGTCGAGTAGGGCTCGTGCGCCTGGGCGACCCGCGTGGGCGGCGGTGGCGGCGGCCAGGACGACGAAGGAGTGCGGGTAGGCGGACTTCTCCGGCAATACTTGGGAGCGCTCCCGAAGCGTCTGGGGATCGCCACCTTCGGGCACCTCGTCGAACCATCCGCCCAGGTCGGCGTCGCGCAGCGGACCCGACAGGGCGGCCAGGCCATGATCGGCCAGCTCGGCGGCGCCGGAGACCCCGCGCAGGTGCGCCAGGGAGAACACGTACGTCATGCGAGCCGTGATCCAGGTGGCGGTCGGACGCTCCGACTCCACCGCGCCCTTCGCGTCCAGGAAACCGAACCCGTCCGGAACCGCCGCCCCGGTGGCGAAACCGACCAGTCGCCGTTCCTGCTCCCTAAGCCACGCGGCCCCTCCCGGGACCGGGTGTGTCGATGCGGTCAAACCAGTGCCTCCTCGGGGAGTCGTTGCGCGCGTAACGCTATCCCGAACCGACCGCCTCGGGAAAGCCCACCTCACCACGCTTCATCCAAGTGCCCTCGGGCATCCTCCCAGCGCATGGACTCGGGAAAACCGCTGGAACCGCGCATGCCCGACCTGGCATGGTGACCACCACTACCGCCCGCACGACGAGGACCAACCGTGGGGAGGCGACGACGTCGAGGCCGTGGTCGCCGGAGTACGTTCGGTGCTCGCCGTCCCTGATGCCCGCGTAGCGCACATCAGCGCCGACATGGCCGACCCCGACGCCCCGGCGCAGGCCTTCGCCGCGCGACACGACGGACGACCGGGGGCCGGGTGTTGTTCATGACCTCCGGTCAAACGCACGGCCCGATGCCGGGCGAAGTCGCCTACGCCTCCGCCAAGGGCGCACTCTCCCAGATCACCCCCACCATCGCGGCGGAGCTGGGACCTGCGGGCATCACCGTCAACACGGTCGACCCCGGACCGGTGCGGACCGGCTACATCGAGGGCGAACTCCTGGACCGAGTGGTACCCGTGTTCGCGCTGGGCAGGCTCGGTGAACCGGACGACCCGGCACGCCTGCCGGCCTGGCCGGCCACCGATGAGGCGGCCTGGATCACCGGCCAGGGGATCAGCTCCGAAGGTGGATTCCTGTTCACCTGACCCGCTCGGCGAAACCTTCCCGATCGGCGACCTGACAGGTCCACCTGATGTGCTCGGCCACCATGACGGGATCCTCCACCATCGGGATGTGTCCCGCCCCGAGCAGCGACACCATGCGCGCGCCGGGCAACCTTTCATAAGCGTTCTGAGCACTCGAGGGCGGCAGGGTCCGATCATGGTCGCCCCACGCGACCGTGACCGGACAGTCGATCGGTCGCCGCACGAAGTCGTATTCGGCGATCTCGGGCACCATACGCACGTACGCGGAACCGGGTTCGAGTTTGTCCACCCCGAATCGGAGGGCCTTGGCCTTGGGTGAGGAGGGGTCACCGCGCAACGCGATTCGGGCCACGGCACGAGCCGGCGGGGTGTCCGCCAACCGTTCCTTGACGGGCAACGGGACCTGGGTCGCCAGTTTCGCGAGCACACCCAAGGTGCGCATCCCCCATCGGCCCGCCTCACCGGAGAACCCGGCCGGAGAGAACACCGTGACCGAGCCGGCGACCCCCTGAACCCCCAACTCCAAAGCGATCGAACCACCCAGGGAGTTACCGACCAGGTGCGGGCGCTCCAGATCGAGCAGCTCGCAGAAGTCCCCGATCACCCGCACGAGCTCGTGCACGTCGTAGGGTTCCTCCGGTTCGGGCCCCGGCGACTGTCCGAAACCCGGAAGATCGACGGCGATCAGCTCGTAGTCATCGGCCAACCGAGGCATCACCGGCCGCCAGCACCGCCACCGGTCACCGAGCCCGTGCAAGAGGACGATCGGCCGACCACGGCCGCGCCGGTCATAGGCGATTCGTCTGGCATCCATGGTCTAGATCTACCCGCGCAGCCGATCCCCGCCACCCGCGAGAACCAAGAGCGAGCCCCCCTTCTTCGCCGCTCAGGCGCGTATCGACCCCCGGGCCACGTCCCGGAACACCCCGCGAGTCGTGCCACCATCCCGGACCCTGGGGGCCGCGGTCAGCAACAGACCCGAGACGATGGCGCCCAGGCCGAGCACCGGGAAGGGGCCGAAACCCAGACCCGTCACGGTCAGGGTCAACATGCCCCCGCCGATCAAAAGCGCGGCGGCCAGCACCCGAAGCAGACCCGGGTCACCCTTGAGCACACGAGGCGGCTCCTCGAAACGCACCGCCCAGTGCGCCAGCGGCAGTACCAACGGCACCAGGACCGCGACCCCGAGTACGCCCCATAGCAGCCACCAGCCGGTCATCGGTTCGGGGGTGTCGATGCCCAGACCGAACACCACTACGCCGGCGACCACGCTGATCGGCAGCATGTGCCACAGGTACACCGTCATCAGTTGCGGGCACAGCCGGTCCAGCATCCGCGCCGGGCCGGGGCGGTCCGCCCAGGCACCGATCCACCGCCGGAGCAGCACCGCGACCCCGACCTGCAACGAACCCAACGCCGCCAAGACCAGGGTCGGCGGGGCCACGTTCGAGGTCTCGGCCGCGAACACACCGGTCATGTTCAGCGAGTACGGCCCCAAGGCGGCCAGGACCAGTACGGCCACCGCACCGACAGCGGCCATCCAGATGGCGTGTGTTCGGGTGATCGCACCGGTCACGTAACGGAACCCCAACTGATGCACACCCAGCCAGACGAACGCCACGTTCAGATAGCCGAACCACTCCACACCGAAGCTGAAGCGCACCGTGTCCACGAACACCGCGCCGGCCAGCAGCGCCACCGGCACCCACCAGCCGAACCGTTCCTGCGCGGCGACCAGCATCGGTGTCGCCATGACCACCAGTACGTACACGGCCAGGAACCACAGCACCATGCCGGCGGCACCCGCCCCGACCAGCACCGGCTGTGCGGGAGCACCGCCCAGAACGAGCAGGTGGCAAGCGATGATCCACACCACCGCCAAGGGCACCACCGGCCAGGCCAGTCTGCGCAGGCGCTTGGCCCACCAGACCCGGGCCCGTTCACCTCGACCCGAGGCCGCCCGCCAGCTGATCAGATTGGCGGCGCCGCCTACGAAGAAGATCAACGGCATGACCTGGGAGATCCAGGTCAGTGCGAACCCGCCGTTCACGCTGAGCACACTGCCCGTGTCCAGTTCCCCCTGGGTCTGCACGCTGAGCACCGGAAGCCACCAGTGTTGAACCACGACCAAGACCATGACGAACATGCGCAACACGTCGAGGAAACGATCACGCGAACGGCTGGGGGATGTGGTGGTGACGGGTGCGGCGGTGGGCGGACGCCCACCCGCGGGTTCGACGGTCACGGTCATCGTTGTCGCTCCTTGGTCCTCCCGGAGGACCGACGAGCACACAAGGGTGCCCACAGGTCACATGGACCGGGCTCAGGGGTGTCGACACGTCCCCACGAAACCCTGGAAACGGCTCCGCGAGTTGCATTCGATGACGCGTCGTCGAAAACGACCCTAGGCGTGACGGCCGTTCGGTCGCGATGGCGCAGGACCCCCTCTTTCACGGCGGTGGACCCACCCACGAAAGGTAGGGCTCGCACCACCATTCACCCGGGAGGCGGGTGACGAAAGGGCTTGGAGAGAAAGGTACCCGATCCGCGCCCCTCCCCGGCGAGCTCCCCAAGACACCCTCCGGTCAAGGGATCGAGGCGGTCCCTGAAAGGACCGGTCAGGGCGCGGTGGGAAGAGCCCGCTTGTGGGAGGTGACACGATAACGATCGACGAGGGTACGAGCGACCTCGTCGTCGACCGGCAGTCCCTCCAGAAAGTCGTCGATCTGGTCGTAGGTGAGCCCGAGGGCCTCCTCGTCCGGCTTTTGCGGGGTGAGCGATTCCAAGTCGGCGGTGGGCACCTTGTGGACGAGGTCCTCCGGAGCACCGAGGGCGGCACCGATCGCGCGCACCCGGCGCTTGGTCAACCCCGCCAAGGGAACCAGGTCCGCGGCGCCGTCGCCGTACTTGGTGAAGAAACCGGTGACGGCCTCGGCCGCGTGGTCGGTGCCGACCACCAAACCACGAAGGCCACCGGCGACCGCGTACTGGGCGATCATCCGCTGACGGGCCTTGACGTTGCCGATGACGAAGTCCCTGGCGGCTTCGTCGGTGTAGGTCATTCCACCCTTGTCCAGGGAGGCCGTCATGGTGTCGGTGGTCGGGCCCACGTCCACGGTCAGACAGCGTTCGGGAGCACCGAACTCCACGGCGCGGGTCGCGTCGTCCTCGTCCTTTTGGACGCCGTAGGGCAAACGCATGGCCACGTACTCGGCCTCGTGGCCGGCCTCACGGGCCCGGTCGACGGCCAAGCGGCACAGTCGACCCGCGACCAGCGAGTCGACTCCACCGCTGATGCCCAGGACCAATGCTCGGGAACCGGTCGTGGTGAGCCTTTCGGCGAGGAAGGCGACCCGGCGTTCGATCTCGATGGTGACGTCGAAGTCCGTGGAAACCTCGAGGTCGCGGATGATCTCCTGGCGCGCTTGGTTCAACTCGGTCTCGGTCACGTGCGCTCCCTGCGTGTACTGCGGCTGTCCCTTCCGATTATCCCCTCCCCCGTGTTACGTGCGGGTTTCCAGGGCGCGGTTCCGAGGCCGCTCGAAGAGTCGGCGCTAAGGGCCGCCGGGGCGCAGGCGTCGAGCGAACCGTTCGTAGTCCACCACCACACCGTCGCCGTCCACGGACAGCCGATACTCACCGTGCAGGGGGTCGCGGTAGGTGTACTGTTCGAGCCCGCCCTCGGCCGGGTGCCGGGTGTAACGCTGGCGAACCCGCCTGATCCGCAAGGAGGGGACGTCGATCCACACGACCGCGATGTCACGATGTTCGCCGGGGTTCAGTCCCAGTCTGCGGATGGGCAGGGTGTTGGTCAGGGGCGTGGCGGCGACGTCGACGTCGAGGCAGCCCACCAATTCGGGCAGTTCACGGCCGCGGTCGTCGACCCAGTGGCCTCCCTGGGCCCGCAGGATGACCACCTCCGACCCCGCAGCGGACACCACCTCGGCGCGTACCTCCGTGGTCGTCCAGGCCAGGTCCGTGCGCACGGTGAATCGGGTGAAGAACCGTCCCTCGCCCCCCACCACGGTCTCCCCCGCCTCCAGACGGAAGCCGTCGGGCTCGGGTAGGAGCGTGCCGAGCCCCAGGCCTTCGGGGACGTCGGTACGGGACCAGGCTGCCGGGTGTTCCGTCGGTGACGACATGTTCACCGTTCTACCCCTCCGACACCAGGGGACGCCAGAGCACGAGCGGGCCCGTGCCGCAGGCGACACGGGCCCGGAAGATCGGCCTGACCACACACGGCCCGAACACACGGCCCGGATAGGACGCACAACCACCTGGACCGTGTTCTGTGTGGAAGGTCCCCAATGTCGAAGCCACTGGTCATCATCTACGTTCGTCTCTCCCCTGATTCTGACGCGTCCACTTCCGTTGAATCCCAGACCCAGACGTGTCGTGCCTACCCGGACACGCGAGGGTGGCAAATCCCGTCCATAGCCGAAGACGTTGACGTGTCCGGAGCGTCGCGGCTCATCGTGCACGTTCTGTCAGCCTTCGCCGAATACGAACGAGACATGATCCGGACACGCATCCTCGAAAACAAGGTGAACCTTCGCGCTAAGGGGCGATGGTCGGGCGGAGCCGCACCCTACGGTTACAAGATCATTTTCGCGGTATCGGCCGGACGGCGGGACGAAGGATGGCCGCTCGAAGCGATGCCCGGATTGCTCGAAGCAACGCCGGAAGGTCCGTAACCGCGACGAGTCACGCCGGTTCGGGTGAGAGCTCCACAGGGCCCTGTACGGCCTTCTCCACAGGACCCTCTGGCCGCTCCGGGACCCTTCCCGGACATGAACCCGTGGAAGGACCTACGAGGCCGGTTATAGGTATGGCTGACCTCGTGAGGGACTTTTTTTGTGCCTAGAACTTGACCCGCGCTGATCAAAAGTTGTGTGTACGCGATTCTGCGAGCGTTCCACCACGCGACCCGACCACGGGAAGGGCTCCGCGAAGGTCACGCCTCGAAGGACAGGGACGAAGCCACGCGCGTAGCGCGTAGGTAAGGGTCAAGGGTTGGGAGCGTCCCTAGGGTTGTCCGCTACGAAGGTGCCTCTTTGGGGGACGGTGAACACGTCTCCCTCTTCGACAAGTACGGCGACGGCACGACGGACGGTAGAGCGCGCAAGGCCGTATTCCTGTACAAGTCCGCTTTCCGACGCGATGCGTTGACCAGGTGACCAGTCCCCGCGAGCGATGCGCGCGCGCAAGATACCAGCCAGTTGACGATAAGGCGTCACGGGCCCGTCGTGGTCGATCTCCGCATCAGGATCAAACGTCATGCTCCGAAGGTAGACGTGCCCAGTCAAGGCACTTTCAAGGGATACAAGCCTAGACGTATCGATACGAGTCTGTAGACTGAGGTCCCCGTGAACGCACGGGACCCCGCGACGGCGGCAACCGTCCGGGGCCATGGCCAACGCTTACAGGAGCGTCGACGTGAACACCCTACTGTCCTTCCTTGCCGTTTTTGCGCGGCTCCTCCGTCCCTCACAAGCCACGCACGGATCCCCCTACGGCCGCGTCGCCGGCATCCTCGAAGAGCTTCGGCGGAACCGCTCGCGTCGGGTTCGCCGCTATGCGGAGGTCCTGCCCACCGTCGCCGTCACGGAGCCGTTCCCCGCGATCCCCGCTCCGCGTAAGCCCGCCGAGAACGTCCCCGCCCCCGTACCGTGTGCGGCACTTGTCCCCGTCCCGGCCGACCATGTGCCCGTGGTGGACGCTTCGAGCGTCGCCGAACCGGCCGCGATGGTGCGCGGCTACTACCGCGAGTGGGAGCGCAGGAAGGCCGAACGGTACGCGGATCGGCAATGGTTGGGCATGGCCGTGCTGTGCGACGTCGCGGCCGCTGCGACCTCGAAGGTGGGTGCCTGATGTCGACCCACGAAACGACCTTCGAGGTATGCGGGTGGTGGGTGACCACCATCGGCGGGTTCCAGGGTGAAGCGTTCTGTTCGCGTCCGCACGGCCACGACGACGACCACCACGACGCGCACGGCGAGCCGATCGACCTTCCCGCGAACGCCGAGCGTATCGGCCACATGTGCGCGGCCCATGACGAGGACGGTTCGGGCACGGCGTGCGCACGCCGGCCGAACCACACGGGCCCGTGCGTGAACCGGTACGGGTACGTGTTCGGCGATACGCAGAACGCGGCACAGGCTCCCGAGCCCGCATCCTGCACGTCGCCGTGTTGCGTCCTCGAGGCCGGACACGCAGGCACGCACGCAGACCACCCAGAACCGTTTATCGTGAACGGCTGTGTGTCGCAGCTAGGACGGTTGTTGGCCACACTGGTCTTCCTCGCGACGCAGCGGCGACGCTGGACACCGCGGCGAGCGTGTGGACCACACTGGACACGTTGTTGCGCACGGGTGGCCCGTTGCCATCTCGCTGGGTGGCGCGCTCCGTGGGGCGCGGCCGTGCCACACCCGTGTATGAGTCGTTGTGTGAGGCTCTGGACACCTCGCCACCGGGTGGCGGTTATTCGGTGTTGGAGTTCCCTACGTTGCGCAGCGCGTGCCGCGCGTGGGGCACGATGGACGCCATCCTGTGCGCAGGTGGCGCGTTGCCGGAGCCATGGGAGGCAAAACGGTGACCTCGCGTGTGCCGGAGTTCCCCGAAGAAGCAGGCGCGTTGCTGTGCGCAGCGCAGGACCTCCGCTAGCCGCCCGTTGCCCCGTTCCCTGCGAGGGGAACGGGGCACTTTCAAACCCGTCTATGTGTCGTTGGGCGTGCCTTCCAACCGGAAGCCTTTCGTTACGGGGTTCAGCCGGCGGCGGTGGGTTCCCCCTCCTTGCCACCCTCCTTGATCTCGGCTTCGACCCGATCGAAGTCGGCCTCCATCTGTTCGCTGACCTTGCCCAGGCCGTTGCAGGCCACGATGGCGACGAGGCTCAAGGCGATCGCGGGCACCATCGCGTACAGGCCGATGTCGAAGTAGGCCGTGTCGAGGACGTCCCACACGATGGCGGTCGTACCGCCCACGATCATGCCCGCCAGCGCACCCGTCCAGGTCATCCGCTTCCAGAAGAGCGCGAGCAACAGGACCGGACCGAAGCCCGCGCCGAAGCCGGCCCAGGCGTAGCCGACCAGGTCCATGACCGACCGGTCACCCCACAGAGCCACGCCGGCCGCGACCAGGGCCACCGCGATCACCGTGGCGCGACTGATCCACAACAGGGAGCCGGGCGAGGCCTCCCTGTTCATCCATGCCTTGTACACGTCCTCCGTGAGCGCGGACGCCGCGACCAGGAGCTGGGAGTCCGCCGTGCTCATCACCGCGGCGAGGATGGCGGCCAGGAGGACGCCGGCCACCACCGGGTGCGAGAGTGCCTCGATCAGGCGTGGGAAGACCTGCTCGGGATCACCGAGCGGGGTGTCGAAGTAGGCGATGCCGATGAAGCCGACCAGGACGGCGAGGAACATCGCGGTGACCGCCCAGCTCACACTGACGACCGCGGCCTTGGGGATCTCCTTCACCGAACGAATACCCATGTAACGGGCGAGGATGTGGGGTTGGCCGAAGTAACCGAAGCCCCAGGCCAGACCGGAGACGATGACCACCCAGCCGAGGGTCTCCGTGCTGATCCAGGCACCGGCGTCGCCATCCAGGGAGGTTCCGCCGAACGCGGACATCAGACCGTCGGCCTTGGCACTCACCCCGTCGGTGAGGCCGCCGAAACCACCCAGGGCGGTGATGGCGAGCACCGGGACGATGAGCAGTGCGAGCCACATCATGATCGCCTGCACCACGTCCGTGTACGAGACGGCCAGGAAGCCGCCGAGCACGGTGTAGAGCACCACGATTCCGACGCCCAAGGCGATGGCGGGTGCCGGCGACATACCGAAGATCATGTCGAAGAGGGAGGCCATGGCCACGAGTCCGGAGGCCACGTAGAAGAAGTAGAAGACGATGATGAGCGCCGCGGAGACACCGCGTAGGAGAGGGGTGGGGTCGTTGAAGCGGTTCTCCAGGAACGAGGAGAGGGTGAGCGAATCGGACTCTCCCCCGGCCCGGGAGTCGGTGACGCGCTGGGTGTAGACGCGCAGGCGCGGGGCGATGAGGATCCAGCTGCCGGCGAAGCCCGCGGCGAGCCCGACCGCGATCCAGGCCTCACCGAGCCCGGAGACGTAGATGGCGCCGGGGAGTCCCAGCAGGAGCCACCCGCTGAAGTCACTGGCGTTGGCGCTCAAGGCGGTCACCCAGCTGTTGAGCTGACGGCCGCCGAGTACGAAGTCGGACTGCGAGACGGTGCGTTTGTAGACCCATAGGCCGATCACGACCATTCCGGCGAGGTAGACACCGAAGGTCAGAATCGACCAGAGCATGGACTCGTTCACCCGCCCACTCCCTTCCCTGAATAACGCAACGGCGGACCGTTGTGCGTCGTTGGTGTGGAACAGGGAGATCATCACCCCTGGTGTCCCGCGCCACAATGCCTCTTGCCTGGAAAAACACCGCTTCGAGACCTTGTCGAGTTCTCGATCGGGAAAGCTTGTCCGGCCGACCATCACCGACACTTTCCCTTTGTCGGACCGGACATACGATAGGTCTGATCATGGGATCACCCTCAGATGTTCCATCTGAGGGACCAAGCCGCACGAGATCAGGAGAATAGGGAACGCAACCGTTCCTCCACCCCACCCAGGTGACTCTCCAGGGCGCGCTTGGCCGCCTCCGGATCACGGTTCTCGACCGCTCGAACGATCTCCCGGTGCTGCTCGTCGCTGTCGACGTGACCGCCCCCGTTCGGCGGTACCGCCTCCATGACCCGGTTGACGCGCATCCGAGCGTCGGTAAGAGCGGCGGCCATCTGAGGCGACCCGGTCAGCCGGGCCAACGTGATGTGCAGGACGGTGTCACAACGACGGTAGTCCCCAGGGTTCGCTGTCTCGGCGTCCGTCAACCTCCGCTCCAGCAAGCGGAGCTGCTCTGGCCCTAGTCCGACCTCGGCGAGACGGATGACCACACCCGTCTCCAGACAGCGCCGGAAGGTCAGCAGACCTTCCAGGTCCGTGCCGGTGGAGATCAGGTCACGGCGCACGTCCAAGGGGGTGGGCCTGGGCGGGGGCTGGGCGACGAACGTCCCACCGCGCCGCCCTCGCCGGGACTCGACGTACCCCCACTGGTTCAGGTGGCCGATGGCCTCCCTCAGAGTGAGCCGGCTGATGTTCAACCTGACGGCCAGATCGCGTTCGGCGGGGAAGCGGTCACCCGTGGGGACCACACCGAGCCTGATCGCGCACAGTAGGCGCTCCACCGTCACATCCAAGGTGTTACCGGTACGGATCGGGCGGAATACGATTTCGGCCGCGGGATCGCTGGGGGGAACCACACGGCCAGCTTAGGTCGTGTTCGATGTGCTCGCCTGGAAAAAGCCGATCCGTTCTCGTTCTCCGACTCGGGTCGAACCCGCCACTTCCCAGGGTCCACACCCTGGCACCGAGGGTGGTGGGGGTGGGGCCGGCGGACTACCGTGGCGGTATGGACGCACAGCCCACCGCCATCCGCGCTCGCGACATCGGACCGTCGGGGATATGCCCTCGAGGGGAGCACGACTGGCAGCCCTCCTCACCCGGCTCGGCCCGCCACCTGTGCACCAAGTGCAATTCCATGATGATGCGCAACTACGAACCCGAGCCCTCCTCGGACTGACGGGTTCCCGGACCACGTTCTCCGAGGACCGCTCCGGAACCTCCACGGGCGTCGCCCCATGCCGACGCTCGCGTTTGGCCTTTTCGGCTGGCACTTCATTCCCTTTTTCAACATGGCGAAAACACGCCTCCATTTCGCCAGATCTCGTTAAGGCATACGTTGTCCACAGCCTGTGGACGACTATCGACACCACCGAAGGCAGAACCTAGCCTGATATCAAGTGCCCGTTGTCGGCCCCGTCCACCCGCAACGGGAAACCCGAGCCTGCCCGGAGAGTGATCCCCTGCTCGCCGGGCCCACAGTTACGCAAGGCAGGGAAACGGTGCCATGGACCGGTGCCCCGGCCCTCCAAGGGCCACGGATCGCGTAGGCGGTGGACGGACACCGCGCCTGCCTCCTCCACGCCTGGAGAAGGCCCTCCCATCGACATGGCGCAGCGCGCCCCTCCTCCCCTGCCATGGGTTCGTTCCGTGACCGTCCGAGAGCCGCGGTCGAACGGTCGGCCCAGGTCCCTGTCCGAGCCTCCTCGCCCAGTGCCACACGAGAAAGCTGGTGGACCGATGACGACCGGCCGCCCCCGGAAAAGGGACGACTCCCTGCTTCCGGCGATCGGCGGAGTGCCCCCCTCCGACCCCCACTTCACCGGCCGGGAAGACATCCTGGAACAGATCCACGACGCCTTCGGCCAGGACGGATCCCACTTCCTCATCGGCGGTGGCAGCGGTGTCGGCAAGAGCCGCATCGCCATCGAGTACGCGCACCGCTACGCCGCGCACTACGACCTGATCTGGTGGATCCCCTCCTCCACCCACATCGACGCCCACCGCGCCTACCTCAGGCTGGCCGAACACCTAGGACTGCCGGTCGCCTACGAACACGTCCCACGGGCCGTGCAGACCGTGCGCGACGCGCTCGCCGGTGACCGTCCCGTCGGCCGCTGGCTCCTGCTCTTCGACGACGTCACGAACGTGGAGGCACTCGCCGCCGACTACTTCCCCACCGGCGGTCACGGGAACGTCCTCGTCACCTCACGCGACCATCACAGGACCGTCCGGTCCCTGCCGGACGGCCGGTTCGACGCACAGGTGGTCCCCCGGCTCACCAACGCGGAGAGTCTGGCCCTGTTACGCCAGGTCTGTCCCGCCCGACTAGAGCACCCACGCGACGGCGAACGCCTCGCCGAACTACTGGAATACCTCCCTTTGGCCCTCAACCAGGTCGGTGCGTTCCTGCGAGAATCCACCGTGTCCACCAGCGGATTCCTGGACCTGTTCGAGGAGCGCTACAACAAGCTGCTCTGGCACACGGGCCCCGATGACCACACCATCCCGCTACGCGTCGCCTGGGGCCTCCAGGCCGAGGCCCTGTCCGAGAACTCGGACGACGAGATCGAACACATGGCCCTGGAACTGATCCGGATCTGCGCCTTCCTCGCACCACAACCCCTCGACCGCACCCTCTTCGCACGCCCGCGAGGCATGGAGATCCCCGGCGGGCCCGTACTGCTCGGTGACCACGTGCGGCTCGGCCGGGTGCTCGACTTCATGAACCGCCACCACCTCGCCTACTTCGACCACGAGCGGAACACCTTCCAGCTCCACGAGTTGTTCCAGTCCGTGGTCCGCGACTCGCTCCACCTGGCCGACCGGGTCCGTTACCGGGACCTGGCCCAACTGCTCCTGGCCCAGAACGATCCCTGCGCTCCCACCGACCCCGGGCACCGAACCACCTACTTACAGCTGTACGCGCACGTGAAGGACTCCAAGGCGTGGATCAACCGGGAGCCCCGGGTGCGCGGCCTGGTTCTCAACGTGGTCGACCTCCTCACCGAGGTGGGCAGCTACTCCGACGCCACCGACCTGGTCGACCAAGCCGTCAACGCCTGGCCCGATGATCTGGTGCGGCACCTGCACGCCCGATTGCGACGCAACAAGATCCGCCGCATCCACGGCGAGTACGTGACGGCCTTGGAGGAGGCGGAACGGATCCACGCCGAACAGGTGGAGCGGGAGGGGTACGACAACGACGAGGCACTGGAAGCACAACGGGCGGTGGCCATCTCCCTCAGTGGCCTGGCCCGTTTCGAAAGGGCCGGGCAGCTCTTTCGGCAGATCCTGGACCAGCGACGCAGCCGGCACACCGAGGCCCATCCGCGCACCCTGGAGGCCGCGCACGACTACGGCCAGGCCCTGCAGGAACAAGGCAGGTTCGAGGAGGCCCTGGCCATCGACCAGCGAACCCTCCAAGGGCGGCGCCTCGTACTGGGTCCCGACGACGTGCACACCCTGCGCAGCGGTCTTTCGGTCGGTCTCAACCTGATCCTGCTCGGCCGTCTGGAGGAGGCCCGGGAGCAGGTCGAGGAGTGCATGGAGCGCTTCGACAACGCCCTCGAACCGGACAGCGTCCACGCCATCCAAGGGCGGATGTTGCTTTCGGTGGTCTACCGCAGGCTCGGCAGAACCGATCTCGCGATGGAGGAATCCCGGCAGGCCCTGACGCTGTACCGACGTAAGCATCCCCCGGCCGGACGTCTGCTGCTGTACTGCCGGATGTTCCACATGGTGACGATGGCCGGCACGGGTTCCGTGAACGACCTGAAGGAAGCGGTCCAGGAGGCCGAACGACTACTGCGTCCCTTGGACGAGCGCTACCCGAACGAACACCCCTTCCCCGCCACCGCCCGACTCAGCACGGCCATCGTGCTCCGCACGGTGAGGCGGTACACCGAGGCCCTCGAACTCGATCAGGAGGGGTGGGCACGGATGTTGCACATCTACGGCGCGGGTTCCTTCAATTGCCTTCCCGCCGCGTTGAACGTGGCCACCGACCTCTTTCACCTGGGACGTCTATCGGAGGCACTGCAATTGGAGGCCCTGACGGAGGCGGACTGCCGTCACCAGCTGCCCGCCGACCATCCGATTCTGCTGACCGCACGCCGGAACCACTTGGTGAGCCGGCACGCCGTGGGTGAGAACGTGACCGAGGAATGGGAGAAACTACGCGAGACCTTCGTCGAACGGTTCGGCGCCGATCACCCCGGAACGATCTCCATGTCCTCGTTCACTCGGCAGGACTGCGACGTGTTCCCCGTCGCTCCCCTGTAGCGGAGACCTCAGAAAGATCCTTTGGACACCGCGAGAAAGGTCATCCATTCACGGTTCTCGAACCTGAGACGGGCGTCGTCCGGATGCACCGAGTCACGGACGAAGGATTCACCCGTGGTGAGATTGAGAACCTCGCAGCAGGTACCGATGTCATAGGAGTAGTGCGACTTGCGCCACCGGCCGAAGAAGGACTGAGAATCCCCCGCGCGCGTTTCAAGCATGTGCCAGCCCTGTTTCTTGGTCCTCGTTGAAATAAGTGGTTTCCCACCCGTGGCGACCGGGCAACACCAAAGTGTAAACAGCGATGACCGGACCGCACGAACACACCCGTGAACGTGTTGCGCGTACCGTCGCACACGCGCGCCACCAGCGGGAAACGCTAGAACGCTAGCGCACGGAACGCCTGAACAGAAGCATGACGCATCGCATTTGAAGATCGATTTCGATGCACCTTCTCATCGGATGACCGAAGAATCATCAGCTCAACAGACTTATGTCATTCTTTGTGCCGCTTTGTCGGCATCTTTGAAATATGAGTTCTTTGCCGAACCCAACGGGGACGACCTCTTCCTCTTCTCCACCTCACCCGACTCTCAGGTGCGACCACCATCGACCGGGACCGACACGGGCCCGGACATGGAAACGGTCCGGGGCGCGCGCCCACCCCGGACCGTGGAGGGAGAGGGTTCTCCCGGGAAGAGGATCTAGTCCCAGTCCAGGCCGCCACCCGTCTGGTACTCGATCACTCGAGTCTCGAAGAAGTTCTTCTCCTTCTGTAGGTCCATCATCTCCGACATCCACGGGAACGGGTTCTCCGTCTCACCGAAGATCGGGGCCAGACCGATCTGCTCGGCGCGGCGGTCGGTGATGAAGTGCATGTACTTCTCGCACAGTTCCGCGTTGAGCCCCAAGACCCCACGCGGCATGGTCTCGCGACCGTAGGCGACCTCCAGCTCGCAGGCCTCGATCAGCATCTGCCGGATCTCCGCCTGGAACTCCTCGCTCCACAGATGCGGGTTCTCGATCTTGATCTGGTTGATCACGTCGATACCGAAGTTCAAGTGGATCGACTCGTCACGCAGGATGTACTGGTACTGCTCCGCGATACCCACCATCTTGTTGCGACGTCCCAGCGACAGGATCTGTGCGAAGCCGGTGTAGAACCACATGCCCTCGAAGATCACGTAGAACGCGACCAGGTCGCGCAGGAAGGCCTGGTCCGCCTCCGGGGTACCGGTACGGAAGTCCGGGTTCTCCAGGTTCTGGGTGTACTTGAGCGCCCAGGCGTCCTTGGCCGTGATGGAGGGCACCTCGCGATACATGTTGAAGAGTTCGCCCTCGTCCAGGCCCAGGCTCTCGCAGATGTACTGGAAGGTGTGGGTGTGCACGGCCTCCTCGAACGCCTGGCGCAACAGGTACTGGCGGCACTCCGGGTTGGTGAGCTGTCGGTACACGGCCAGGACGATGTTGTTGGCGACCAGGGACTCCGCGGTGGCGAAGAAGCCGAGGTTGCGCTTGAGCATGAGGCGCTCGTCCTCGGTCAGACCGTCCTTGGACTTCCACAACGCGATGTCGGCCTGCATGGCGACCTCGGTGGGCATCCAGTGGTTGTTGCAACCGGAGAGGTACTTCTCCCACGCCCAGGTGTACTTCAGGGGCAGCAGTTGGTTCACGTCGGCGCGGGCGTTGATCATCGCCTTGTCATCGACGTTCACGCGCTCGGCGTTGCTCTGGATCTCGCCGAGGCCGGTGGCGGGGGCGTTGCTGTCGGAAACCGCGGTCATACTCGGTACTTCTTCCGTTCTCCGGTCAGGCCGGGTCGTCGTCTGGAGGTGCGAAGGGGAGGGGCGTCCGCGGTCGTCGCGGACGCCCAAAGGTCCCTTGTTACTGGCAGGCCTCGCACTCGGGGTCCTCGATGCTGCACGCCTGACCATCGACGATCTCGAATTCGTCCTCGGGCGTCGCCGGCTCGGTCACCGGGACCGGGGTGGGCGAAGGGCTCGGTGAGGGGGCCGGGGTCGCCGACACGGCGTTCAGTCGGCCGTCGGTGCCCTTCAAGGTGCTCTTCTCCACGTGCGTGGCGCTCTGCGAGCGCAGGTAGTACGTGGTCTTGAGCCCGGAGCGCCAGGCCCGGCGGTACAGGGCGTCCAGCTTCCTACCGCTGGGAGCGGCCATGTACAGGTTCAGCGACTGGGCCTGGTCGATCCACTTCTGGCGGCGCGAACCGGCGTCCACCAACCAGGACGGGTCGATCTCGAAGGCGGTGGCGTACAGGGCCTTGAGGTCGTCCGGAACCCGATCGATCTCACCGAGGCTGCCGTCGTGCATCTTCAGCGCGGAGACCATCTCCTCATCCCACAGGCCGCGCTCCTTGAGGTCGCGGACCAGGTAGTCGTTGACGACGGTGAAGTCGCCGGACATGTTCGACTTGACGAACAGGTTCCGGTAGACCGGCTCGATCGACTGGCTCACACCCGTGATGTTGGCGATGGTCGCGGTGGGCGCGATCGCCATGACGTTGGAGTTGCGCATCCCGGTGCCCTTGACGCGTTCACGCAGGGAGTCCCAGTCCAGGGTCTGGCCACGGTCCATCTTCAGCCCACCGTCGCGGGCCTCGTCGAGCAGGCGCAGGGAGTCGATCGGCAGGATGCCACGGCTCCACAGCGAACCATCGAAGCTCTCGTAGGAGCCGCGCTCGGCGGCCAACTCCATGGAGGCCTCGATGGCGTGGTAACTGATCAGCTCCATGCTCTCGTCGGCGAAGTTCACCGCGCCCTCGGAGGCGAAGGGGGTGCGCAGCTTGAACAGCGCGTCCTGGAAGCCCATCAGACCCAGACCCACGGGGCGGTGGCGCATGTTCGCGGTGCGCGCCTCGGGGATCGTGTAGAAGTTCACGTCGATGACGTTGTCGAGCATGCGCACGGCCGTGCGGACGGTACGGCGCAGACGCTCGACGTCGATGCCGTCGGGGCCCACGTGCTGGGCCAGGTTGACCGAGCCCAGGTTGCAGACGGCCACCTCGTCCTTGCTGGTGTTCAGCGTGATCTCGGTGCACAGGTTGGAGGAGTGCACCACGCCGACGTGCTGCTGGGGCGAACGCAGGTTGGACGGGTCCTTGAAGGTGATCCAAGGGTGCCCGGTCTCGAACAGCATGGTGAGCATGCGGCGCCACAGATCCACGGCCGGCAGCTTCTTGTAGACCTTGACGCGCCCGGCCTCGGCCTCGGCCTCGTACCTGGTGTAGGCCTCGGCGAACTCACGCCCGTACTTGTCGTGCAGGTCGGGGACCTCGTCCGGGGAGAACAGGGTCCAGGTGCCCTGCTCCTCCACACGCTGCATGAACAGGTCCGGAACCCAGTTCGCGGTGTTCATGTCGTGCGTACGGCGACGCTCGTCGCCGGTGTTCTTGCGCAGGTCGAGGAATTCCTCGATGTCGATGTGCCAGGTCTCCAGGTAGGCGCAGACCGCGCCCTTGCGCTTTCCTCCGTTGTGCACGAGACCCGCAGCGGTCATGTACGTCTCGTCCGTCTCCACCTTGAGGTCGAAGACGGTGGGAACCACCTCGGTGGAGACCACTTCACGCACACGAGTGAACACCTTGCCCTGGTGCTCGATCCAGTTCCTCTTGGTCAGAGGACGGCAACCCACGAGTTCGGCGATGCCCTCCACAGCGGGCACCCTGATGTCGAAGGCCTTGGCCGTGCCGTTGAACGGGATCTCACTCCCGTCCGAGCGTCGTCCGGTGTGCTCCTGCTCTCGCTCACGGTACTGTCCGGCGGCGGGGACCCCCAGCCGCAACAGCTGGTAGCGGACACCCATGGCCAGGGAACGCGAGGTACTGGTGAAGTAGATCTCCACCCCCCGGGAGACCCCGCCCTCGGTCTCCAGCAGCCCTTGGAGGAGAGCCCGGGTCTGAGCGTGCGGCAGGTGGCTGAATCGGCGGGAGATCCGCTTGGACCCTTCCCCGTCGTAAAGGTCCTCGGAGGTGATCGGAAGAGTCGCTTCACCCGCGCCCGTGGTTCGACCGGATGTCTGGTCACGCCGCATACCACGGCCCGAGGCCCAGTGGATCTGGAGATAGGTTTCACCACGTCCGGTCTCCCAGTAGTGGATGCCGCGTGTTTCCAGGTAATCCCGGACGAAGTCCAGGTGGGTGTCGAGCTCGGGATCGCCCGAGACCCCCCACTGTGCTCCGTCCTTGGAGAGGTGCCCATCACCGAGCAGGATGCCGTAGAGACGGGCGTCTTCTTCGGTGAACCCCTTGACCGGGACGATCTCGGTGGGGACGACCTGGGCGACGTAGTCACCAGCGGTCAGCCGTCCGGCCTCGACCCACTCGGCCCGGACCTTGTCGTCCTCCAACCACTTCAACGTCCGACTGTTGGACTGGCCCAGCGGGACCCCTTGGATGGCGTAGAAGGGGTGTCCTGCGGTGACCTTCAGGTTCTCGATGGAGTGCTTGATGTCGATTTCGACCATCGGGTCGCTCTGGTCGTACATCATGACGTCGGTGACTTCACGGTAAGCACCGCTGTGGCCCAGGACGAGGTCGCCGATCGCCACCTCGGAGATGGGCTTGCAGCCTTCGGCCGTGTAGATCGGTGTGTCGGGGGCGAAGCACTGGTTGACCGCGACGGCGGTGTCGTTGGCGATCTTCAGGAACGGGACGACGCCCTGGCTCTTGCCGTTGGTGCCCTTGATGTGCGAGCCCAGGCCACGGACCGGGGTCCAGTCGTTGCCCAGGCCGCCCGAGTACTTCGACAGCATCGCGTTGTTGCTGATGCCGTGGAAGATGTCCTGTAGGTCGTCGCCGACGGTGGTGAGGAAGCAGGAGGACAGCTGGGCCCGCACCGTACCGGCGTTGAACAGAGTGGGCGTGGAGGCCATGAAGTCGAACGAGCTCAGCAGCTCGTAGAACTCGATGGCACGGGCCTCGCGGTCGTCCTCGTTGAGGGCCAACCCCATCGCGACACGCATGAAGAACGCCTGCGGCAACTCGTAGCGAACCTCGTCGCTGTGCAGGAAGTAGCGATCGTAGAGGGTCTGGACGCCGAGGAAGGTGAACTGTTCGTCCCGCTCGGGACGCAGGGCCTTGCCCAGGCGCTCCAGATCGAATTCGGCCAGGGCGGGGTCGAGCTGTCCGAGGTCGATGCCACGGGCCACGTAGGCGGCCAGATAGGTGGCGTAGCGCTCGCTCATGTCGGACTGGCCGGCGGTCTCGTGGGCACCACCGATGAAGCTCAGGGCCTCGGTACGGAGCTTGTCCAGGAGCAGGCGAGCGGCCACGTACGAGTAGTTCGGGTCGACCTCGACGAAGCTGCGGGCGGCCATGATGAGGGCGAGCTCGACCTCGGCGTCGGCGATGCCGGGGTAGAAGCCCCGTCGCGCCTCGTTCAGGACCTTCTCCGCCGAAACACCGGTGAGCCGCGCACAGGCCTCGGTTACCACGTGCTCGATCCGGTCGATGGCGGCGCGGGGGCCACCCTCGTTGCTCGGCTCTGGCCGAACGGATGCGGGCACGGCCTCGACGTCAAGGGTCATACAGCGGCTCCAACCTCGATAGAAGGGTCCCGACGGGGGTACGGGGCAAAGGTCGGCGAGAACACGCGGCTCGCATCGACCGATCGCCGCACCGGGTGCGCACGGTCTGTCGATGGGTCGCGGTGGCTCTCCCTCGAAGCCCCGTCGTCGTACGCACCGAGTGCGTGCCGGTGGCAGGTCTTCGGACTCGTGGGCGGCCTACTACGCCGTCGCTTCCCAGGACCTTCGGGGGCTCCCAGTGCGTTGCACGGCTTTCGATCCCA
Organism: Nocardiopsis alkaliphila YIM 80379; assembly: GCF_000341005.1. GTDB lineage: Bacteria > Actinomycetota > Actinomycetes > Streptosporangiales > Streptosporangiaceae > Nocardiopsis > Nocardiopsis alkaliphila. The sequence goes on along the minus strand of NZ_ANBD01000057.1, from coordinate 3,587 downwards.
CTTACCGCTGCGGGGCAGTCCCGGGCTCGCACCGGGTTCCCTCTCGCCTCACCGGAGTCCGCGGACCTCGGTGAACCACCAGCGGGAGAGATACTACATCTAGGGGATGGCGCGTGGGTACATCACAAGATGATGGCGTGTCGCCGTTTTCTCGGTTTCTTCGACGATCGTCGAACATGCGCTCCGGGCATGGTATGACAGACCCCACGAACCCTGGTGGGAGGGCACTTCCGCCGGGCCGGAACGGTGTCCGAAGGGCGATCTGACACAGGCTAGGACGTCCGTTGAAGGGGACATTCACGACCCGCGTGGAGAGAGCCGCCACGGCACCGAGGCGCGGTGAGGGATCGGCTCATGGCCGGGCCGGTCGCGATCGGGGGTCAACGCCATCCGTCGCCCATCTCACCCCTGGTCGAGGAGAAGGTCCAGGTCGTCCTCGGCCCGTCCGAGGTCGGAGCGGACACGGAACCGGATCCGCAACAGTTCGAGGAACAGGTCACGCTCGTGAGGGCCCAGGGTTCGGCCCACGTGGCGGCGTGCTCCGTTCGTGGCCCAACGCTCGGCGCCCTCCAGATCGCCGTGGGCGTACAACACCTCGGCGACGTGGATGTGGGTGGCGAGCCCGGCCGGTTCGCCCGCCTCCAAGCGTTCGAGATGGGCCTCGGCCTGCCGACGTTCGTCCAACTGGAGCAGGGCACCCGCGCTGAGGGCGTGCGCGTCGACCACGGTGGGGCCTCCGTCGTCTATCGCCCGCTGGTAGGCGGCGCGGGCACGCTCGAACTCTTGGGCGATCTCCCACTGTTCTCCGGCTCGCACGAACAGTTCCGCACGGGTGACCTCACTTCCGGCGTCGACCCGGTTGGCCAGGTCCAACAGTCGGGCGGCGATCCGACCGTGTTCACCGGAATGGACGGCATGGAATTCCAGCCGGTCCAGCTCCGCCGTCGTCACGTGGGTCAACCGCATCGCCCCATCCCTACTCGCCTTCCCCACGCACAGGTCAGGTTCTGGCGCGCTCCAACGCCTGCCAGAATCCCTGGCGCAGTCCGTCACGGACCTCGTCGCGTAAAAGGTGGTCGATCGGAAGCGAGGAACCTTGGAGCAGGCGGGCCTCCAGGTCGGAGGGCATCCTGGGCCTGCGGGCGAGGACTGCCTCCACCCACAGGGCCGGCGCCTCACGTGCGATCGACTCCGCGAAGTCGTTTCCTTCCTTGTGCGCGACACGCACCGCCTCGTCAACGGTAGGCGTGGTGGGCCCCCTCTGGTGGGCATATCCAGGACTGGGCACGGATTCCTGGTAACCGCCGGGGCCGAATCGGTTGTCGTACTCGGGACCAGTAGGCCGCCGTTCCCCGGGTCGGGGTGTGGCGCCACCGCGATGGGCGGTGTCAGTTTCCGTACTGGTCCCATAGGTAGGGTTTGTGTCCGCCCCACCTCCGAAGCCTTGTTCGTCCCTCGGGCCCCGGGCGAATCTGGGGTCGGGGCCCGGTATGTCTCTGTGTGGTGACCCTTGGCGCGGGTCGGCCGCGAAGGAGGCCTGTGGTCCGGTGCCGCTGTTGAAAGCGGCTTGCGGCCCGGTTCCGTTGAACGAGGGCTGCGGCCCGGTACCACCGTTGAAGGGTCTGTGGGGGCCCGGCCCGTTGAAGGTCGGTGGGGCACCGGCCGGGGGCCGCCCCTGAGCGGGGCCGGGTCTGGTCGGCAGGCCGTACTCCCTCTGATCGACTCCGCGCATCGAGGCGTGGCCACCGGATTCGGAGGTGTAACCGTGCTGACCGTGGGCGCCGGGGTAGGTCCCCTCACCGTTGACCGGTTGGCCCCCGGAGGGAAACCCGTTGGCGTCGATCGTTCCAGGCGGGGTGTTCTCAGCCCCCGGACCCGCCAGGTGGTCACCGCGTTGCTGGGCGAGCGTACGCCGCATCGCGCGCAGTTGGTCCATGGCGCTGCCCTGGGGCGCCGACTGGGCGCCCGTGCCGGCGAACATCGCCTCCAGTTCACCGGTGGAAGTCGCGACCGGCTCGCCGTGTCCACCGTTCGAGGGCGCCGCGGCGGGCCGACGGGGGTTCGGCTGTTCAGGGACGGCGGAAGGTTGACCGCCGGCGAAGGGAGTCGTCGTCTTGGCCGCGTTCTCTTGGACGGCATCGGCACTGGAGAGGAGATTGACGTGCGGACGCAGGTGACCCGCACCGATTTCGATGAGATCGTCACATTCTCGACGCAGCGCACGGGAGATGGTCCAGTTTCCTTCGACCGAAACGTGCACGACGGTGACGCGCACTCCCATGTCCTGAACGTCGGCGACCACGGGAGCCATGTCCTCGTCCCCGCTGACCAGAACGGCATCACACAGAACACCGGTACGGGCGAGGGTGGTGAGGTCACGCTGGACGTAGCTCTCCACGCCCTCACGCCTGCCCGGTCTGATCCGAGCGGCTCTGAACTTGACGCCGGGGATGTCGGCGATACCGTCCTGTTCCTGGGTCCTCCGGTCGTCCGCGACCGCCTCGTACCAGTAGCAGCGCAGCAGCGGCAGACCGGTACGGTCCCGCGCGACCTCGTTGAGGAACTGGACGAGACCGGAGTAGTCCCAGGCCACGGAGTCCCGATTTCGGGTTCCGTGCACGGCCATCGCGCCGTCCGCGAGAAGGTATCCCGCGTCGACGAACAACGCGCAGCGGTCCACGTGACACCGCCCCCTTCCCTGTCGATCTCTGAGGCCATATCCATGGCCGGGGCACAGCCTAGCCAAGTCTGTCTTGTTTTGCGCTCCACCCTCGAATACTCAGGGATATGGGATCGCTACGCAGGGCTGAACTTTCGGGATTATTCGCGGTGTTACGGACACCTTTAGCGCGCCGAAAATCCCGCCCGATAACGGATGTCACGTATGCGCGAAGGTTGGAGGGCGAGGACCCACCAAAACGGTCTCCTGCTCGAACGCGGTTCGGGATAGCCCACTCCGACCCGCCGCCACGGAGCGAAGCAGAGCATTCTCGAACCTCATCGGGACGCCGACCACCCTCTCGCCCAGGAATTGGGCGCCCTATCCCGGTTCTTGTGCCTTCCACTCATCCTCCGTGACCGAGTGCCCGTACCCGTCGTCGGCGGGAGAAGGTTCGTTGGTCTCCTCTTCGAACGCGGGCGCCCCGCTCCGCGGTTCCCGGTCCGATTCTCCGCTCTCAAGAGCGTCGGCGAGCCCGGGAACTTCGTTGTGGAATCCCCCTTCTTCACCTTCGGCGCTCCCTTCTCCCCCAGAAGAACCACCGAGCCCACCGTGCTCGTCATCCACATCGATCCCAAACGTGGTGGGCTCCGTGGAGCCTCGGAGCGGGTCCGGGCCTTCGGGCTCCGGTGCCGGCGCCCGTACCGGTGGGTCCGATGGGGGTTCCTCGGACGTGTCACCCGAACCCTGGTTCCACCACCATGGCTTGGGGCACCTCGGCTTCTTCGGCTCGGTACAAGGCCGAAGATGAGCGGCGACGGTCCCCGTGCGCGCCTGGTCGGGGACGAGGATCACGATCCCCACGCCACCCGGAAGAAGGACGTGAATCCCCTCGACACATTCGGATTCGGGTTCCGTTTCCGGCTCG
>NZ_ANBD01000056.1 GCF_000341005.1 Nocardiopsis alkaliphila YIM 80379 | reverse complement strand
TTCCGTTTCCGGCTCGGGCTCGGGCTCGGGTTCCGTTTCCGGCTCGGTGGTCGATTCTTCAGGCACGTCCATTTCCTCGGATGGTCCCCGTTCCGGGGCGCCGACCGGGAGCACTTCGACCGGTGGGGCGAATACCGGAGCGGGTTCATCCGCCACGAGGGGCACGGCGAGAGGGTCATGCGTGTCGTCCGAGTCGTCGGTGTCCATCTGGACCGGAGGTGGTGGATCCTCCGCCGGCGCGTCGAGGAGTGGGGCGGCGGTACTGGACGGATCCTCCTCCATGGGCACATCCGCACCGACCGAAGCGAGGGCGAGAGCCACCGCCACAGAGGCCGCCGCGGTGGACCCGACCACGGCCTGCTTTCCGCCACGAGACATCCGATTCCACCAAGCCCCGGCCGTCGCGGGCCCGCCCATCGCGGTCGCCCCAGGGACCGTGGTCAGATAGCCCGTGGCGCCGGACCCGACCACCAGCGGAAGGACGACCCCGCGCAGTCCGACGTTGACGTCCATCAGTTCCGCGTACACCGCGCGGCAATCACCGCAATCGTCCATGTGCCGATCGACCTTGGCGGTGTCCCGCTTGGCCAGGCCTCCGCGCACGTAGGCACCGAGAAGATCGAGCGTGGGGCGACAAGCCTTCGCCGCCCCGCTCCCCGCCAGGTGCATCTGTAGGTAGGCCTGACGCAGCCCTTCCCTGGCCCGATAGGCGAGAGCGGACACACCATTGGGGTTCATGCCGAGGATGGTCGCCACGTCCGCCGGCTTGGTCCCCTCGATCTCGGTGTGCCACAGCACCGACTGCCAACGCTCGGGCAGGGAGAGGAAGGCACGGGCGATCAGCGAACGCTCCAGTCCCTCCAACGCGGGGTCGACGAAGGGCTCGCCGGGGTCGTAACCGTCCATGTCATCCGTGACGACCTGACGCTTCTCCCCTCGTCCCCGGTCGTAGGCGGCGTTACGTACCGCGGTGAGCAGGTAGGGACGGAAGGCGTCACTCGGCCCTCCCCCACGTTGAATGACACTGAGCACCTTGGTGAACGCCTCGGCCACGGCGTCCTCGGCCTCGGCCTCCACGCGCAACAGCTGACGGGCCAAGCCGCGCGCGGCGGACGCATGGCGCTCGTAGAGGGTCCCGAAGGCCGCGTTGTCACCGGCCCTGACCCGCGCGATGATCTCGGCGTCGCCGAGCAGTGTCTCGGTGTGATCACCCTCGGTGTCGGCCACTCCACGCCCTTTCACTCCTGGACCGGCCCCGCACCGGTTCCGGCTGCTGACAGAGAACACGGATTCGGCGTCCGAAACCACGTGCTCGAAAAAATATCCCTTATCCGCGTCATGACCGCCACCCGTCTCCGTGATCAGGGGTGAGGGTGGGCAGGGCGAGCCTGAGTCGGAGCACGGCCCCGCCCACTCGAATGAACGACGAGCGGGAGCGTGAGCATGAGCGAGATCGAGGTGAACACCCAGGTGGGGGACCGGATGGCCCACCACCGGGAGCTACGCACGTCGTGGCGGCGCCACTCGAAGGGGACGGGATGGGAACGGGGCGCGCGTGACCGTGGCGACCGCTTGGATCCTCTGACCGGGCTGGCCGAACGCGATCATCTGCGCGCCCGTTTGGGAGAGCTCTACCGAGGAGCCCAGGAGAGCGTCCCGTCGGCCTTCGAGTACCTCCTGGTGGTCATCGCGCTGGACTCCTCGCTCGATCCCTGGCGGCGGACCGCCCGCTTGATCGTGCTCGGCCACGAACTCCGTTGTTTCTTCACCGGTGGGGAGACCGTGTGTCTGGTCAACCGGTCCCGGATCGCGGTACTCGTCCCGAACAGGCCCTCCTTGTCCGCGGAGTTGGACCTGCTGCGTGAAAAGACCTGTTGGGAGCATGGGGCCGCCGTGTGGTCGGTCCCTTTGCCCAGCACCCACCGCGAGGCGCTGTCCCTGTTCGAGGCGCTGGACGGCGCGGTCACCACCTTCGACGTATGACCCACCGACGCCGTTCCGGCACGTAGGGGCGCCCCTTGAGGGGAAGGCGCCCCGTCGGACGGCACCACCGACCGCCGCGCGACGCCGAGGGGACGCGCGCTGAGCGGTCGGCCCCACCCGATACGACCCCGTGGGCCCTCTGGCCCCACGAGAGGGCGGCCCAGGGGAGTTTCGGGCGGGTTCGGCGCCGCGTTCCACGCGTGCGCCGGGGCGTGCCCGCACAGGGGAGACGGGCACGCCCCTCCACGTTTCCAGGGGTGCCCAATGGCCCACCCCGAAGCGTCATCCGACCTTGATCCGGCCGAAGCCGACCCGGAACATCGTTCTTCCCCACCAGGTGGTGGGGACCGCACGTAGGTTGACGATCGAGGGCGATGGCCGCGCCGATCACCCCCGAGCCGATCGGGCCACCGTGGTCATCGGCTCTCTGGTTCCCTCTCGGCGACGGTGAACCATCTGAGCTCTGGCGACGCTTTCAGGGGCTCATGGTCCATCTGTCACCGAAAACCACCTGACCGTTCCCCCTGACCCGGTGCCCAGGATGGGGGTGGCCGTTGAGGAAGGCCTCCGCGTAGGGATCGGCGGCTCGTGTGATGGGCCGCCTGGGCCGGGGCGGCTGCGGCCAGAGCGGCTCGAACGGACTTGCCGGTACGTGGTTCGGCGCGGTGGGTTCGCGGGGGCCCGGAGACGTGATGGCGTACGGGGCCGCGGGGATGCCACCGAAGACTCCCAGAGCGGGGCCTTGACCGGTGTATTCGTGCATCGGGTGTCTCCCCTTCGGTCCGGCGCCGTAGGTGCCTTACGCATCGAGGAAAGCATGCCCGGCCCGCTTCCACCAGACCACCGGACGATCTCAGTCCGGAGGGTCGCCCAGACCGAAGTGCCCGAGCGCGGGCTCCAGGCCCTCGATCTCGACCGGAACCGTCCGGTGCCTCTTCCAGTCCTGACGGCTCAGCCGGTACCGCAGCTCCCGAACCCGCTCACCGCGCACTTGGACGTACTGGACGCCGTCCGGCCGATAACCCAGCTTCCGCGAGACGCCGATGGAAGCCGAGGAGGTCTCGAACGCCCCCGTGATCGCGTCCAGGGCGCCGAGGCCTTCGAAGGCCAAGTGGAGCACGGCGGCGCGCATCTCGGTGCCGATCCCACGCCCCTGTACGCGCCGGGTCAGCCACGAGCCGGTGCCCACCTGGCGGACGACGGCGAAGTCCCTCGCCCGCATGTCCTGGATCCCGACCACTCGATCCTCGAACACCACGACCGCGTTGAACCCCCAGTCCTGGGGTGTCCAGTCGGCCATGTTCCGCCAGTTGTGCTGAATCACCCCTTGGGCCAGTCGCCCGGGACCCTGGTCGGTCCAAGGGAACATGAACGGCATCGTGGCCGGGTCGTGGACCCCACCGAGGGCCGCTTCGGCCAACTCGGCGAGGTCGGAGTCGGAGGGCATGCGCAGTTGGAGTCGAGGCGTGCGCAGGCGTACGCCCAACGGAGGAAAGTGGTCGCTGATCATTTCCGCATTCTGGGACCACCATGACCCGTTGTCATCTGCTTTTTCGTGCCGGTCAGCGCACGAGTTCGGCGATGAGCTCCGGCAACGCCTCGGCGGCCGTCCCTGGTTCGGCGGTGAGGTCCCGAACCCGCCAACCCCGCATACCGGCCAGACGCGCCGGATGCGCGTGGGCGGGGTCGGTGAGCAGGTAACCGCAGGGTGCGTCCGGCCAGTCCGGGATCGTGGGTAGGCGCTCGGTCCGGTAGCCGGCGGGTTCGCCCTCGCTGAACGGCGGGTCCGGCAGCTTCTGGTTGCGGGAGATCTCCTCACGGGTGGGACTGCCCGGTTGGGGTAGCGGCCCGTCCAGCAGAACGTAGCCGAGCACGGGTCGGTGGGCGGCGCGCTGGGCGGCGGCCACGGCTCCGAGCAACGGGCCGGCATCGCCTTGGGCCACCAACACCGTGGGGGCGTCGGTCGCGACCAGACGGTTGATCTCCAGACTGACCCGGGCCACGTAGCGCGCTGCGTGCGGCGGAGTGTCGTCATCGGTCACGGTGGGAAGGACCGGATGGTGTCCGTGAGCGCTGAGCACCCGCTCGGCCCTCGGTAGGGAGAAGGCCACGCCAAGGGTGGGCGGAAGTAGGACCGTGATCACTCGGCGCCGCCCCCGCGGGTCTCGTCCTCGACCCAGGCCAGGTACGAGGGGTTGCCACCGATGACCGGGACCGCCACGATCTCAGGCACGTCGTAGGGGTGGACCTCGACCACGTGGGCGACCAGGTCGTCCAGGCGATCGGCGGAGGTCTTGATCACGACCATCCACTCCTCGTCGGATTGGACGGCGCCCTCCCAACGGTAGAAGCTGCGGATGGGACCGCTCACCTGCGCGCAGGCCGCCAACCGGTTCTCGACGATCAAACCCGCCACCCGTTCGGCGCCCTCGCGGTCGTCGACGGTGGTCTCCACCCGAACGACGTCGGTGCGCTCTGCCATGGTCACCCCATCTAGGGCGGGACGCCTGGTCCGCGCGTCCCCTCCCGGTGTTCTAGGCTCACTGCTCATGAGCGAACGTGATGAACTCCTGCGTCAGATCAACGATAAGGCGGTCGTGCGCGGGAAGGTGACCCTGTCCTCCGGTAAGGAGGCCGACTACTACGTCGACCTGCGTCGGATCACCTTGGACGGGAAGGCCGCGCCACTGGTCGGGTCGGTCCTGTTGGACACCGTCGCGGACCTGGAGTTCGACGCGGTGGGCGGTCTGACCCTGGGCGCGGACCCGGTGGCGACCGCGATGCTGCACGCCGCGCACGCGCGAGGCCGCAGGCTGGACGCCTTCGTGGTGCGCAAGGCGGGAAAGGCGCACGGTCTCCAACGTCGGATCGAAGGTCCAAACGTCAAGGGACGACGCGTGCTGGCGTTGGAGGACACCTCCACGACCGGTGGTTCGGTGTTGACCGCCGTGGAGGCGTTGCGTGAGGCGGGCGCCGAGGTGGTCGCGGTCGCGCTGATCGTGGACCGTGGCGCGCGTGGACGGTTGGAGGAGGAAGGCCTGGAGTACCGGCCCGTCTTCGAGGTGTCCGACCTGGACGTATGAGTTCACCGGGCGAGCGTCGGTGGGGCCGTGCACGGTCCCACCCGGACCGAGGTCGGTCGTCGATCCGGGGCGGGCTAAGGGTTCAGGGTGAAGCTGTGATCGGGATCGCGGTCGGAGATGTCCTGTGCGGTGCCGTTGACGTAGACCTCGACGGCGGCGGGGTCCGAGATGGTCACTTCCAGACCCTCGGTGTTCTCCCGATAGTGCACGGAGTTGCCCTGGGACAGTTCCTGGTCCATGAGCACGTCGCCGCCGGGAATCCGGACGAAGACCTTGGCCGATTCACCCACCACCCGGATGTACAGGGCGCCCATCTCATCGGAGTCGACCGGTTCGGCCGCCGCCTCCGAAGCATTGGCGCTAACGCTACCGCCGGTTCCCGGAAGGGCTCGGTACAGGAAGTACCCACCTAGGGCAACCAGCATGACCAGGAGCGCGACGGCTCCGACGATGGCCATGACCTGGCCAACGCCTCGCGGATCATTCCTATGCCTTCCCACGGCGACGAATGTAGCGCGTATCACGACAAAAAGCGACAGGCGTCATCCTCAGACCTCGGATCACTCACA
>NZ_ANBD01000055.1 GCF_000341005.1 Nocardiopsis alkaliphila YIM 80379 | reverse complement strand
TCCCTCGCCGTCCCCCTACCGCAACTTTTTCGTCGCCCCCCGTAAGCTGCGGGTAAGCCGTCGCCCCGGGGCAATTTGGTCTAGACCTTTTCAACGGCGCCGGGGATTCGGGATACTTGAACCACACCTGGTGGACACCCCGGACGTGAGAGGCCCGCTCCATGGGCCCGCCCTCCGACGACCGGACCTCCACCGGGGCACCGCACGTGGGGTGCCGTCGGCACGCGCAAGTCAGCACCGGCGGACGCTCGCTCCAGGCCGAACCAGGGAGAGTCAAGCCATGCCCATCGCCAGCCCCGAGGTCTACACCGAGATGCTGAGCCGCGCGAAGTCCGAGGGCTTCGCCTACCCGGCCATCAACGTGACCTCCAGCCAGACGCTGCACGCGGCCCTGCGCGGCTTCGCCGAGGCCGAAAGCGACGGCATCATTCAGATTTCCACCGGTGGTGCCGAGTTCCTCTCCGGCGCATCGGTCAAGGACATGGTCACCGGCTCGGTCGCCTTCGCCGAGTTCGCCCGTGTCGTGGCCGCCAAGTACCCGGTGAACATCGCCCTGCACACCGACCACTGCCCGAAGAACAAGCTCGACGGCTTCGTCCGTCCGCTGCTGGAGATCTCCAAGGAGCGCGTGGCCAAGGGCCAAGAGCCGCTGTTCCAGTCGCACATGTGGGACGGTTCCGCGGTCGAGCTGGAGGAGAACCTCCAGATCGCCGAGGAGCTGTTGGCCGTGTCCAAGGAGGCCCGCACCATCTTGGAGATCGAGGTCGGTGTCGTCGGTGGTGAGGAGGACGGCATCGTCGGTGAGATCAACGAGAAGCTGTACAGCACCCCGCAGGACGCCCTGCGCACCGCCGAGGTCCTGGGTCTGGGTGAGAAGGGCTACTACATGACCGCCCTGACCTTCGGCAACGTACACGGCTCCTACAAGCCCGGCTTCGTGAAGCTGCGCCCCGAGGTGCTGAAGAACGCTCAGGAGGCCGTCGCCGCCGAGCACGGCAAGGCCAAGGCCTTCGACTTCGTCTTCCACGGTGGCTCCGGTTCCAGCATGGAGGAGATCCACGAGGCCATCGAGTACGGCGTGGTGAAGATGAACATCGACACCGACACCCAGTACGCGTTCACTCGTCCGATCGTCGACCACATCATGAAGAACTACGACGGTGTGCTCAAGATCGACGGTGAGATCGGTAGCAAGAAGGCCTACGACCCGCGCGCCTACGGCAAGGTCGCCGAGGCCGGTATGGCCGCCCGCGTGGTGGAGGCCTCCCAGCACCTGAAGTCCGCCGGCACCAAGATGAAGTAGGGACCTCCGTCCACGTGACGGTCCACTCCGGTGCCCGGTGGCCGACCTCGGCCACCGGGCACCGCCTTTTCTCGCTCCTTCCGGTCTGTGCCGGCACCGAAAACCCGTCAAAGGACAGCCCGATTTCCAGGAGGGACCCCCTCCTCTCTTTCCTGAAGGAAAAAAACACACTCCCTTTTCATCGCACATCAACACAAAAGGAACAGAAGTCCACCAGGATTCTCCTGCTCCCCGGTTACACTGAAGAGAGTTCCGGGAATTTCTCCACCACCCTTCCCCTGGCTTTGGAATGAGGAAAAATGCGGAACAACGAACGAACGTTTCGTATTGCGACCCTAGGAACACTCATGGCGGGTGCGGCGCTCATCGCGGGTGCGGCGGCCGGCACGGCATGGGCCTCCTCCCTCGACTCGGCCTCGGTCTCCCACGCCGCGGCGGCTTGTGGGCTCGGTGCCAACAACCCCGTAACCTCGGGGAGCACCATCTCCGGTACCGGCTCCCGAGCCGGGTGCGGTGGCACCGTGACCCTCACCGTCCAGGTACGCAAGCACCGTGCGGCCTGGCCCGACAAGGTCGTGGCCGAGGCACACCGAACCGGTTTCTCCAGCGGCTCCCTCAGGGCTTCGGGTGGGTGCGATGGAAATGGCACCTACTTCACCGAGACCAGGAGTTCGAGCGGAAACAAATTGTCATCCGGAAGGGTGAACCGGTGCTGACCGGGAAACCACCCGGAAACCTCTGAACGAAGACGGACAGGTCCATGCGGGTCACCGTTGAAGAACTGGCCTTCGGTTATCGAGGCCGGAAAAAGGTTCTGAACAACCTCACCTGGACGGTGGAGCCCGGCGTCACCGGGCTCCTCGGCCCGAACGGGGCGGGCAAGACCACCCTGTTGTCGCTCCTCGTAACGCTGCTGCCCGTACGTGAAGGACGTCTCCTCATCGGGGAGCACGACCTGTCCACCATGGCGGGGCGTTCTCGGGCCCGCCGGTTGTTGGGCTTCGTCCCACAGCATTTCTCACTGGCGGGGGAGCTGACCGTGGCGGACACGGTCGCCTACGCGGCCTGGGCGCACGGGCTGGCCCGAGACCGGTGCGCGCGGGCGGCACGGTGGGCCCTGGAATCCGTCGACCTGTCCGAATTCGCCGATCAGCGCACGAGCACCCTGTCCGGTGGACAGCGCCAGCGCGTCGGCATCGCCGCGGCCCTGGCGCACGACCCCCGAATCCTGGTCCTGGACGAGCCCACGGCCGGACTCGACCCGGGGCAGCGGCTCCGAGTACGCGAGGTCGTGGCCGGGTTGGGCGAAGAACGGACCGTACTGGTCTCCACCCATCTCATCGAAGACGTCGCGCACCTGTGTTCTCGCGTCGGGGTGCTGGTCGGTGGACGGATCGAGTTCCACGGCACCTTTCCGGAGCTGGAGGCCCTGATCGAGGACACCTCTGGGGGAAGCCCCTACGGATCCGGTTTCGAACGGGCCTATGACCGGCTGATCGAGCGGGTCGGAGGACATCGGTGAGTTCGCTTTGGAGCAGAATGGCGGCCTCCGCCCCCTTCTGGCCGCTACCACCGCTCATGGTCCTGCTCCCGGCCTGTTCGATCCTGGCTCTGACCCTCGCCGGAACCTGGAGTCAACTCTCTTGGCGAGCCCTGGACTGGGTGCACTTCTCCGGACAGGTGGGGGCCCAGGCGCGGCTACCGGTCGTGGTGGCGACCGGAGCGGCGGCCCTGGTAGCGGCTCGCCTGACCCGGCCGAGTCTGGTGTTCGCCCAACCCTGGCAGCCTCGTCTGGAACGGGAACTCCCCCTACGACACGCGCTGGTGATCACCGGCTGGTGCCTGGGTGCCTACCTGGTGGGACTGATCCCCTTGACGGTCGCCGTCACCGTACGCGGCGCGGGGATGGTGAACCCGGTGGCCATCCTGGGCTCCCTGACCGGGTTCGTGGCCCTCGTCCTCCTCGGCTACCTCTGCGGGGTCATCGTGCGCGGACTGCTCGCCGTGCCCGTGGCGATCGGTTCGGTCTTCGTCATCACCAGCCTGCCCCTGGTCGCCGACCCCTGGACCGCGTTGGCTCTCCAGCTCCCCTTCGCCCCCTCCCTGGGTATGCGGGAGAGCACCGCGCTCGGCTTCTACCGCCTGGGATTCTTCCTTCTTCTGGCGACCGCGATCACGTGGACCGTCACCTGTTTCCTCCGTGCTCCTCGTCGGCTCTCCCCCCTCCACTCGATGGCGATCATCGTCGTGGTCGCGGCGGCAATCCCGCCCCACCTGCACACGTTCCCGCTCATGGCCTACTCCCAGGACGGGGGCGAGGTCTGCGCGGAGCGTGGAGGTGTCCGCTACTGCGTGCACGAGGGACACACGGACGAACTCGCCCCGATCATCGAACTCGCCGCCCCGGTCTTCACCGCCTACGGACCGTCCGACGCCATCCCCGACGAGGTTCGTGACCACAGCCTGGCCACAACGGACGAGGAGGTGCTCGGGGGGATCGACGACGGCGTCCTGTGGGTGCGCGTCCATCCGGGCTGGGATCCTTATCAGCAGATACCCGAGGTGGCGGCCGCCTGGCTGGTGCCCGATCTGTTCGTGTGCGGTTCCGAGGGCGTGGCGCTCATGGACGATGAGGCCGAGCCGGAGGAGCGCCGAGCGGCCGTACTGGCGGGACTCCAAGCGTGGTTGGCCTCACGGGCCTTCGAGAACGGTGACCACGAAGACGGTCTGTTCGCCGGTGCCGACCTTGACGAGGTCCGTACCTGGATCCACCGGAACGAGGACCGCCTGGCGGTGTGCGAGGTGGAACCGGAGGAGTTGCCTTGGTGGTCCTAGCACTACGCCCCTCGTTGCTTCCGATGCTCGGCACGATGCTCTCGGCCATCGTGGCGGTGGCACTCGGTCTGGCCACGGCCGGCACCGTGGTGCCGGTCGCGGTGTTCGACTGGCCCCATGAGGAACAGCGGATTCCCATCGCCGAACTGTTGTGCGTGTGCGCGGCCATGGTGGGCGCCTGGTCGAACCGTCCTCGCTTGTGGACGTGGGACCGGCTGGGGGGCACGCGAACCCGGGTTCGGGCGGCCATGGTGGCCACCCTTGGCGTGCTATCCGTGGTGGCCGTGGCTTTGGTCCTGCTCTCGTCCGCTTCGGGGACCGAGAACACCTGGCTCCTGGTGACGAACGTTCTGTTGGCGACCTCCACCGTGTACCTGCTGGCACCCTTTCTGGGGGCGGTGCCCTCAGGTCTGGTGGTGCTCACCGGGATCTTTCTCGGAGCCGTGGCCTGCAACATGGTGCCAGGGCTGTACCGAGTGGTGCCGTACGCGTACGTGGGGAGCCAGGGGTGGACGGCTCCGGAGCTGCTGGCCGGGGCGACGATATGGGCACTGGCGATCACTCTGGCGGTGATGGCGGTGGGAGCTCACGCGATCACCCACGGCTCCACTCCTGGGGCCCGACCGCGTGGAACGGACGCGGAGTGAGTCCGGCCTTCCTGGGCACGCAGCGACCCGGTGGCAGGATGGGAGACATGAACCTGCACCAGAACCTACTGAACGAGCCGCCCGAGACGCGCTTGGCCGACGACGTCGACGCACGTGAGGCGTTGGCCGCCAGCGACGACCCCACACCGGTCGCCGGGCGTTTCCCGTCCTACTCCGCCGCTTGGGCGAGCCTGGCCGAACTGGCCCTGGCCGACGGACGCCCGGTGGCCGCCTACGCCTACGCCCGCACCGGCTACCACCGGGGCTTGGACCAGCTGCGTCGCTCCGGTTGGAAGGGACACGGCCCGATCCCGTGGGAACACGAGCCCAACCGTGGTTTCCTTCGCGCGCTGCATGCCCTCGGCAAGGCCTCCGAGGCGATCGGTGACACGGAGGAGGCCGAGCGCTGCGCGAGCTTCCTGCGCGAGTCCAGCGCCGAAGCCGACAAGGCCCTGAACGGCTGAGCCCCGCCCACCGCCGGGGGAGAAGGGCACGGCGTCCTTTTCCCCCGGCCCGCCGCCCCGCACACCCACCACGGGGCCCCGAAGCCCCCTCAACCGGGAGTCCCAGTTCGTGTACGCTCAATACGCAACGGCCCCTGTCGCTGCCTTGCGCCAGGGGCTGATCCATGTTCGGGGTGGGAAAGCCCTGTTCAGGTGTCGAGCGAAGAGGTAGAGACCAATGCCGGCGATCACGCTCGTGGGTGCCCAGTGGGGCGACGAGGGCAAGGGCAAGGCCACCGACCTGGTCGGTGAGCAGGTGGACTACGTAGTCCGCTACCAAGGCGGGAACAACGCCGGCCACACGGTGGTCATCGGCGACCAGAAATACGCCCTGCACCTGCTCCCGTCCGGCATCCTCTCCGCCAACGTGGTCCCGGTCATCGCCAATGGTGTCGTCATCGACCCCGGGGTGCTGTTCGAGGAGCTGCGTGGCCTGCAGGACCGGGGCGTGGACACCTCCCGGCTGCTCATCTCCGCCAACGCGCACCTGATCATGCCCTACCACCGGGCCTTGGACAAGGTCAGTGAGCGTTTCCTCGGCAAGGGCAAGATCGGCACCACCGGTCGCGGGATCGGCCCGGCCTACGCCGACAAGGTCTCCCGCCAAGGCGTGCGGGTGCAGGACATGTTCGACCCCAAGATCCTGCGCAAGAAGATCGAACTGGCCCTCAACGACAAGAACCAGCTCCTCACCAAGGTGTACAACCGGCGGGCCCTGGAGGCCGAGCCGATCATCGAGGAGTACCTGGGCTACGCCGAGCAGCTGCGCCCCTACGTCGCCGACACCTCCCTGATCCTCAACAAGGCCCTGGACGAGGGCAAGACCGTCTACCTGGAGGGGTCCCAGGGCACTCTCCTGGACATCGACCACGGCACCTACCCCTTCGTCACCTCCTCCTCCCCCACCGCCGGGGGCGCCGCGGCCGGTGCCGGCATCGGCCCCAACCGCATCAGCAAGGTCGTGGGCATCCTGAAGGCCTACACCACCCGTGTCGGCTCCGGCCCGTTCCCCACCGAGCTCCTCGACGAACAGGGCGAGTGGCTGCGNCCCCCCGGCCGTGCCCGCCGCTGCGGCTGGTTCGACGCTCCGATCGCTCGTTACGCCACCCGCGTCAACGGCGTGACGGACTTCTTCCTGACCAAGCTCGACGTGCTCACCGGTCTGGAGCGTATCCCCGTGTGCGTGGCCTACGACGTCAACGGTGTGCGCCATGACGAAATCCCGATGACGCAGACCGACTTCCACCACGCCACCCCGATCTACGAGTACTTCGACGGCTGGTCCGAGGACATCACCGGCGTCCGGGAATTCGATGATCTCCCCAAGAACGCTCAGGCCTACGTGCGTACTCTGGAGGAGATGGCGGGCGCTCCCATCTCCGCCATCGGTGTCGGCCCCGGGCGTGACGAGACCCTCGCGCTGCGATCCCTGGTCTGACCCGTCGACCAACGTCCTTCCTCCAGCCAGAAGAAAAGAAGAGGCCCCCTTCAGTGAAAGCGCTCGTTCTCGGCGGCGGAGGCCGCGAGCACGCACTCGTCCGCGCCCTGTCCCTCGATCCGGGCGTCACCGATCTCCACTGTGCTCCCGGCAACCCGGGTATCTCGGACCTGGCCGAGAACCACGTCATCAACGTGACGGATGGGCTCGCCGTGACCGAGTTGGCCGCACGCATCCGCGCCGAACTGGTCGTGATCGGACCGGAGGCTCCACTCGTGGCAGGGGTGTCCGACTCCCTGCGTGAGCGTGGCATCCCGGTGTTCGGCCCCGACAAGGAGGCCGCCCGGCTGGAGGGTTCCAAGGCCTTCGCCAAGGAGGTCATGGAGGCCGCGGGGGTGCCCACGGCCAAGGCCCGGGTCTGTCGTACCGCAGGCCAGGTCTCCGAGGCCCTCGACGAGTTCGGCGGGCCCTACGTGGTCAAGAACGATGGGCTGGCCG
This sequence comes from Nocardiopsis alkaliphila YIM 80379, assembly GCF_000341005.1. GTDB lineage: Bacteria > Actinomycetota > Actinomycetes > Streptosporangiales > Streptosporangiaceae > Nocardiopsis > Nocardiopsis alkaliphila. The sequence continues at coordinate 108,489 of NZ_ANBD01000055.1, read as the reverse complement.
CGGGCAAGGGCGTCGTGGTGACCGAGGACCGCGCCTCGGCCGAGCGGCACGCGCGCGAGTGCGGTCGGGTCGTCATCGAGGAGTACCTGGACGGCCCCGAGGTGTCGCTGTTCGTGCTCACCGATGGCACGCACGCGCTGCCACTACTACCGGCCCAGGACTTCAAGCGCGCCTACGACGGCGACCAAGGGCCCAACACCGGTGGCATGGGCGCCTACGCGCCCGTGCCGTGGGCACCCACCGGTCTGGTGGACGAGGTCATGGAGACGGTCGTACGACCGACCCTGGCCGAGATGAACCGCCGTGGCCAGCGCTACCAGGGGCTTCTCTACGTGGGTCTGGCCCTGACCTCGCGCGGCCCGCGCGTGGTGGAGTTCAACGCGCGTTTGGGCGACCCGGAGACCCAGGTCGTACTGGACCGGCTGGCCACCCCGATCGGTGGGGTCCTGCAGGCCACCGACACCGGTGACCTGGGAGCGATCGGTTCACTGCAGTGGAAGTCCGGTGCGGCGGTGACCGTCGTGGTCGCGGCCGAGAACTACCCGGGCGACCCGGTCAAGGGTGACGTCATCGGTGGCCTGGACGCCGCGAACGCCCTGGAGGGCGCCTACGTCCTGCACGCCGGTACCGCCTGGGACGGGGTGCGCGACGTCAAGTCCAACGGCGGCCGTGTGTTGAGCGTGGTGGGAACGGGAACGGACCTGCGCCAGGCCCGTGAGCGCGCCTACGCGGCGGTGGGCCGGGTGGAGCTTCGCGGTTCCTTCCACCGCACCGACATCGCCGAACGCGCCGCGGCCGAGCTCTGAGCGGTCCTGGAAGCTCAGTGCCCCTCGGCGACACACCGAAGGCATGGAGACCGAGTGAAGGCCGGTGGTGCCCGGCCTTCCTTCCACGAACAGGTGCTTCGCGACCGGTGGACCTCGCCCGCCTCAGGATGGGACCGTGCCTTGAGCACCCCGCCCCGGGACTTCCGGATGACGTGGTGGAACGCACTTTGTCCCGCGACAAGGAGATCTACGAGCGTCTGACCGGCACGAAGCCGGCTCTTCGACGTGGGACTCACGAGTGATTCAACACACGCGGTCGTCGACCGGGCCGTGAGAGCGCGTATGGTGGGGAGTCGTGTGCGATACCGGAGTAACGGTTAGGCATACGCATGACCCTTGGTCTCCCCCTCAGGTGTAACGCCTCCTTGGTCGTTCGGCGGGACTCCATCCACGATCTGCGGGTATACCACGTTTCGGGCCGGTCGACATCGGCCTTTGCTATAGAGTCTTCGCGAACCTACCGGTTCATCGGCCGCGCAGGTCAAACGCAAGATGATCGCAACGTTCCAGGGGAAACCCGCGTCTAAAACCGACATAGGCGAAACCCGACAAGGGTCACCTTTTTTCACATCTGCCTCACAAAGGAGCACATGAGCATGGGCCAGGAGGTTCGTTACCGCGTCCGCGGCGGGCGCCCCCTCAGCGGAACGGCGTTCATCCAAGGCGCGAAGAACGCCGTCCTGCCGATGATCGGGGCCGCCCTGTTGGCGTCCAAGGGACGTACCGTATTGCGGAACGTCCCCGTCATCGAGGACGTGTACCGCGCGCTCGAGCTCGCCGAGCACGTGGGCGCCAAGGTCGCTTTCCATGAGGCCGAGCGCACGGTCGTGATCGACGCTTCTCGTCTCAATGATCCGGAACGTGCCCTCCCCCCCGCCGATATCGCGGCCCGCTTTCGCGGCTCGGTGCTCTTCGTCCCGGCCTTGATGCACCGCACCGGCCGCGCACGTATCGAGGGCGTCGGCGGCTGCAACCTGGGCAGTCGCAACCTGGACTTCCACTACCGGGGCTTCGCCCGGCTGGGAGCGGAGGTCACCGAGGACCCCGAGCGCAACCACATCAACGTGGAGGCGAGCAGGCTCCGCGGCGGTCGTCTGTACCTGGACACCCCGTCCCACACCGGCACCGAGAACCTCATCATGGCGGCCGTGCTGGCTCCCGGAACCACCGTGATCGAACACGCGGCCCTGGAACCCGAGGTCCTGGACGTCATCGAGTTCCTCAGCGCCATGGGAGCCAAGATCACCGGTGGTGGCACCGGACTGATCACCGTCGAGGGGGTCGATGAGCTCACCGCGGTCGAGCACACCATCATGTCCGACCGCATCGATGCCGGTGTGTTCGCGATGACCGTCGCCGCCACCGGTGGTGAGGTCAGCCTGGTGGGCGCCAACCTGGACCACTTGGGCGTGGCCCGCTGGAAACTCGAGCAGATGGGCGTGGGCTTCTCCCAGGAGGGTGCCGTCCTGCACGTGCAGAGGGACCCCTCGGTGCCACTGCGCCCGATCAACGCCGTCACCTCGCCGTTCCCCGGCTTCGCCACGGACCTGCAGTCTCCGCTGATGGCCCTGGCCACTCTGGCCGAGGGTGAGAGCTACATCCACGAGGCCATCTACGATGGCCGCTTCGCACTGGCGGACGAGCTCAACAAGATGGGCGCCAAGATCGAGGTCGAGGGCACCCGCGCCATCGTGCACGGTTCCACGAACCTGCGCGGCGCCGAGGTGATCGCACACGACCTGCGTACGGGTGCCGCTCTGGTCCTCGCCGGACTGGTCGCCGAAGGTGAGACAATCGTCGCGCCCGGTTATCTGGTGGATCGTGGTCACTCTCAGTTCGCGCAGCGACTCGCCGCACTGGGCGGAGACGTGGAACGCGTCGACGTCTCGTAGGAGTCATAAGCGCAGTTCAAGCCAGGGTGGGGGCTTCCTCCCACTCCGGCTTTCGGCGTTGATACGGAAAACGATCTTCTTTGGCCCCGCACAATGGGTACGATCTCGGCAATGCCGTGACAGAGATCGGGTCGGGAAAACCAGTGGGCGCACATAGTGAAGAGCGTGGAATGGTAGCGGGGAGCAACCCGAGGTGAGTGCCCAGCGTACTGGCGATTTGACGATCGGCGTCATAGGTCCCCATGAGGTGGTCGAGCGGGTCATGCTCATGGGGCCTGGGTCAACAGGACCCCTCAACGCCAGACTCATCGCCGCCGCGTACCGAGATGAGCAAGAGGCGACGGACAAGGTCGTCAGGCTGGGGTCGGCGATCGATGCCTATCTGTTCGCCAGCCCCGTCCCCTACGAGTTCGCGCGGAAGGCGGGCGTTCTGACCATGCCCGCGACCTTCGTGCCGCTCGGCGGGGCCAGCCTGCACGAAGCCTTGCTCCGAGCGACCTTGGACGACCGTTTCGATCCGACCCGAGCGAGTCTGGACGTGCTCGGTCGGACCGACGTGGTGGAGGCCTACTCCGAGGTCGACCTGCCCGTGGACGGTATCCACGTGCACGAGGAACTGACCAATACCGCCCAGCTCACCTCGTTCCACGAGGGACTGTGGCGACGTAAGGCCACCCGGATGGCGATCACCTGCGTACGTGGGGTCGCCGAGCGGTTGGAGGCCATCGGCGTGCCGGTGATCCGGCTGCGTCCCACCAACGCCGGGGTCCGCAGCGCGCTGCAGACCGCGGGGCTGCTGGGGGCCCACCACCGTCTGGAGGAGGCCCAGTTGGGCGTCGTCGTGGTCGACGTGCCCACGCTGCGCGATTCCTCTCGTCGTTCCACGCCTCGTTACTGGCGTGAGGAGTTGCGGCTGTCCCTGCATCGGCTCCTGCTCCAAGAGGCGCATCGGATCAACGCGACCGCGCACCGGCTGGACGATCATTCGTTCATGATCACGGCCACCCGCGGTTCCCTGGTCACCGCGACCGAGGGGTTCCGGCAGCCACCGTTCGTGGAGCGGATCAAGGCGGAACTCGGTATCGCGATCGAGGTGGGGATCGGCATGGGTCGGACCACCCAGGACGCGGAATCGCACGCCCGCGCGGCCCTGAACCGCGCTCAGGCCTCCCGACAGAGCTTCGCGGTGGACCGTGAGGGTCGTTCCCTGGTCCCGGCCCAGCGCGCCCCCGCACGGCAGTCCTCCGAGCCCCTGCGCACCAAGGGGCGCGAGACCCTCGTCCGGCTCTCGGAGAAGATCGCCGAGGAGGACGGTCCCCTGGTCGTCGACGCGGAGAACGCCGGGCGGATGCTCGGGGTCACCTCCCGGACCGCGCGTCGCCTGCTGCGCACCCTGGTGGAGGAGGGTCTGGCCTGGCCCTTGCCACCCAACCGCACGTTGCAGCCCGGCCGCCCTCGCCAGCTCTACCGACTGATCGTGGAGAAACTGGACAAGGACGCGGCCGGCAAGTAGTCCCCCACGTTCACACCCAGCCGTCCACGGGGGGCGGGCTCCGATGGGAGCCCGCCCCCGTTCGCGTGTGACCCCTGTGTCACGCCCGGCCGGTGGAACGAGGGTCAGCGACGCTTGGCGTAGGTGGTGGCCACCGACAGGAACACGTCGTTCTCCTCAGAGGTGCCGATACTGATGCGAGCACCCTCGCCATCGAACGGACGCACCGAGACACCGGCCTCCGCGCAGGCCGCGGCGAAGTCCAGGGTGTCCTCACCCGCACGCAGCCACACGAAGTTGGCCTCGGTGGGGGGCACGGTCCACCCGGAGGCCAGCAGGGCCTCACGGACGCGCTCACGCTCCTTGACGGTGGTGGCCACCCGCTCCAAGAGCTCCTCCTGCGCGTCCAGGGAGGCGATACCGGCCGCCTGGGCGAGGTGGTTGACCGCGAAGGGCACAAGGGTCTTGTTGACCACACCACCAGCTGAACCCACCGCCAGCCGAGCACCGCACCGACTGGGTACCGCACCGGCCGAATCCAACCTGGCCACCAGGTTCTCCGAAGCGCTTCAACCGGGCGCCGATTTTCGACCCCGACCCGCCAGCCACCGGCAGCCGCCCTCGGTGCTTTGCGTGCGGCCGATTCGTACAAGTATTCGGATCGCGACTTCCCAAGGAAATCCGACCGGCCCCCTCCGCGCTTTCCCCCGACCCCGCGCACACCCCGCCCCAAGCGGCCGTGATCCGGCTTGTCCGCAACCGCTCGGCCCTCTCCCCGGTCGCGTCCCCGGGCGAAGATCGGCACCACCCGAACCCGCACCGACCGCCAGGAGGAAGCGCCATGAGCCCGACCCACTCCCCCGAGGGCCGGAAACCCCCGACGACACCCTTCACCCGCCGAACTCGCCCCACCCAGGTGGAACCGCCACGGCGCCGCAGCCGAGGCCTCCTGGTTCCGGGGCTCTTCCGCCGTATGCCCGCACTCCTCCGCCAGGCTGCCGTCCTGGCCCTGCTCGCCTTGGCGCTCGTCCTCCGGGGCTACGCGTCGCCGGGGCCACTGGCGTGCTCTAGAAGAGCGTGTCCCCAGCACTGGTAAAGCCCCCGCTGTCCAAGCGCCGCCCACCGCACTCCGGCCGACCCGCGCCGCCAAAAGAGAGCGCACAAGGTGCACCTTTGCACCCCCTGTGTCTGAAGGGAATCGAGCCGTGCTGCTTAGTACAGCGCGTGGTCGGGGTGGCCGACGTGATGTCCGGGGAGCCGCTGACCTTCGGGGTAAGCGCGGAGCGGGTCGGCGCCGACACCGAACGTGTGGTCAGCGTCATCGAGGCCGTGCCCGCCTGCCCCCGGGGTTGGGGCACGCTGGGTCACCAACAGGTGTGCGAGGTCAGAGCCAGCCCTCTTCTTCGGCGATGCGTACGGCGTCGATGCGGTTGCGGGCCCTGAGCTTGTTCACGGCGGTGGTGAGGTAGTTCCGGACCGTCCCCGGGGTGAGGAACAGCTGCCGGGCGACCTGGGGGACGTCGACCCCCTCGGCGACCAGCCGCAGCACCTGTGTCTCCCGCTCCGTGAGCGGGCTCTCCCTCGATTCGAGCGCGGACAAGGCGATCTGGGGGTCGATCACCCTCTCACCTTCCATCACCGCGCGGATCGATGCGGCCAGGCGGCCCGGGGGGATGTCCTTGAGAAGGAATCCCGAGATCCGGGCGTTCAACGCGCGCCTCAGGTTCGTCGGGAGGCCGAGGTTGGTGAGGATGATGACCCGGCACGACGGCAACTGCTCGCGCAGCTGCCCCGCGGCACTGATCCCGTCGATACCGGGGAGGTCGATGTCCAGGAGTGCCACGTCGGGCTTGGCCCCCAGAGCTTCGGGGAGAATCGCGTCACCCCTCTCCAGACTCGCGACCACCTCGATGCCCTCCTCCAGTTCCAGGAGTGAGGTCAGTGCCATCCGGAGTAAGCGCATGTCCTCGGCGAGCAGGACACGAATCATTCCGCCTCCCCGAACGTATCTCTATGAATGATAGACATTCACGCCGCCTTTCCATGACTACAGACTCCACGACCACAATTAATCGCAGGTGGCAAAGGACAAGGCGACCCACGAGATCTTCGACACCCAGACCTACGAGAACGGGACTTCCGGCTCAACCGAAGCAGCTGAACGAACTTGTCAAGATCACCTCCGGTCGATTTTTCAACGACCTCCCCATGTCCAACTTTCTCGACCTGACGGCAAGAGTAGCAAGTCCATTTCAAGAGCGTAAGAACCCCACAAGCAGGCGGCCTAGACAACGCACACCGCCGGGGGACTCCGACCGAAGCCGCCCTGGACCGGATTTCTAGCGAATCTCCAACGCGACTCGAATCCCTGGCCAGAACGTGTGAGCGAAGAGTTGAAGCAACGCAGACGATCGGAGTGACCATGCGAATACAGAAAGAGATCACCCGACTACAGAGCCTTATCGATCTCCCCTTCGGAGAGCTCCACGCACGTGTCGAGGGTTTTTACGCCCGGCACATGCAACTCCTGGACTCAGGAAGAGCCGAAGAATGGGCGGCGCAATTCACCGAGGACGCCGTGTTCGACGTTCCCACACTGCCGAAACCGGCGCGGGGCAGGGAGGATCTCATCGCCTCCGTCCGTGAGGGGCGGCGCAAGTTGGCCGAAAGCGGCCAGAGGCACCGCCACTGGCAGGGCGTAATAGACGTCCAGCCCCGAAACGACAGGACGCTGTGGGTCCGTGCCTACACCCAGGTCCTCGCCTCGACTGTCGGAGAGGGCCCGGAGGGCGGGAGGACGTGGATCCACAGGATCTGCGTGTGTGAGGACGTCCTGGTCGTCGAAGGAGAGACGTTCCTCGTCCGTTCCCGGAAGGTGACGAGGGACGACCTTGCCTGAGCGAACCGTCTCCTCCGCGACCGACCCGGTCGGATCCGGACGCGTCGAGACCATCACACCCGACGATCCCCGTTACGAACCGCTGGCTCAGCGCTCCGCGAACGGACGCTTCCCCTGCCGCCCGAAAGCCTTCCGTCTGGCGCACCGCACGGAGGACGTGGTGAGCACGGTGGAAGAGGCGGTGGCAGCCGGGCGGCGCGTCACGGTCCGTAGCGGCGGCCACTGCTACGAGGGTTTCGTCTCCGACTCCTCCGTCCATACGGTCATCGACCTCTCCGCGATGGACGGCGTTTCCTTCGACTCCGGGCGAGGGGCGTTCGAGGTCGGCCCCGGGGCCCGCCTGCTCGACGTCTACGAGAAGCTCCACGACGGCTGGGGCGTGACGCTTCCGGGAGGGGCCAGTAGATCCGTGGCCATGGGAGGCCATGTTCAGGGCGGCGGCTACGGGGCGCTCTCCCGAAGCCACGGAACCGTCGTGGACCACCTCCAGGCCGTCGAGGTGGTCGTGGTCGACCCCTCCGGGCGGGCCCGGGCCGTCGTCGCCTCACGTGAGGAGGACGACCCGCACCACGACCTGTGGTGGGCCCACACCGGAGGTGGAGGGGGGAACTTCGGTGTCGTGACCAGGTACTGGTTCCGCACCCCCGGCACCACCGGGGCGGACCCGTCCCTGCTGTTGCCCCGCCCTCCCTCCTGGGTGCTGACCCACAGCACCCTGTGGGCCGGCGAGGACATGGACCGCGACTCCTTCCGCGCGCTGGTCGGCAACCACGGCCGCTGGCACGAACTGAACAGCGCGCCGGACTCGCCCTACACGGGGCTCTTCAGCGGGCTGGTGCTGTTCGGCCGCGGAACCGACGGTAATCCCCTGGCCGCCGCCGCGTTCGCCCACATGGACGCCGACGTCCCCGACGCCCGCCGACTGCTCGACGAACACCTCCGTGCCCTCACCGACGGGGTCACCGCCGCACACCTGTCCTCGACCACCGAGACGCTCGCCTGGCTCCCCTCGGTCCGGTCCCTCGCCGACGCACAGGATAACGAGACCGGCCGGCTCAAGATCAAGGCGTCCCACCTCCGGCGCGGCTTCGACCGGGACCAGATAGACACTCTCTACGACCGGCTGCGCGGAGCCGAGCACAGTGCCGCCAGCGCCTCCGTGTCCCTCCAGTCCTACGGGGGCCGCGTCAACTCGGTGCCCTCACACGCGACAGCCCTGCCCCAACGCGACTCCGTCCTCAAGGCCCTCTTCATCAACGCCTGGCACGACCCGGCGCTCGACACGGCCAACCTGGCCTGGATACGCGAGCTCTACCGAGACGTCCACGCCGCCACCGGCGGCGTCCCGGCACCCGGTGAGGCCAACGACGGCTGCTTCGTGAACTTCCCGGACAGCGACACCCTCTCGGCGGAATGGAATACCTCCGGGGTCCCCTGGAGCCGCCTGTACTACGGGGACGGCTACGACCGCCTGCGACATGTCAAGGCACGGTACGACCCCCTGAACGTCTTCCACCACGCGATGTCCGTGAGCCCGGCCCGTCTGGGCCCCTGACAACCGACGGAGGATCCATGCGCCTCATCGACCTGTCCACAGCGATCGACGCCGCAGGGTGGGAGCCGGACCCGGTCACACACGAGATCGTGTCGGCGAAGGAAGGAGCCCGCCACATGGCGCGGGAGATGCGCGAGCACTTCGGGGTGGACTTCGACCCGAGCACGCTGCCCGGCGGCGAGCTGCTGTCCCTGGACCGGATCAGCCTGACGAGCCACACCGGCACCCACGTGGACGCCCCCTCGCACTACGGCACCCCCGAGGATGGAGGCCGTCCCGCCGACATCGACGAGATGCCCCTCGACTGGTTCGTGCGGCCGGGGGTGGTCCTCGATATCTCGGACGCCGGCGTCGGGACCGTGGGCCCCGATCGGCTCGAACAGGGGCTGAAGGAGGCGGGCCATACCCCCTCTCCCCTGGACATCGTCCTCTTGCGGACCGGAGCCGACCGCCACGCTGGCACCCAGCGCTACTTCACCGACTTCGTCGGACTCGACGGTCCCGCCGTCGAGTTCCTGCTCGATTTCGGTGTCCGCGTCATCGGCACCGACGCCTTCAGCCTCGACGCGCCCTTCACCCACATGATCGGCGCATACCAGAAAACCGGCGACCCCTCCGTCCTGTGGCCGGCCCACCTGGTCGGCCGACACCGCCCCTACTGCCAGATCGAACGCCTGTCCCACTTGGAGGACCTGCCGTCCCCCCACGGGTTCACGGTCAGCGCGCTACCGGTTCGGATCTCCGGTGCGGGAGCGGGTTGGACCAGAGCTGTCGCCTGGGTGGACCGATGAGCGCCCGGGAACGGCCCGTACTGCTCTGCTTCCACCACGCGGGTGCCGGCCCCTCCGCGTTCACGGGCTGGTCACGCGTGCTCGACGGTGCTGCCGAGGTCCTACCGGTCCAGCTTCCCGGACGAGGTCCGCGCTTCCGGGAACCGAGGATCACCAACCCCTCGGACCTGGACCAGTACCTGAAACACCTGCTGGACCCGCTGGTGGGTCATCGTCCCCACGTGCTCTACGGACACAGCCTCGGCGGCCTCGTGGCACACCGGTGGACCCTCCGCCGTGAAACCGAAGGCCACCGGCCACCGGACCTGGTGGCCCTGGGCGCGGTGTCCCCGTCGCCGCCGCGACCACCACTGAGCGGCACCGAGCTGACCGACGCGACGTTACTGGAGTTCATAGCGTCGCTCAGGACCCCAACCGACGGCGCCACGGTCGACCAAGGCATCTGGAGCAGGTTCGTACTGCCGGTCCTGCGCGCCGACCTTCGGCTGGCCATCGCTCTGGCCGACGCCACCCCTCCCTTTCCGGAAGGTGCGATATCGAGCCCGATCCTCGCCGTCAGCGGGCTCGACGACCCCCTCGTGCCCCCGGGGGCGATGGCCGGCTGGGCCGACCGCACCCGGGCGGGCTTCACGGAACGCACGGTACGGGGCGGCCACTTCTTCGCCCACGACACACGGGTCCCCGCCCTGATCGCGGAGGAAGCCGGGATGACCGGCGCGGTGGGCGAATCGCGAGACCGAACGAAAGTCCGGGCGATACGCCTGAAAACAGGGAGAGCGGAATGAACCGGCGCGTCGTCATCACGGGTATCGGAGTGGTCGCTCCCGGAGGAAGGAACACCAAGGAGTTCTGGGACTCACTGACCGCGGGCCGTACCGCGACGCGAGCGGTGTCGCTGTTCGACGCGACACCCTTCCGCTCGCGCATAGCGGCCGAGTGCGATTTCGACCCGGCGACGGAAGGCCTGCCCGAACACCAGGCCCAGAAAATGGACCGGGCGACCCAGTTGGCCGTGGTCGCCGCACGCCAGGCGCTGGCTGACAGCGGGTTCGTGCACCCTCCCCGGCGCCCCCACCGGACCGGCGTCACCATCGGCACCGCCGTCGGCGCCACCATGAGTCTCGACACCGAGTACTCGGTGGTCAGCGATCGCGGGGCGAGATGGCTCGTGGACCACGAGCATGCGACCCCGAACCTCTACGACCACCTCGTCCCCAGTTCCTTCGCGGCGAGGATCGCCTGGGAGGTGGGCGCGCAGGGGCCGGTCTCCGTGGTCTCCACCGGGTGCACCTCGGGCCTGGACGCCGTCGGCCACGCCGTCGAACTGATCCGGGAGGGAGCCGCCGACTCCATGGTCGCCGGCGCGACCGACGCGCCCATCTCACCCATCACGCTCGCCTGCTTCGACGCGATCCGGGCGACCTCGCCGCGCAACGACGACCCCGAGCACGCCTCGCGCCCCTTTGACCGCACCCGGAACGGCTTCGTCCTGGGCGAGGGTTCGGCAGTCTTCGTCCTAGAGGAGATGGAGTTGGCGCGGCGGCGAGACGCGCACGTCTACGCCGAGATCACGGGCTTCGCCTCGCGCTCCAACGCCTACCACATGACCGGTCTGCGCACCGACGGCTCCGAGATGGCCGAGGCGATCCGCGCCGCCCTGGACCGAGCGCGTCTGGACCGCACCGACGTGGACTACGTGAACGCCCACGGTTCCGGCACCAAGCAGAACGACCGGCACGAGACGGCCGCGTTCAAGCGCGCCCTGGGCGAGCACTCGTACCGGGTGCCGATCAGTTCGATCAAATCCATGATCGGCCACTCCCTCGGCGCCATCGGTTCTCTGGAGATCGCCGCCAGCGCCCTGGCCATCGAGAACGGGGTGGTGCCGCCCACCGCGAACCTGCACGAACCGGACCCGGAGTGTGACCTCGACTACACGCCGATCACGGCGCGGGAGACCAGGGTCGACACCGTCCTGACCGTCGGCAGCGGGTTCGGCGGTTTCCAGAGCGCCATGCTCCTGAGCAAGCCGAAGAGGGGATGACGATGGTTGTTCGGACAGCGATGGCGGAGGCGGCCGGGCTGGACCGGGGAGTCCCGGGGGCGACCGCACCGGTCGTCACCGGGATCGGCGTGGCCGCCCCGAACGGGCTCGGCACCGGTCCATGGTGGCGGGCGACCCTGGCGGGTGAGCGCGCCATCGCCCCCATCACCCGGTTCAACGCCGACTCCTACCCCGCGCGAATGGCCGGGGAGGTCCGCGACTTCGACCCCAGCGAGCACCTGCCCAGCCGACTGATCCCGCAGACCGACCACATGACGCGGCTGGCACTGGCCGCGTCGGCGGAGGCCTTCGCCGACGCGGGTGTGGACACGTCCGCTCTACCCGAGTACGCGGCCGGAGTGGTGACCTCGGCCTCGGCGGGCGGCTTCGAGTTCGGCCAACGCGAGTTACAGGCCCTGTGGAGCAAGGGCTCCCGGCACGTGAGCGCCTACCAGTCGTTCGCGTGGTTCTACGCGGTCAACACCGGGCAGATCTCCATCCGGCACGGCCTGCGCGGGCCGAGCGGGGTGCTGGTGACCGGTGAGGCCGGAGGTCTCGACGCGGTCGCTCAGGCTCGAAGGCGGCTGCGCGGGGACGCCGAGCTCATGCTGACCGGAGGGGTGGACGGTTCCCTCTGCCCCTGGGGGTGGACGGCTCTGCTCTCCTCGGGTCGGCTCAGCACGTCGGACGACCCGGAGCACGCCTATCTGCCCTTCAGCGCCGACGCTCGGGGGCATGTCGTGGGTGAGGGTGGTGCGCTCCTCGTTCTGGAAGCCCCCGAGTCCGCCCGAGCGCGCGGCGCGCGTGCCTACGGCGCCCTCTCCGGTTACGCGGCCACCTTCGACCCCGCACCCGGCGCTGGCGGCGAGCCCGGTCTCCGATACGCGATCGAACAGGCCCTCGACGAGGCGGACGTGACACCGGACCAGGTTGGTGTGGTCTTCGCCGATGCCTGCGGGGTACCCGACGACGACCGTGCGGAGGCCGACGCCATCTCCGGGGTCTTCGGCTCCCGGGGCGTGCCCGTCACCGCTCCGAAGACCCTGACCGGCCGGCTGTGCGCGGGCGGCGCCTCACTCGACCTGGCCGCAGCCCTGCTCAGCGTCCACGAGGGTGTCTTGCCCCCCACCGCCGACGTCGGCAGGCAGGCGGAGGGTATCTGCCTCGACCTGGTGACCGGAACCCCCCGGTACGGCCGGGTCGACGTAGCGCTCGTGCTCGCCCGAGGTCAGGGCGGGTTCAACGCCGCGGCCGTCGTGCGGGCCGCTGACCTCTGACACGGACGTCGGGCCTCCCCGACAAGACTTTCCCCAACAAAGAACATGACAGACAAGGAGAACAGGACATGCCCATCATGGCTCTGACCGAACTCATGCGCATCCTGCGCGACTGCGCGGGACAGGACGAATCCGTTGATTTCGAGGGCGACATCGCCGATGTGCCCTTCGAGGAGCTCGGCTACGACTCATTGGCGCTGCTCCAGGCCGCGGGCATGGCGGAGCGCGAACACAACGTGCGCCTGGAGGACGAAGCCGTCGCGACGGCCACCACCCCTCGGGAACTCCTCGCAACCATCAACCAAAGCATGGCCGTAGAGAGCCTCTGACCAGCGATCCCACCCTGCCGTCCGAAGCGGGCGGCCGAACAACCGCGGAGAGGAACACACATCATGAACGGCGAGGAGAGGAAGGTCGCGCTGGTCACCGGCGCGACCAGCGGAATCGGTCTCAGCACGGCGCGGACCCTCGCGGAAGCGGGCATGCTGGTCCACATCTGCGCGCGAGACGCGGACCGGGTTTCCACGACCATCGCGAAACTGCGCGCCGACGGTCTGGACATCGACGGAGCCCCGGCTGACGTGCGCGACCCGGATCAGGTCCGTGCCCTGGTGGAGGGCGTAGTCGCGAGCCGTGGGCGGATCGATGTTGTGGTGAACAACGCCGGGCGCAGCGGTGGCGGACCGACCGCGCAAATCCAGGACGACCTCTGGTACGACGTCATCGACACGAACCTCAACAGCGTCTTCCTAGTCACCCGGGCTGTCCTCAACGAGAGCGGCATGGGTAAGCGCGGGTGGGGGCGGATCGTCAACATCGCCTCGACCGGCGGCAAGCAGGGTGTCGAGCTGGGTGCCCCCTACTCAGCCTCCAAGCACGGTGTCATCGGATTCACCAAAGCGCTGGGCAAGGAGCTGGCCACGACCGGGGTGACTGTGAACGCGGTCTGCCCCGGCTATGTGGAGACCCCGATGGCCGAACGGGTTCGCCAGGGCTACGCCTCCGCTCTGGGAACGGACGAGGCGGAGATACTCCGTCGCTTCCAGGCAAAGATCCCGCTCGGCCGCTACTCGACCCCCGAAGAGGTGGCCGGCCTGGTCGGCTACCTCACGACCGACACCGCCGCCTCGATCACCGCTCAGGCGCTCAACGTCTGCGGCGGCCTCGGCAACTACTGATCCCGACCTCCGGAAGGAAGATCCCCGTGTCCACAGTGGAACAGCACATGAGCCACAGCATCACCGTCGAGTCGCCCGCCGCCCGGGTCTACCAACTCATCTCCGCAATCGAGTCATGGCCCCTGTACTTCGCACCGAACGTGCACGTCGAGATCCTGGCGCGTAGTGACACCGAAGAACGCGTCCGGATCTGGGCTACGGCCAACGGCGAGGTGAAGTCGTGGACCTCGCGCCGGGAGTTGGATCCAGATCGCCTCACCATCGCCTTCCGTCAGGAGGTCTCCCAGGCCCCGGTCGCGTCCATGGGCGGTACCTGGAGGGTCGTCCCGGTGACGGACGAGCGCTGTGAGCTCTGGTTGGACCATGGCTTCACCGCGGTCGACGACGACCCTCAACTGACCGAGTGGATCACCAAGGCCGTGGACCGCAACAGCGAATCCGAGCTGGGTGCCGCCAAGTCCCTGGCCGAGTCAGGCGACGACCTGGCCGAACTGGAATTCTCGTTCGAGGACACCGTCCGGATCGACGGGGCCGCCGCGAAAATCATGGAGTTCCTGGACCGCGCCGACCTGTGGCCGACGCGCCTGGAACACGTCAGCCGATTGGAGCTGAGCGAGGACGGGTCCGGTGTCCAAAGGATGTCGATGGACACACGCACGGCGGACGGTTCCATGCACACCACGGAGTCCGTGCGCGTGTGTCTGCGCGACGAGGATCGGATCGTCTACAAGCAGACCCTCACCCCGGCCCTCCTCAGGGCGCACACGGGTGAGTGGAGGATCACGCGCGCACCGGAGGGCGGGGTCGACGTCACCTCCCGCCACTCCGTCATCATCCGGGCTGAGGCCGTCGCGAACGTGTTGGGGGAGAAGGCCACCGTGGCCGACGCCCGCTCGTTCGTCCGCCAGGCCCTGAGCAGGAACAGCGGGATGACCCTGGCGTGCGCGAAGGAGTTCGCGGAGGGGCGCTCCCGGTCGGGCTCGGCCACCGCCCCGGCCTGAGACCGGACAGCCGAGGTCCCGCGGTCCCGCCCTCTTGGCGGGACCGCGGGACCGGCGGAAGCGGTTCAGCCTCGGCTCTCCGAATCCGCAGCCGTCCTCTCCAGGAAGGGCGTGTAGAGGCCGGGGTCGCTCGTGGCGAGGGCGCGCAAGGTTCGCACGTGTGGTTCGAAGTCGGGGTGCCCCACGGCTTTCTGGAAGGAATCGACGTCCCGCCACTCGGCCAGGTTCACGTAGTGACCGGGGCGTTCCAGGTGCCGGAGCATCCGGTGGCTGACGAAACCGGGCTGTGCGCGGAAGAAGTCCGAGGTCGCCTCGAAGGCGCGCTCGAACTCCGCCGCCGGACCACTGACCTCGAACCTGTTGACGAAAGTGACCATGACCTCTCCTGGAACCGTCGATCCTGCGAGAACCCTTTCGACGGTGGACCACGGGCCTGGACCCCCGCTAGAAGACGAACGGACGCGCGCTCGTTCCCGATGGGCCCCGTCCGGTCATCTCACACAGGCTGGTCCCGGAGACCACTGACCGCCGGTACCGCGGGGCCGCGGGCAGCTCCGTCGACAGCCGATATGTGTCGCTGCCACACGGCTCCGCTGTCAGGGTCCCGCCCAGGACCTTCACCCGTGCGGTGAGGTTGCCTATCCCGGTACCGCCGAGGTGCCTGTTGTCGCCCCGGTCCTCGTTCAGGTGATTGAGGTCCCGGCTGGCCAGGCCGTCGTTGACGACGGACAGACGGGCACGGCCCTCTGAGCACTCGACCCGGATCTCACAGCTCTCGGCCCGGCTGTGGCGGAGGACGTTGGTGACGGCCTCCCTGAGGATGATGGCCAGGACCGTCTCACTACGGTCGGTGAGACTCCCCGCGGGCACATCCATGGAAATCGTCGACCGTATGTCGGCCGCCGCCAGGATCGAGGCGGCCGAGGCCACCTCCGAGTCCAGGGACATGCTACGGAGGCCCTCCGCGACGGACCGGACATCGGCCAGAGCGCCTCGTGCGGATTCGAGGGCTTCGGCGAGTTCGCGGCGGGCGCGCTCGGGTTGCGTGCTGATCAGGCGGGAGGCGAGCTCACACTGCAGGGTCAGGCTGGACAAGCTGTACCCCAGCAGGTCGTGGAGGTCCCTGGCGAATCTCAGCCGCTCCTGGATCAGGACCAGGTGGGCCAGGTCGGCCCTGGACTTGTGCGTCTCCGTCACCAGATCGGAGAGCTTGCTCAACGAGTACACGACCATACAGGTCATCAACGTGGACACCGTGCTGTAAGCGAGTTCCCCGGGGGAGAAGCCCAGCAGGAAGTGAATCACCTGCACGCTGAGCGTGGCGGCTCCCACCAGAATCCATGAGAGCGGTGCGCGCAGGATGAGCAGGACCGAGGCCGCGAGGAAACCGGGCATCCCCAGCCATGCTTCCCCGAATACCAGGAACGGGAGGTAGGTGAGCAGGGCCTGGGCGCCCAGTGTCAGGTACCGGTAGTGACTCAGCCGCGGTGCCAGCGAAGGGAAGGAGTGCAGCATCTGGAGGCACAACAGCAGGGCGAGCAACAACAGCGCCGCGGTGATCCCCCCGGAGGCCCCTCCCGAGGGGACGTCTCCACTCGGAAGATAGGAGACCGCCACACCGAAGAAACCGAAAATGACCACCATGGTGATGGCCTTCGCCATACGGGGTTCGGGTTCCGTCCCACGCGCAATCCCATGGTGCTGAGGCCTGTGCGGTGTTCCTCTGTCAGTAGACAAGGGAATGGAGCTCAAGGTTCCTCCATGTCAATAGCCCTGAGGTGTGTCCGGGGCGGGCGGACACCGAATTCTGCACACCGGAAACGGTGCTTCAGCACCCAAGCATCCACCAATACACCACCGACGGGAATACCATCGGGAGTGTGCCTGAAAATCCTTCCCCCGGGCACCGCGGGCCCGCCCGACGTCTCCGTTCCTCCCTGTCCCAGGTCAGGTCACTGACAGCCCCCCGTCAATGGTCACGACCGTGCCGTTCACGTAGAAGGCTTCGGGCTCCGACAACCGGACGATCCAGTTCCCGACCTCCTCCGGCTCACCGACCCTGCCTGACGGGATACGCAGCGCCATCTCCGCCAGGAAGTCGTCATAGGCTTCCTGGGTCATTCCAGCTCGGACACCGACACCCGTGTCGATCAGGCCCGGAGCGATACCCACCACGCGTACGCCCCGGTCCGCCAATTCCACGGCCCAGGTACGGGTCAGGTGGTCCAAAGCGGCTTTGGTGGCACCATAGACGGCGTTGCCCGCCAGACTGCGCAAACCGAGTGCCCCAGCGGAGCCGACGTTGACCACCACTCCCCCAGAGGCCTCCAGGGCTTTGAGCGCTTTCTGGGTGAGCAGGATCGGGCCCACCAGGTTGGTCTGCACCTGGGCCCGGACACTCTCATGGTCCAATTCCGAGAGACCGGCGAAACTCGCGGTCGCCGCGTTGTTGACCAGGATGTCCAACCCGCCCAGGTGCTCCAGGGCGGCATTGACTATGACCTCCGGTCCCGACGGCTCACAGACGTCCGCCACCAAGGGCAGAATTCGGGGATGTGTGTCGGCTGTCTCCCGGAGCGTCAACTCGGAGCGCCCGACGACCAGGACACGGTCTCCCCTCTCTGCGAAGGCGCGCGCGGCCGCCCTGCCGATACCGGTTCCTCCGCCCGTGACGATCACGGCCCGAGCTTGTGTTCTGTCAGAAGAAGTACCCATGCCCAGAAGCTAGGTCGCGGCGCTTGAAACAGGGTCGAGCCCAGTCAGGACACGTGCCTTCGAGGCTCCAGCGTTTCCCTGCCGACCTTCCAGAAGCCGCGGTGATCCTTGCCTGAAGCAATCGTCGGCCCCGTCCGCCCCCGCTGAGGCGGGCGGGACCGGGCCGCAACCGACGAACAGGAGCCGGAACATGGCGATAGCAGCTACGAGCACGGAGCAGCACACGATCACGCACAAAGAGGCCACACAGCGCGCGATCGACGAGATCGTGGCGACCGGCGCCGCCGGCGTGCAGTTCCGCGTCACCAAGGGGGACCATCAGTTCACGGTCACTTCAGGCACTGCGAAGCTGGGTACCGACGAACCGGTCCCCGCCGACGGGCACTTCCGTATCTCCTGCATCACCAAGACCTTCGTGTCCACCGTGGTCCTCCAGCTCGTCACCGAAGGGCTCCTGAAGTTGGACGACAAGGTCGATCAGCACCTGCCGGAGCTTCTGCCGGAGGGGCACCGAATCACCGTCCGGAACCTCCTCCAGCACACGAGCGGACTGTACAACTACTCCGACGCCTTCCAAAAGCCCGGGGACCGCTTCCTACGCGACCGCCACAACCACTACGACCCCCGAGACCTCATCGCCATCGCAGCGGGCAAGCCACTGGAGTTCGAGCCCGGTAGCGAGTTCCAGTACTGCAACACCAACTACTTCGTCATCGGGCTCCTCATCGAGAAGCTGACGGGCCGCTCGTACTCCACGGAGGTCCGTGAGCGTGTCATCGACCGGCTCGGCCTGAGCGACACTCACCTGCCCGGTGACGACGCGGACGTGCCCGAGCCGCACGCGCGCGGCTACATGCAGATCGGCGGCTCATCCGTGGACGTCACTGTCATGAATCCGTCCGAGGCCGGGTGCGCGGGCGAGATCATCTCCACGACGAGCGACCTGGACCGTTTCCTGGTGGCCCTCTTCGACGGAACCCTGCTCGGCGACGACGAGCTCTCCGAGATGACCACACCTCTGCCAGCGGAGATGATCCACGACCTGCCCATGGGCATCGGCTACGGCCTGGGGCTGATGCGCCTGGCCAACGACACCGATCTCGACCTCTGGGGACACGGCGCCGGAATCCCCGGCTACGCGACGTTCGTGGCCACGACGCGGGACGGTGCCCGGCGTATCCAGTGCTCCATCACCCTGGACCAGGAGTTCGACAAGGCCCAGGAGAAGGCAGTGATCCGTGCGCTGAACGTCGGGATCTGTCACTGACGCCAGAGTCCGGAGGAAGCAGAACGCGGCCTCCGGACGGCGGGTTTCGCCGTCCGGAGGCCGCGTTCCGTCTTCTTCGTCTTCTCCGGGACCCGTGTCGCGTCGCCCGCAGCACGGGCGGACGAGGGACCGGGGCGGACGGGCCTTCTTCGCTGCGGACAGCCGGCCCCGTCTACCTCGGCACGCGGGCGGTGACGTAGCGAACCGGAACCTCGATCGTCAAGGGGTCGTCGCCGGAACGCATGGCGTCCAGCCCAGTGATCAACGTCCGTCGCAACTCCCGGTTCTGGGCCTCGGCGAGGTGCTCCCACAGCAGGCGCATTCCCTGTGTGTGCGACCAGTCGACCCAGGCCTCCCCCGACCGCGCGACCATGTCGATCGGTTCGTCGACAACACGCACGTCGCGGTAGCCGGCCGCCTCCACCGCCCGGATCAGGTCCTCGGGGTCCTCCAACCAGGAGTTGAAGCGCTGCTGGAGCCGCTCGGGCCGCCACTCCGGTGGAAGGTCACGCAGGAGCGACCGTGGGATGAGGTCGGTGAAAACCGGGGGCAGGAACGGGAAGGTGTCGGAGTCGAAGACTGGGGTACTGAAGGCCAGCCGCCCGCCGTCAGCCGTCAAGGGGACGTAGCGGTTCAGGGCGGCCGGTGCGTCCGGCAGGAAGATGACGCTGTAGCCGCCCATCACCACGTCGAAGGAGCGCTCCGGCAGGTCCGGGTGCTCGGCGTCCATGACGCGCGCGGTGACGTTGTCCCGGCCCTGGGCACGGGCCTGTTCCACGGTCTGCTCCACCATCGCGGACGCGATGTCGATCCCCAGAACACTCCCCTGGGGGCCGACCCGGTCCGCGGCAGGAAAGACGGACGCACCCGCGCCGCACCCGATGTCGAGAACCCGGTCCCCCCGCTCGGGCCGTGCGTGGTCGACCAACCGCCTCGCCATCGGGGTGAAGAACTCGACCCCGAGGCGGTCGTAGCGCGCAGCCGCTTCATTGAACGCGCTGGTGACTTCCCCTTTGTACGTCGCCCTGTCCACGTCTTCCTCCTAAATCTCGGGACACCAAAGAACAATGCGGCCACCTGGCCAAAATTGAATACCCATTCTTTTCCATGCGCCATCTTCCGGGAAGAAACCTGTCCCCCAGTAGAGCCCGGACGGAGGGATGATAGAACCCCATTAATGCGCCGCTGGAAGGAGAAAAAAGAAGGCAGCAACCCCCTTGCTTTCGAATCCACTGGGCCCCAGCATCTCATTAAGAAATCCCCCCACGAATTGAGGAAAAGATGTCAGAGAAGTTCGACGCGGTACGCCGCATGGTCAAGGCATACAACACGGGCGACACCCACGACGTGGCGGAGTACATCCACCCCGAGTACCTGAACCCGGCGTCCATCGAGCACATGGACCTCGTCGGCCCCGACTCCTTCGCCATGGCGGTCAAGTGGCTGCGGATGACCTTCTCCGAGGAGGCCCGCCTGGAGGAGGTCTCCCTGGAGGAGCGGGGCGACTGGGTGCGCGCGAACCTGGTGCTGTACGGACGTCATATCGGCAACCTCGTCGGGATGCCCGCCACGGGACGGGTGTTCTCCGGCGAGCAGATCCACCTGATTCGGTTCGTGGACGGCAAGATCCGAGACCACCGCGACTGGCCCGACTACCAGGGCACCTACCGCCAGCTGGGTTCCCCGTGGCCCGAGCCGCAGGGCTGGCGTCCGTGAGCACCGCGAGAACCGGTGGTAATCCTCCTGGGGCAACGGTGCCCCGGGCCCGTTCGCGAGGGAGAGAACAATGATCCTGGTCCTGGGCGCGACCGGCACGGTCGGCCGCCCCGTCGTCGAAGAGCTGGTGGAACAGGGCCATCGGGTCCGAGCACTGAGCCGCACGCCCGAACACGCGGGATTGCCGGAGAAGGTGGAGGTGCTCCAGGGATCGGTCTCCGAAGGAGCCCGGGTCGTGGCGGCGCTGGAGGGCGTGCGGTCGGTCTTCGTCATCCTGAGCGGTGACGTCGCGGGCCAGGCCGCCGCCCTCGCCGAAGCGGTCGCCGGTTCCGCCCCCGTCAGGGAAGGCTGTCTGGAGCACATCGTCCTGCTGTCTTCGGCCTCCGTCCTGCATCCGTTGGAGCACGGCATCGCCGACGACCACCGCCGTGCCGAGGAGGCCGTCCGCGATATCGGGGTTCCCTGGACCTTCCTACGCCCCGGCCCGTTCCACTCCAACTCGACGTGGTGGGCCGAGGGCATCAGGGAGACGGGAGTGGCCCGCTGTCTCATCGGCAATCAGCCGGGCGCCCCGATCGACGAATCCGACATCGCCGCGGCCGCGGTGACCGTCCTTACCGGCGAAGGACACGGGGGCCGCTCATACGAGCTGACCGGCCCGGAGGTCATCACCTCAGCTGAACAGGTCGCCGTCATCGGTGATGTGCTCGATCGCGACCTGGGCTTCGAGGTCGCCCCGCCGGAGCGGGTCGTGGACGTCTTCACCTCGATCACGGGTGACCGGGAGGCGGCGATCACCAACGTCCGCGCCCTGCACAGCCCTCAGGTCCCCTGGGCCCAGGCCAAGGACACGGTCGAGCGGCTCACCGGTCGCCCACCGCGCGCCTTTCGGGAGTGGGTGCGGGACAACGCCGGCCTCTTCCGATGACCGGCGACGAAGCCATGGGAGAAAGACACTTCCTCATGCTGATGTGGAGCCGCCAAGGCCACGGTGGCCAAGGCTGACCAGTGCAGAACCCAAGAAAGCAGGTAGGGCCACATGACCAGTAGGGAAATGGCCGTCCTCGTCCTCGGTGCGACCGGGCTCCAGGGCGGGGCGACAGCGCGTGAGCTCCTCGGCCGGGGGCACCGTGTCCGCGTGCTCACGCGGACCCCGGAATCGGAGGCGGCGCGACGGCTCTCCGCGGCCGGGGCCGACGTCGTCCGGGGCGACCTTGACGACACTTCGTCGGTCATCCGCGCGATGACCGGTGTGGACGGGGTGTTCAGCGTGCAGACGTTCATGACGCCATCCGGAATCGGCGGCGAGATCCGCCAGGGCAAGACCGTGGCCCGGGCCGCGAAGGAAGCCGGGGTGGGCCACGTGGTCTACAGCTCGGTGGGAGGTGCCGAGCGCCGCAGCGGCATCCCGCACTTCGAGTCCAAGTGGACCATCGAGCGGTGTCTGAGGTCGCTGGACGTGCCCACGACAGTGGTGCGACCCACGTTCTTCATGGACAACTTCGTCCAGAACGGGCCCCGCCGCAGCGAGGACGGCAACGTCCTCTCACTCGCCCTTCACCCTGACACCCGGGTCCAGCTGATCGCCACACAGGACATCGGTGTCTTCGTGGCCGACGCCTTCGAGAACCCGGAGGAGTACCTAGGCGCCAGTGTGGAACTGGCAGGGGACGAGTTGACCGCCGATCAGATCGCCCGGGTCTTTCAACACGTCACCGGGGAGCCGACGAGATTCGAGGAGCTGCCCGCCGACGCGGTGGCAGCCAATCCCCATATCCCTTACTCCAGCGAGATCGCTCTCATGTTCGAGTGGTTCCAGGAGTTCGGCTACCAGGCCGACGTGTCCGCACTCCGAGCCCGGAGGCCCTCGCTGCTGACGTTCGAGGAATACCTCCAGGCAGTGGGTCACACGGCACCGGTTGGTTGAACCGGGTTCCGGGCCCCGATCGTGTCGGGGTCCGGTCCGGCTCACTGGAGCCGACCCGGTCCTCACATGAAAAGGGGGACGGGGTTCAGGTCCGCGTAGGCCGTCGGCCCGGACAGACGTCCCAGGCGTACCGGGACGTCGTACAGGCGGCCGGGGCCGAACCGGGCCCAGAACGGGCGGAGCCCCGGTACCAGTACCCGGACCACTGGCAGACCGATGTCGGGCCGGGTCTGGTCTAGGACCAGCAGTTCCATACCGAGCCCCTGGACGAGCTCACCCGCCGCGTCCACGTCGTCTCGCAGGTCATCGCGGGGTTCATAGGGGAAGTGGTCCGGTGTCCTGGCGTCTTCCCCCGGATCGGGGATCAGGTAGGGGTCACTCTCAACGGTCGCCTTCCGCCACCAGTTCAGTACGTCGGGGTCGACCGGAGCGTATCCGGAACCGTCCTCGCGCGCCTGCGCCACCGGGGGAAGCATCTGGTTGAGCTCGCTCAGAGCGCGCCGCAGGGTGGTTCCGGCGTCGAAGTGGGCGCCGAAGCCGAGCACGATGTCCTGGGCCGGTTTGTCGACCCGCCGGGAGAGTGCCGCCATGGTCGGGATACCGAGGTCGCTGGTGAGGTCCAGTACCCAGACGCGCCTGCCCAGGTCACGGTGTACGGACACCAGCTCGTCGATCCAGGGATCCTTGAAGGAACCCAGGTCCACCCCGGGCTGCCGGACCCGGTTGTACCACCACAGGGCCACGGCGTCGCGCTCGACGAGTTCGAGGAACCCCTGCGCGACGGCTTCCTCCCTGCACGCCCCCGCCGCGGTGCCGTTGGAGTGCGCCCAGCAGTACCTGCGTCCGTTATGGGTGGGCGCGTTGTAGTACAGCAAGGTTGTGGGCAACAGCCGGTGCCGCTGGGCGGTGTGCGACCACACCGGGGTCCAGCTGATCTCCTGGTCCTCCTCGAAGGGGTCGCAGACCTGGTGGAAGGCACTGTGTGCGGCGTTCCACTCCCGGCGCCCGGCGAACTGCCGGGGATGGAACAACTGGACCTCGTCCGGGTGCACCGCGTCCCCCGCGAGGGAACGGTAGTCGCCCAACACCGTCACCTCGTCACCGTGGAAGAACCCGCTGTGCCGTTCGACCGCCTCACACAGGGCGCTCACTCGTGCCTGGACCTCGGTCGCTCCCTTGCCCGAGCTTCGGCCGCGCAGCCCCGCCCGGACCGTTCCGAGGGTCGGGGAACCGACCACGGGATTGTGGCCGGCGTGGAAACAGTTCAGGAACCGCGGGCCCCTCCGGTCTCGCTGGATGTCGCGGACCACGCCCGTAACCGGGCTGACCAGGTGCTCGTAACGGTCCAGGAGCTGTTGCGGGGTCAGAGACCGGTCCCCGGCCTCCCGGTACCTCTTGGCACGGGAGACGAACGTCATGGGTGACCGGTCGCGCTCGGCGATCAGACCGGTATCGCCGCACGCGCCGCACTGTGGCCGACGCCGAACCTCGTGGCGGCGACCGGTGAGAGACAGGCTGTCCAGCGTCCAGACCGCGTTCTGCCCAGGATACCGGTATCCCGCCACCCACTTCAGTGCCTCCGCGGCCGTCAGCTGAGCGGCGGCCACGGACACTGGGGCGAGTCCGGTGAGCGGGCCCGAGACGGGCTCGGCCCGGCCGAGGACCGAACGCAGGTACGCCTCCGTCGGCCGATTGTGGCGCAAGGGGTGTTCCAAGCACCACCAGCACGGGCCCTCCCCCGGTTGGAAGACCGGCCCGATCCACGGACGAGCACCGCCCGGCCGGGCGAGGAGCCAGGGGCGACCGGCCGCACGGTGCTCCCGGTCCACTTCCCCGAGACCGGGACTGAGGTAGTCCTCGCAGAGCACGACTGTCAGCTCGACCCCCGCCGACGCGGGACCTTCCGCCAGCACTCCGGAAGCACGCAACGCGGCCCGGAGCTCCTCTTCACCGATCGTCCTTCCTAGGGCCGTGACCTCCACCTCGGGGCCGAGCGTCCGGGCGGACGGCCCGACCGTGCCCAGCCCGGCCAGTGACCAGTAGGCGTGCTCAGCGGCGGCCACCGGGCCCGATTCGCACCCCGGGCCCGGTGTGTTCGGCTCGTAGACGACCCCCGCCGCCACTAGCTGGTCCACCGCGGTGTTGACCGCCTCAGCGGACATCGCCGACGCGGCGTCCCGGACGAGTGCGGTCCTGTCGCGGCTCCCGTCCAGGAGCACCACCAGTTCGGTGACACCGGCGCCGCGCAGGAGGGTGGTCCCATCCTCGGACACGAGATACACCCCTTCCCCCGGCACGACCTCGGGCTGGAAGTGGGGCAGGAAGGCGATGCCTGGCCCGCTTCGGTCCGGCACGGCCGCCCCCTCGTCAGTCAGTGATCCCGGTGGGAGATGTCTGTTCGTCATGGGCGGCTCCAAAGCGACGGCGGTGAACGTCATCCGAGGACGGACCGATGCGGTCAACCGTCCAGAACAGCCTCGTTCCAACAGATGCAGATACCGCTCGTGGCCTCGTCGTAGGCGCTCTCGTCAAGGTTCTCGATCAAGAGTTCGCCGGTCTCAACGTACGGTTCGATCGGGTTCATGGTGCCGCTCCCATCTCGTTCTCTTCGTTATGAGTGCTGCCCCGGCCGTTCGGCGAGGGCTGAGTCGTACCAGAATCATTGACCGGCCGCGACGGGAAGACAAGTGCGACCGCACTCATCCTCTCATGAATTTTTCATATGAAAGGCAGGTAATGTCTCCTGCCGGACTCCTTCATAGGTCTCTGGACTCTGCCATGCCCCGGGTGGCACATTTATCTATTACAGGGCAGCCAGATCTGACAGGAGAAAGCCATGGAAATAAGGGTCCTTGGCCCTCTGGAGGCCAATATAAATGGGAAACCATTTCTTCCGACTGCGGGAAAACCTCGACAGGTGCTGTCGACACTCGCACTCAATCCGAACCAGGTCATCACCGCCTCCACTCTCATGGAAGAACTGTGGGGAACAGAACTCCCCCGCAGCGCCCTGACCACACTCCAGACCTATATCCTCCAGATTCGGCGCCACCTCGGATCGGCCCTGGACCAACGGTCGGAACTGAGCCCCAAGAGCGTTCTGGTCACCCAGCACGGCGGTTACCGGTTGAACATCGACCCCTCGGCAGTGGACGTACGCGGGTACGAGCAGCTGGTAGCGAAGGGCCTCGGCTCGGCCGAAGCGGGGAAGGACGTCCAGGCCTCGGAGCTGTTCGACCGTGCTCTGGACATGTGGCGGGGGGCGGCGCTCGTGGACGTCGGCAAAGGACCGATTCTGGAGATCGAGGCCATGCGCCTCCAGGAGAGCAGGCTCAGCACCCTGGAGCACCGGATCAAGGCTGACCTGCGGCTCGGGCGCCACGCCGAACTACTGACCGAGCTGACCGCGCTGACGGCACGCCACCCTCTACACGAAGGGTTGCACGCCCACCACATCGTGGCCATGTGCCGATCGGGCCGCCAATGGCAGGCGCTGGAGATCTACCAGGCGCTGCGTGACCGATTCATAGACGAACTCGGCCTGGAGCCGTCTCCGCGGCTGCGGAGACTCCACCAGGCCGTCCTGGCCTCCGACCCCGCTCTCGACATCATGCCGAAGCCGCGACGTGAGGAAGCCGAACCGCACCTGGCCTTCTGAGTGGCCAGGAGAGGCTCGGACGTGCGGGGAACGCAACCTGTCGCCACGGAAATCGGCAGGCGGCGTTCCCCGTCGGAGCCCGGGTGCCTCACATCAGATCGGCGGGTACCTTTCCGAGGTCCTTGAGCATGGGCAGGTAGTTGAAGACGTCCCAGTGCTCGACGACCTTCCCGTCCACGAATCGCAGCTCCTCGACCATGAACCAACGGACCCCGCGTCCGGTGGCGGGTTCGCCGAGGAACTCGTCCTTGTTGGTGGCGGTCACCGTGATCCGCAAGGTCACCCGGTCGCCTTCGGCGATGATGCTACGGACGTCCAAACGCAGATCGGGAAAGGCGCGCAGCCCTGCCTCCATTCGCTGGATCATTTCGTCGGAGTCCACTGGCTGGTCCTCGGAGTAGTGGATGACGTCATCCGCCCAGTGCTTGATGACACCGTCGAGATCCCAACGATTCCAGGCCGCGACCATGCTCAGGCACAGCTCCTTGTTCCGCTCGGTCGCGCTCACATTGCTTTCCGTCTTCGACATGGCGACTCCTCGTGATTATGTACTGGTGGATGGAGATATACGGAAGGGAGGAGGGGCGTTCGCGCTCAGGGAATGAGCACGAGTTTTCCGACCACGCCGCCGTCCATGAGACGACGCATCGCCGTACCCGCCTCCGTGAGCGCGTACCGCTGGGCGACCGGGGGCCGCAAGTCCCCGGAAAGGGCCAGCCGGTACATGGCGCCCAAGTCCGACCGGAACGCCGCTCCGGGCTGGACGTAGTACATGGACATCCGCCGTCCGCCGGTCAGACCCAACCGGCGTTTGAGGTTCCACACGAGAGCCCGGCGCATCGCGGGTACGTGCGGTCGGAACCACTGACCCGGGGAGTAGCCGGACACCGAGGAGTCGAAGGAGACCAGGACTCCCCCCGGTGCCAGCATCGACCAGCCCTGGTCGAGGCCGGAGCCTCCGATGTGGTCGAACACGGCCGCCAACCCGCCCGGGGCCAGTTCGCGCACCCGGTCGGGGAGATCGGGTGCGCGGTAGTCCAAGGGGTGGGCGCCCAGGGCCCGTACCTGTCCGTGTTTGCCGGGGGAGGCCGTACCGATCACGTGGATTCCGTGCCGGGCCGCCAAGGCGGTGAGCAGCGTCCCGACGCCGCCCGAGGCCCCATGTACCAGCACGCTCTGGCTGGCCCTTACCCGGGCGAGGCGGTGCAGCATCTGCCACGCGGTCACCCCGTTGGTCACCAGCGCGACCGCTTCCGCCGGGTCGATCCCCTCGGGGACCGGAGCGAGGCACTTCGCCGGCACCTCCGCGAACCGGGTCCACGCCCCTTTCCTGGGCATGGCCGCCACTCGGTCACCGGGACGGACCCCGATGACCCCCCTCCCCACCTCGGTGACCCGGCCGACCAGGTCGTAGCCGGGAACGAAAGGGAAACCGGGTGGGAAGGGGTGCAGGCGTCCGAGCATCTGCACCTCCGCGTAGGAGATCCCAGCGGCCTCGACCTCCACGACGACTCGTCCGCGACCGGCGCGGGGTATGGGGGCCGGACGCAGGGCCATGGCCTCCGGCGGCCCCATGGCCGTCACCACGACCTGAGTGTTCGCCGCGGTCCCCGCGGGTTCCTGGATGTTGTGGTCTTCTGTACGCATGGCTTCTTCCTGAGTTCGGGTGACGGGGAGGACTGAGCGGACTCAGACGAAGTCTGACCTGTGGTCCTCGACCCACTGCTTGAACGTGCGCGCGGGCCTGCGCAGAACTTCCTCCACCACGGATGACACCCGGGGCGGGGAGTCCACCGCCTCGGCCAGGTAACCGAGCACCATGTCAACCACCGGTTCTGGCATCGAGCCGAGCATGGCCGCGCGCCCCTGCTCGTGGGTGAGCTCCTCGAAACGGATATCCCGTCCCAGCACCTCCCCGATGACGCGCACCTGTTCGGCCTGGGTCAGGGCCTCGGGTCCGGTGATCAGGTAGGCACGATCCGCGTGCCCCTCCTCCAGCAGGGCGGCTGCCGCGACATCCCCCACGTCGGCCTCATGGATCAGCACACGCACGGCATCGGCGTGCGGTGCGCGCACCACGCCCTCCGCGCGGATGGAGGCGCTCCACTTCCACAGGACGTTCCCGGCGAACTCGTCGGGGCGCACGAATGTCCACGCGACACCGGACGCCGCCACCGCTCGTTCCACAACCCGGTGGTACTCACCGCTGTGGTTGTCCCCGCTCTCATCCAGCACCGAGGAGGAGGAAAGCACCACGATCCGCTGGACCCCGGCTTCGACAGCGGTCTCCACCACCGCCCGCGCGGTCGAAGGCTCGGGGAACAGATAGAGGCTGTCGACCCCGCCAAGCGCGGTGGCCAGGCTGTCCGGCTGCTTGAGGTCACCGCGAACGACCTCGACGCCCACGGGCAGTCGGGCGTTCTCAGGGTCCCGGGTCAGCGCCCGCACTCTCTCTCCCGAACGCAGGACCGCGTCCACCACCCGGCGGCCCACTCTTCCCGTGGCTCCGGTGATCAGAATCGTCATGGGTAACTCCCTGGATCTCGTCGTGTGGATGACCGGCCGGTTCTCGGTACCTGGCCCCAGGGACGCGACGGCGAAGCCGCCGGATACGTCGCCGCCCGGAGACGGTCGAACTCCTGGCACCAGTCCCGCGGGGTCGCGCGCCTCAACAGGCCCGTACCGACCAACAGCCCCGCGTATCCCCGTTCCAACATCTCGGCGGCGTCGGAGGGACGTTCGAGCCCGCTCGCGCTCACGGGACACGGAGTGCCCCCGTGTCTTACGGCAGCGAGCAGGTTCCTGCTGCGTTCCAGTTCCACCGCTCCCCGTTCGCGCACGCGGATGTCCTTGTTGTTCACGGCGACCACGCATTCCCCGGCGCGCGGGACGCGGAGCGCCTCCTCCTCGGTCACGACCTCGACGAACGGGGTGAGACCCAGATCCAGCGCCTGGTCGACCAGGCGGCCCAGGGTGGAACACGCGAGGAGCGCCGAGGTGAGCAGGACAGCGGACGCTCCCAGGTCCCTGGACCTGACCAGGCTGGTTCCGGAGGTGACGAAGTCCTTGCGCAGAATCGGCAACGCGGTCAGCCCCGCCACCTCCGCCAGGAGTGCCTCGCTGCCCCCGAACCATCGGCCGGTGACCACGGACAGGCACGGCGCCCCCGCTGCTTCGTAGGCGGCGACGGTCTGGGCGACCGTCCGGCCGTCCAAGAGTTCGGAACCGTCGGACGCACGGCGTTTGACCTCCATCACCACCGGCCGGTCAGCGCTGACCAAGGCATCGATGAACCGGGACGTCATACCGGATCGCCCCCGTTCCGGCCTTCGCGCCATGCGTGCAGCAGATCCCTGACACGGTCCCGCCGGATACGGCCGTCACTACCCCTGATCGCCGAGTCCACGTCGATTCCAAGGAAACGCGGGTGCGCCACCACGTCGCGCAAGCGCTCCCTCGACGCGGGTCCCAGCCCTCCCGCCAGCATGAACGGAAGACGAACGCGGTCGGCCAGGGCCAGTACCGCCCCTGGGTCGAGGGACGACGCGGTGCTTCCGACACACCCGTCCTCGGTCACCGCGTCGATGAGGAAGACGTCCGTCCCCGCTCGTTGGTAGGCCTCGACCAGGGACTGTTCCTGGCACTGCTCGCCCCGCATGTGCAGGACCTTCATGAGAGTGGTCCCCCGCGGCGCGGTTCGTCTGAGCGCGCGGACCGTACCAGGCGGCTGGTATCCGTGCAGCTGGACCCAGGAGGCCCCAGAGACGGCCACCGCCTCCAACAACCGCCCGGGATCGGTCTCGAAGGTCACCAGGACCAGGCATGCGCGGCGATCACGCCGCACGGCCGCCGCGACACCGATCAGCCGGGAGAGCCCGAGGTTCGCGTGTCCGCCGGGGACGGCGTGCCAGAGGCCGACGAGATCGGCCCCCGCGGCGGAGGCCACGTCCTGTTCGGTGGTGGCCCCGCACACCTTGATGATCACGGCCTCGGCCCGGGGGCGTCGGCCTCGTCCGCCAGGCTGCCCGGCGCCACGGCATCACCCGTGCCGGGGAGGAGGCCGGGGTGGGCTTCGCGGAGGTCCTGGAGGACCATCGCGTAGGGAAGGTCCTCGAAGGTGCCGTGGGTACGTAGGAACTCCATGCCCCCGCCCTCCCCGCCGTGGTAGGGGTGATGGACGCTATCGGCCGTTCCGTCGAACTCCAGCGACCTCATCTTGTAGAGCGCGCAGAGCACACGGTTGAACACCGGGGTCACCGTGAGCCATCTTCCCTGGAGGTGGAGGGCGGTCAGGCAGTGCTGGTGGAAGACGTCTCCACCAACCAGGCTCCGGAGCCGGGGCGACGACAGGTGGTTACGCACATCCGTGAGCACCAGACGGCTCGGCACCCCGACGCGGCGCAGGCACGCCGCGTACAGGACCGACTTGTGCAGACACATACCGGAGCCGGAGCTGACGACGCTGCTCGCCCGCAGCCCCTCCCTGGACAGGTCCACCCCGTAAACCTCGTAGCGGATGCCATCTCGCACGCCGTAGTAGAGGTCCACGGCACGCCGGATCGGTGTGTCGGAGCCGGGGGATAGCGCGGCCGCCACGAAGGCGCCGACCTCCGTGCTGTCGTGGTCGAGGAAATCGGTCACCCTCAGCGACGCCGGGGAGGGTGGGGTCTGTGACGTGTCGGGGTTCATGCCGGCTCACGCCCCGTTCCCGAACCGGGTTCCCGCCGTTCACGTCCGGATTCCCGCAGCCCGCGTCCGCCCATGCCCCCGTGCAGCCCGAGTACGGCCGCGACACGGCACCGCTGGATCTCCGTGGTACCCGAGTAGATCGTCCCGGCCACCGCGGCCCTGACGTCCTTCTCCAGACCTGATTCGCTCAGGTATCCGTTGCCCCCGAAGATCTGGACGGCGGCCAGCGCGGAGGAGATGTTGTTCTCACTCGTCACGAGCTTGGCCATGGCGACGTCCGCGGTGACGTCCTCGCCCCGGATCATCCGCTCCGCGGTCCGGTAGAGCCACTGGCGTGCCGTGTCCACGCCGATCCTCATGTCAACGATCTTGTGTGACACGGCCTGGAAGGACCCGATCGGGGCTCCGAACTGACTCCGTGTGCGGGTGTACTCGACACAGCGGTCCAGGCGGTGCTGCATCTCTCCCACGGTCGTGACGAAGGAGCACAGCACCTCCCATCGCATCACGTGGTCCAGGATGAGGAATCCGGCCCCGGGCCGCCCGATCACGTTCTCCCGGGAAACCCAGCACCTGTCCAGCGTCAGTTCGCTCAGCGGCGAGGTACGCAACCCCATCTTCTCCATGGGAGGCCCCACACGCAGGCCCGGTGTGCGGGCCCCCACCAGGAAGGCGGTGAGGCCGAGCGGGCCGCCACCGGAGCCCATTCGGGCGTAGACCACGAACTGGTCGGCCACCGGTCCGTTGGTGACGAAGGCCTTGGCACCGCTGAGCACGTAGCCGTCGCCGTCGGGAACGGCCCTGGTGGTCATAGCGAGCGCGTCCGAACCGGCCTCCGACTCGCTGATCGCGTGCGCGCCGATCGTGCGGCCCTCGACCACCCCGGGCAGGTGGACGTCCTTGATACGGCGGGAGCCGAACCTCTGGATCGGAACCCCGGTGCTGACCATGTGAGTGACGGCGGAGAAGTTCAGCCCGGGGTCCCGGCACACCAGCCCCAGCCCCTCCAGGACGTACATCGTCGTCAACAGGTCCTGGCCGGAACCGCCCCATCGGGCCCCGAAGGGCAGGCCGAACAGTCCGCTCCCCCGCAGGACCTTCCAGGGTCCTTCGGGAAAGCGCATGTCCGCCTCGCGCGCCAGGTGGCCGTCACTCAACTCGTCGCCGAGGCATTCCAAGCCCTTACGCAGGGCCCGCTGCTCGGCGCTCCAATCGAACATCAGTGCACTCCTGTCGGAGGTGGTTCAGTACTGGGAAAAACCGTCGGCGTCGAGGTCGTGCTGTTCGTCTCCGGTCAACGCCGGTGAGAACACGCAGACGAGCCGCAGGTCGGCGTCGGGCGACGCGATCAGGTAATGCGCCTCGTGCTGGTCTAGCGCGTACAGTCGGCCCGGTGTGATCGGGTAGGAGTCACCCGAGGCGCTGACGACCTCCCCTGAGCCCTCGATGCAGTAGCACGCCTCCAGGTGGCTCCGGTACTCCAAGCGGGACTTGGTGCCCGCGCGGACGGTGGTGTCGGTGACCGAGTACCCCATACCGTCGCTTTCGAGGAGGAGCCTGCGGCTGAGTCCGTTGCCCCACTCGACGGTTTTCACGCTTTCCAGATCACGGATGATCATTCCTGTGGTCCTTTCCCTGAGAGCTAGCCGCGCCCGTTCGGGCGGGGGCCGGGGACTTCGCCGGCTTCGAGCGGAGCCGGCGGACGAGGTCTTCCAGCGCGTGCACGAAGTCACGGCGTTCGGCCAGGGACCTCTCCACGCTCTCGACTGCGGCGCTGCCGACGACCACCGCGTCGGCGCCCAGGCGGTGCATACGTTCGGTGTCAGCGGCTCCGGACACTCCGAAACCGACCGCGATCGGAACGTCGGTCCGTTTTCTCAGCTCCGCCGCGGCCGCCGCCACGCTCCGGGGATCGATACGTCCCGCGCCACCGCTCCTGCCGTAGTAGGCGACGAGATAGACGAAGGCCGTAGCCTCCGCCGCCGCCCTGGCCACCACCGCCGGGTCGGAACCCGCGTAGCAGGTCGTGACGGAGGGCAGGCCCGTCTCACGTACTGCGCCCAGGTACGCGTCGCGGCCCCGAGGGGGCAACCCGTGCACGAGCAGCCCGTCCGCCCCCTGGTCGCGGACCCGCCGGACGAAGGCGCCGATGCCCAGGGGCCGCACGGTGTAGCTCCAGTCGGCTAGGAGCACGACGCGCATCCGGCGCAGCCGGGGCCGGATCCGTTCGACAGCGGCCAAGACCCGGTCGAGGTCGACCCCGTCGGACAGTGCCCTGTGCGCGGAGCGGCGGATCACGGGCCCGTCGGTGGCCGAGTTCGGGAAGGGAACGGCGAGTTCGAGGCAGTCCACGCCCAGCGCGTCGAGTGCCTCGGCCAGACGAGGCAGGTTCCGCAATGGCGGATCCCCCGCGTTCAGGAACAGGACGAGCCCGGGTGTTCCCGGCGGCCTGCCCGTGAAGAAGCTGTTCACGACGCGACCTCCGGAACAGGTGGGGGCCCGGACCGTGTCCCGGTCGTTTCCCTGAGTTCGTGGAGGAGGCGAACGGCCGCGCCGCTGTACACGGCGTCGGCCGCGATGTCCACCAGGTCCGGCCAAGACCCGGGTTGCCCGTTCGCGCGGGCCAGGGCAGCCGCGTTCAGGCAGACGGTTTCCGTCGCCACGCGCGATCTGCCCCCGCCCAGCAGCCGGACGAAGTCGCGGGCCACCGCCTCCCGGCCTTCGACAGGACGTAGGTCGTCGAGGCTGCCGGGGGTGAGTCCGAGGGCCCCGCCGTCCAGGTCGTACGTGTTCCCCCCGGTGCCGCGCACCGTGTTCGTACGGAAGCTGAGCAGCTCGTCCACCCCGAGGTCGTTGGAGCATAGCCAGAGCGCCCTCCCCGACCTCCGCGCCGCGTGGAGCAGGAGGTCGGCCAGGGCGGGCTCGCTGACCCCGGTGACCTGGGCCGTGGTGGGCACCGCGGCCAGCAGGGGACCGACACGGCTGACGAACCGCCCCACCGTGCGCATGTCGAGCGGGTACACGCTCCGCGCCAGGAGCGCCAGCTCCGTCGGGAAGACGAAGCCGCCGGGGAAGGCCACGCCGTGGCGGTCCAGGAACTCTCGGGTCTGCGCGTGGGACGTGGTCAGGGGGATCCCCAAGAAGCCAAGCAGGTCGACGGACCCGACTCCGCTCGTATAGGCCCGAGAACCGGTCTTGAGAACCCGCACACCCGTCGCGGCCGCGACGAGCGCCGCCGCCACCGACACGTTGAACGTGCGCGGCCCGCCACCGGTCCCAACGATGTTGACCGTGTCAGGGAAGGGCCCGGCCTCCTCGAGGCGGCGCTCCATGTCCAAAGAGGCCAGCAGGGCGGACAGGGTCGCGGCCTCGGGTCGACGAGCCGACAGACCGGCCAGAACCGCCGCGGCCTCACCCGGGACCGGCTTTCCGGAGCGCAGGCGCTCCCAGAAGGAGTCCCACTCCGTCTCCTCCACAGGACGCCCCCCGTTGACGAATGCGTCGATGAACTCGGACATGGGTCACTCCGCTTCCGACGGGCTGCGGTTCGCCTGTTCGAGGAACTCCGCGATGGAAGCGATGGACCGGAACCGTTCGGGGGTCAGGTCCTCGTTCTCCGCCACGACGTCGTACCGCTCCTCCAGCCAGGCGATCACCTTGAGCAGCCCCAGGCTGTCGACGATCCCGCTCTCCAGGAGGTCGAGATCCATCTCCAGTTCCCCGGCGCTCACGTCCGGGAGGAACTCCGTCACCACGAACTCCCGGATGGTCTCGGCGTGCCTCATGTCTGTTCTCCTTGTTCGTTGGGTCGATCGGGCTCGAAGTAGACCCGTGCGATCCGCTCACGGTCGGGCTTACCAGTCGAGGTGCGGGGCAGGGCATCGTCCGTGATCCGCACAGTGGAGGGCAGGGCCGCTCGGGGCAGCCTGGCGGCGCAGTGGCGTCGCAGCACGAGGCTGTTGAGTTCGCTCCCGGGTGTTCTACGGACCACCAGGTGCAGGAGACGACCGGCGACCAGATCCCGCCGGGCCAGGACGACGGCTTCGACGACGTCGGGGTGGTGGAGCAGGACGTGCTCGACTTCCTGGGTGTTGACCCGCACACCGCGCACCTTGACGTGGAAGTCGCCACGGCCTTCCAGGGTGATCCGGCCCGTCTCGTCCCGTCGGACCAGGTCACCCGTACGGAAGAAGGGACCGCTGTTCCGTCCGCCGGAACCCGGATCGTCAGCGAAGACCGTCCGGTCATTGGCCCGGCCCAGGTAGCCCAGGGTCTGGAACGGTGTACGCACCCACAGCTCCCCTATGCCGGAGCCGCGGAACGGTCGGCCTTCGGAATCCACGACCGCGACGGTGACCCCGGGCAGAGGTGAGCCCAGCGGAAAGGGGGCGCCGAGCCCGTCCTCGGATTCGATCTCGTGGATGAGGCTGTCGTTGGTCTCCGTGCACCCGTACACGTTGTAGAGGCGGGCGTTGGGCAGCAGGTCCGGTATACGACGCTGGAGCGGTCCGGGCACGCTGTCTCCGGTGAGGATCGCGTGCCGCACGCCGGGCAGGGACTGCCGTTTCGTGTCGGCGGCCTCGGCCACCAACCGGTAGAACATGGGCACCGCCTGCACGGTGGAGACTTCCCAGCGCGCGACGAGGTCGAGGAGATAGTCACCCCGCGCGGCCAGGCCGGGATCCGCCAAAACCACACAACCGCCGTGGGCCAAGGTCGCCCACACGTCCAATAGGCACAGGTCGAAGTGGAGCGGCGCGTAGCTGAGCACTCTCGAGCCTGGCCCCAGATCGAACCTTCCTCCGGCCCACCGGGTGAACCGGTCCACGGCCCCGGCGCTCAGAGGCACGACCTTCGGCATCCCGGTGGAACCGGACGTGGTCAGCATGAACGACGTGTCCTCGGGCAGAGGAGGCACCGCACCACCCGCACCTGCGGGCACACGGTTCCGTGGCGTGCCCTCAGGAGTGAGAACCGCGCGACAACCGCTGAGGTCGATCAACCCACGGAGTGCGCGGGCGCCCAGATCCAGCGAGGGTATGAGAAAGGCGCGCCGCTCCATGAGGCAGGCCAGAACCATCGCCACCGCCTCCGGCGACTTGGCGGCGAGAAGGCAGACGGGTTCGTTCGACGGAGCGTCCATCGCCTTCAACCGGGCACGGACCGAGTCCGCCCGACGGAGGAGGTCGCCGTAACCGAGCTCCTCTTCCCGCCAGACCAGGGCCGGCGCCAGAGGCCGTTCGCGGGCGTGTCGAAGGAACGCTTCGACCAGCGAGTACGTGCGCATCTTTCCCTTCCCAGTCCGTACCGGTGCACCGAAGTCTCAGCGCCCGGGCTAGAGAAGCGTCAGAGAACCGGTGTACGCGCGCCGGACCGGCCTGATCACGAACGTTTTCCAGCGGTGCTCGACAAGGGCGCGAGCGGGCGCGGACACCGTTGACCGCGCAAATAGCTGGGCCACGATGCATCCGGCTTAGTCGAGAAGGGGACTTCATGAAAGCCCTGGTCCTGTCCGGGGGGTCGGGCACGCGCCTGCGCCCATTCAGCTACTCCATGCCCAAGCAGCTCGTCCCGGTGGCGAACAGACCGATCCTCGGCCACGTCATCGACAGCGTCAGAGAGTTGGGGGTCACCTCGGTCGCGGTGGTCGTCGGCGACCGTTCGGAAGACATCCGCGCGGTCCTGGGAGACGGTTCGTCCCACGACGTCGACATCACGTACATCAGGCAGGAGGCGCCGCTCGGGCTGGCGCACTGTGTGCGGATCGCCCGCCGGTTCCTCGGGGACGACGACTTCGTCATGTATCTCGGGGACAACATGCTCACCGGGGGTCTGAGCGAGATCGCCGACCGTTTCCGGGCCGACCGCAGCGACGCGCACCTGGCCGTGCGCAAGGTCGACGATCCCCGCCGGTTCGGGGTCGCCGAGGTGGATTCCGAAGGCCGTGTGCTCCGGCTGGTCGAGAAGCCCGAGCACCCCGTGAGCGATCTGGCGGTGATCGGTGTCTACTTCCTGACCGCTGCCGTGCACGAGGCGGTCGACGCGATCACGCCGAGTGAACGCGGTGAGCTGGAGATCACCGACGCGATCCAGTGGATGGTCGACCAGGGAGGCGATGTCCGCACCAGCGTTCACCAGGGATTTTGGCGGGACACCGGGCGGGTCTTGGACGTGCTGGACTGTAACCGCGAACTGTTGGCGGGCCTGAAACCGCGGATCCTCGGTGCGGTGGACCCGAACAGCCGGATCGTCGGCCCGGTCGTCGTGGGCGAGGGCGCCCGCGTCACACGCTCCCACCTGGCCGGGCCCGCGGTGATCGGGGCGGGCGCGGTCGTCTCCGACAGCGTTGTCGGCCCCTACACCTCGGTCGGTGACGGTTGTGTCCTGGACCGGGCGGGGGTAGCGGATTCCATCGTGTTGGAGGGCGCCGCCGTCCGCGGTGTCATCGGTGTGCACAGCTCGGTGATCGGGCGCCGCGCCTCGGTAACCGACTCGCCCGTCACGCATCGCCGCACCCTCTTCATCGGTGACGACAGCAAGGTGGAGGTCCACGGATGAGGGTTCTCGTGACGGGGGCGGCAGGGTTCATCGGATCGCACTACACGCGCACCCTGCTGGCGGGTGGCTACACCGGGCTCGACAAGGTCGACGTCACCGCGCTGGACACCCTGGGATACGCGGGGCGCCGGGACAACCTGCCCGCCGAACACCCGCGGCTCACCTTCGTCCAGGGAGACGTGTGCGATCCCGCGTTGATGCGCGACATCGTCCCGGGCCATGACGCCGTCGTGCACTTCGCGGCCGAATCACACGTCGACCGTTCCGTGGAGGCGGCCGGGGCGTTCGTGCGCGTCAACGTCCAGGGCACGCAGAACCTGCTGGAAGCCTGTCTCGGCGGTGGCGTCGAGCGTGTGGTGCATGTGTCCACGGACGAGGTCTACGGCTCCCTGTCCGAGGGGAGCTGGACCGAGAATTCCCCGCTCCTGCCCAACAACCCCTACTCCGCGTCGAAGGCTGCGGCCGACCTGGTCGTCCGTTCCTACGTCCGCACCCACGGACTCGACGCGTCTGTCACTCGCTGCACCAACAACTACGGCCCGCGCCAGCACGTGGAGAAATTCGTTCCGAAGTCGATCACCCACGTGCTCACTGGTGGAGAGATCACTCTCTACGGCGACGGTTCCCATGTCCGTGAGTGGCTGCACGTCGACGACCACTGCCGTGCCATCCACCTCGTCCTCATGAAGGGGACAGCGGGCCGGGTGTACAACGTCGGTGGCGGTGACGGGCTCACCAATCGTCGTATGGCACGGACCCTGCTCGACCTGTGCGGAGCGGAAGAATCGCGCGTCCGGGCGGTAGCCGACCGCAAGGGCCACGACCGGCGCTACTCGCTCGACGACTCCCGCATCCGTGAGGAGTTGGGGTACGCCCCCCAGGTGCCCTTCCTGGAAGGGCTCGCGTGCACGGTCTCCTGGTATCGCGACCACCCCGAGTGGTGGAGCACCCCGGGTGAGCGACCGTTCGCGGACTGACCGCGTGTGCGGGGTCCGGGCTCACCCGGTCCCCGCACACCTCAGGAGGGGTGGGAAGGTAGGAGACCGTCCGCTCGGGCCTCGGCCAGAGACGGTGCCGCGTGGTCCCGCTCTGACAGGGTCGGGGCGAGGTCACCAGACCAGGGGAGCGCGAGCTCCGGATCGAGGGGGTGCACGGTCCGCTCCAGTCCGGGGACGTAGGGCGAGTCGCACAGGTAGAGCATCACCGCCTCTTCGCTCAGGGCGACGAAAGCGTGTCCCAGCCCCACCGGCACGTGGACGGCGCGCGGGCGGGAGGCGTCCATCCGCACCGACTCCCACCTGCCGTAGGTGGGCGACCCGACCCGGAGGTCGACCGCCACGTCGAGCACCTCGCCTGAAACACACGTCACATACTTCGTCTGGCCACCCGGGCCCGCGAAATAGTGCACCCCTCGCACAACCCCCCGGCGGGATACCGAGTAGTTCACCTGTCTGACCGTCATGAGCCGCCCGCTCTCGGCGGCGAAGCGTTCCTGGTGGAAACTCTCCACAAATCGGCCGCGCACATCCTCGTGAGGACGCAGAGCCACCCTCCAGACATCGGGGATCACGGGGGCTGGCCCCTCCCCCTCGGGGAAGACTTCCTCATCGTTCATCGTGGACTCCGAACCCATGACCACCGCTCCCGCCCCCACTCGCCGTCGCCGAACACCGTCGCACCATCCGGTCGAGCCGGACTTGAGCCGTCCAGCGTCAAGCGGGTCTCGAGGTCACCTCTGGTAGGGGCGCGAAAGATGGTCCTATGAGACAGAACCCGGCCAGCAGCCGCCCTAGCGGCCCGATCGGCATCGGGGTCCTGGGGTGCTCGGACTTCGCTCGCCGCCGCATGCTCCCCACGATGGCCGGCATCCCCTCCCTCCGTGTGACCGCCGTTGGAAGCCGTCACATCGGCAGGGCGGAACAGCTCACCAACGAGTTCGAGGGTGCCCCCGTGCTCGGTTACCAGAACGTGGTGGACCGAGCGGACGTCGAAGCCGTATACATACCGCTCCCCTCCGGACTCCATGTGGAGTGGGCGGCCCGCGCGCTGCGCGCAGGCAAGCACGTCCTGGTGGAGAAACCGTTCGCCCCTACCCTGGAAGAAGCCGAGTGGCTGACGCGACTGGCCGATGAGCGGAGGCTGGTCGTAATGGAGAACTTCGCCTTCACGCACCACTCCCGCCACCTGGCCGTCCGCTCGATGGTCGAGGAGGGCCGCATCGGTGTTCCCCGGCTCATCACCGCGGACTTCGGCATCCCCCCGCGACCGGCTACCGACATCCGATAC
Organism: Nocardiopsis alkaliphila YIM 80379; assembly: GCF_000341005.1. Lineage (GTDB taxonomy): Bacteria > Actinomycetota > Actinomycetes > Streptosporangiales > Streptosporangiaceae > Nocardiopsis > Nocardiopsis alkaliphila. Next base: position 68,717 of record NZ_ANBD01000055.1, on the reverse strand, counting down.
CGCGCTGAACTGGGCGGTGGAGCTCTGTTGGATGTCGGGGTGTACACGGTCCGGGCCGTCCAGGAATTCTGCGGATCCGAGCTGACGGTGGAGGCCGCGTGGGAGGGCCGCGACGAGGAGTTCGGGGTGGACGTGACGGGTCACGCGCTTCTAGCGGCTCCGGAACTGACCGCCCGGGTCGGCTACGGGTTCGTCCACTCCTACCGAAGCTCCTACGGCATCTGGGGAAGTGCGGGACACATCAGTGTCGGGCGCGCCTATACGCACCCCAGCGACGTCCCCTCGCTCGTTCATATCGAGAGCGAGGGGACGTCCCGGACCCTGGAATTCGGGCCTGAGGACCAGATCGTGTCACTGCTGACGGCCTTCGTCCGCGCCGTTCACGGAGACAGCGACCCAGAGCCGTACCGGTCGGCGATCCTGGCGCAGGCCGCCCTGGTCGAGGCGGTGGGTCTGCGGTCGAAGAACTGGTCGCGCCCCGACCCCAGGGACTGGACGGAGCCGGGCCTCCGGGTCAGGGGCGCGCGGCCAGGCTGTACAGACAGGCCATGAGCGTGCGCGCCTCGACGTTCAGGTAGTGACTGTGCCGGACCAATTCGGACAACTGGTGGAGGGTCACCCAGCGGAACCCCGGTGCCTCGGACACCTCCCCGGGCGCCGCCTCGACGATCATGTAGCGGTTGCGTGTGTGAAAGAAGCGACCGCCTTCCTCGGACAAAACGGTGTCGAACCTGATCCGGTCGGCCGGTGCGCCGAGGACCTCCCTGAAAAACGGCGGTTCGGGACGGCCGCTCCACACGGACCCGCACTGCACGGTGGGACCGAGCTCCGCCACGTCCGCGTAGCCGGGCTCGACCCTCGTTCTCACCAGCACGTGGAGCAGCCCGCGGATCCGGGCCACCACGAAGGCGGCCGTGCCCACTCCGCGCGCCGCGATCATCGGCTGGTCCCAACCGACGACCTCACGGCCTCGGGCCTGGACGCGCACCCCGATGACGTCGAAGTGGCGGCCGCGCTCATGGCTGATACGGCCGCCCTCCCAACGCCAACCACGCACGTCCCCGAGGGGCACTGGGGTCACGCTGACCTCGGTCATGGAGCGCACACGGCTGATCCATCCGAGAATCTCGTCGGTCCCGTGCAGAGGACGCGAACCGGGCAGGCCCGACCGCACGAGCGCCCCCCGGAACCCGTGCCCGTCCCCTAGGAGCACCCCCGGGTCCGGGCCAGAGGGGAGGAGGCAGGCCAGCACCGTACGCGCGTCCATGTTGACGAGATTGTCCTCGGCCAGCAGGCGGTACACCTGCCCCAGGGTGAGCCACACGAACCCGTCGAGGACCTTCACCTCGTCCGTGGCCTCGACGACCATGTTCCTGTTGCGCTTGCGCACGAACCAGGTTCCTTGTTCCGACTGCCGAACGTCCGAGATCACCCGTTCGGGCGCGGCGTTCAGAAAGCGGTCGACGTAGGGCACCGCGCGCCCGCGATGCACACCGGTGAAGTTGCTACGGGTTGCTTGGACGGTCGGTGAGAGCTGGAAGCCTCCGCGGTTGCCCGGCTCGGTCTTGGCCTGCATAAGCAGGTGCACGACCCCCGCGAACCTCTTCACCAGGATGCCGAGGACCCCGGTCTCCGGCTGATGGATGATCGGCTGCGTCCAAAAGGGCACGTCGGCGCCCGGCATCTCCACGGCGACCCCACCGATACTGAAGAAGCGCCCGCTCTCATGACGGATTCGACCGCTGTCGGTGTGCAGAGACCAGCCTTCCAGTTCCTCCAACAGCCGCCGCGTCACCCGCATGGGGGCCGCCCGGTCGAACCGATCAACAAGCCGTCGGCGGGTCGCCTCATCGGAGGTCAGCATCCCGTCGCGGGCCGCGGCCGACGAGGCCAGGTCCAGCGGAGTGACCGAACCGTCCCTCCGCCCACCGTATGGGCCGGGCGTTCGTCGCGTGTTCACCAGCCCCCGGCCTCCCGCGAGGCCCTGTGCTGGGACACCCGGCGCTCGATCAGTGTGATGGCCTCGTTCAGAGTGGGCTCGGCGAGCATGTGCTCGCGAAGCGTCATCGCGGCCTTGGTGAAGGAGGGTTCCCCCAACAGCCGTCGCACGGCGTCGCCCACTTTGTCCCGGGTTACCTCCGTCAGTGGCAGGCCCAGCCCGGCGCCGGTGGCCTCGATCGCGTCCGCCTTCACCGCGGTGTCCCAGCCACCGGAGAGCAGGAGCTGCGGTACCCCGTGGAGGTAAGCGGTGGCCGTCGTGCCGATCCCGCCGTGGTGCACGATCGCCGCGCAGCTCGGCAGCAACTGGTCCAACGGGGCGAACCCGACCGCCCGGACGTTGTCCGGAAGCGTGCCCACCGCCGCGACCTGTTCCTCGGTGAGGGTGGCGATAACCTCCGCGTCCAGATCGGCCATCGATTCCAGGACCTCACCGAGGGTGGCCCCCATCCGTTCCGCCGTGCCGCTCAGCCCCAGGGACAGGCAGACCCGAGCACGCTTGGGCTTCTCGCGGGACCACTCGGGCACCACCGTGATCGGCCCCGGGTAGGGGACGTACCGGACCCCGATCGTGTCCAGCCCCAGGTCTAGGCGTACCGGGGCCGGGGAGGGGTCGATCGTCCACTGGCCGGTCAGCACCTCCTCGTCGAAGTTTCCTCCGAAGCGTTCAAGGGACCAGCCCAGCCATTCCGCGGTCGGATCCTCGCGGTGTTCGGGCGGCTGCTCCAACGAGCACCGCAGGAACTCCCGGCGCGCGCGGAGCGCGACGTCCGCACCCCACACCAGGCGAGCGTGGGCCGCGCCGACCGCGCGGGCCGCCACGGCTCCCGCGAAACTGTAGGTCTCCCAGATCACCAGGTCCGGTCGCCAGTCGCGGGCGACGTCGATCAGGTCGGCCAGGGTGGGATCGTTGTTCATCGACGCGAACAGGGCGGGGACCATGATGTTCTCCAGAGCGAGCAACCCCTCCCACGTCCACTGTTCCTCGTCCCGGCGCGTGTAGTCGAAGTACTCGGCGTACGGTGAGCCCTCGGCCAGCAGCTCCCCCAGCGCCTCCGGGTCGTACGGGTCGTTGCTGTACCACTCCGATGTGCCGACGCTGACCGCGGGCAGACCGGTCCGGGCGATGGTGTCGGTCAGGTCCGGCCCACTGGCGACCCTGACTTCGTGCCCGGCTGTGCGCAGCGCCCAGGCCAGGGGCACCATCGGGAAGTAGTGCGTGTCGTGCGCGAAGCAGACGAACAGAACCCTCATGGAAGTCCTCAACTCTCGGCGGTCGGCTGATTCGCGTACAGAGGCAGCCGCGCGAGGCGCCCGGTCAGTGGTGACCTGGGGTGGCTGGTCGCGGGCCCCGCACCGACCAGTCGGGGGAACACCGCCGCCAGGGCGCGTAGCTGGCCCTCGGCCAAGGCGCGCGCGAAGGGAAGGGCAAGTCCGTACGGTGGCCCCGGGAGCAGGGCCTCCGTTCCCCCGCCTCGGTCAGGGTCGAAGACGTCGGGCTGGTCGAACACCCGCGGGTCGCGGTTGGTGGACGCGATCACCACAGCCACCCGACCACCGGCGGGTATCCGCTCACCCCGAACGGTGAGGTCCTCGTGCGCGCGCAGGGTGTGTACGCGCACCGGAGGATCGTAGCGAAGGGTCTCCCGGATGACCGGACCAGCCCGGCCCGGGTCGGCGGCCAGTCCTGACCACATCCCCGAGTGACCGAGGAGGGCGCGCACGGAGTTGGCCAACAGGTCGTGCGCGATCCGCAGACCGGCCACGGCCAACAGCACACCCGTCTCCCGGGGCGCGCCTCCGATGGAACCGTGCAAGGACTGCCTATGGAATCGGCTGGAGAGCCGTTCGAGCCCGTCGACGGCGTCGGCCAGGCGCCGACTTACGCCCAGGGTCTGCGGGCTGAGCGAAGCGTCCAGTGCCGCCTCGGTCCCCTCGCAGGCGGACGCCAGGGCAGGAAAGTCCGCCTCACCGACGCCCAGTGTCTCGGCGAGCAGTTCCACTCCCACCGGGCGGGCCACGTCGGCCAGCAGGTCGAACTCTTCGGGCAAGACGGCGAGCCGACGCACGCACAGGCGCTCTGCCGCCGCCCTCCACCGGTCCGCGGTGGCAAGGGGTGGTTCCTCTGCTCTCACCACCGTCTCGGAAAGGACACCCTTGAGCTGGACGAGCCGATCACGTACCGATGCGGCGACCGCGGCCTCCGCGCTCAGGGAACGGTGCGCGAGAAGCGCGGTGCCGGTCGCGTGGTCACCTGTCACCCACGCACCCGTGGTGCTGAGCCACAGCGGACCTCTGGCGAGAACCTCGGTGCGGTGGTAGGCCGTGTCCTCGGGGTGTCCGCACAGCAGCGCGGCGTAGGGGTCTCCGGTGCGGCGCCGCAGCCAGTGAAGCCCATGGGCGAGCTGCAGGCGCCGCCCCAACTCCTGGTCGAGCATGGACATGTGGTCCCTTCCCGGTGGGTTGGCTTGGGGAGTTCAGACCGGAACCGGAGCGGAGTCGCGGCGCTCCGTGGGCTTGCCGATCCGGCTCGGCCACCAGGCGAGGCAGAGGCCGACAAGGATGACGAGCATGCCCGCCCACTCGCGACCGCTGACCTCCTGACCGAGGATGACGGTGCTCAGGAGGATGAGCACGATCGGCACGACGTACATGACGGATGAGGCCATGGTCGAGCCCTCGTCCCTGACGAGGCGCACGAAGAGCCAGTACACGAGACCGGTGTTGAGAACACCGGTGACGGTGACTCCCAGGACCACGGTGAGCGACAGCTGGGGGACCTCGAGGCCGCCTAGGGGAAGCGCGAGACCGATCCACCCGGCGCCCAGCAGGGCTTGGCCCGCCGCGAGGGTCAGCGGGGTCAGCAGCCCCTTGTTCATCAGCCACTCCATGTAGAGCATGGAGAGTCCGTAGAAGACGGCGCCCACCAGGGAGATGAGAACCCCCCAGGTGAGCAGGCGCCCGGCGCCCGCCTCCCAAGGGGCGAACAGGAGCAGGACCCCCGCGAACCCGACCACCAGCCCGAGCGGAAGGCGGGCACCGAGCCCGCGTGTGCGTCCCCCGAGTAGAAGCAGCACGACGACGCACAGCGGGACGCTGGCGTTGAACACCGAGACCAGGCCCGAGTCCGATCCGGTCGCGTCCCCGATCTCCAGCAGGATCACGGGAAGAAGATGGGAGAGCAAAGCCAGGACCAGGAGGTGTCCCCATACCCGTGAACCCTTGGGCAACGCGACACCGCACACCGCCAACGCCACCGACAGTGTCGCTGCGGCGATCACGATCCTCCCGAAGCTGAACTGCACCGTGTTCAGTCCTTGCAGGGCCAGCATGATCCAGAACATGCTGGAACCCCACATAAGACCGACCACGCCGAAGCGCAGCATTCCACTGACGCTCACAACGTCCTCCCCTGTTGGGCTCCGCGCCTCTTTGGCCAGCGCTCGTCGGAAATCAGACTCATGAATCCTCCTCGGGCCGCGCTGGAGCGGTACTGGACCAGCCGGGCTCCACCGGGTTTCGAGACGCGGGAGCGACCATCGGCGGGCACCGCATGTCTCGGTAACGAGGAGGAGCCCGATGACACCGCTGATGAGGATGCTGCGCGAGATGGTTCGTATTCGCACCGTCGAGACAGCACTGGCCGAGTTGTACCGGGACAAGCAGGAGATGCGCACTCCCACCCACTTCTCCGTGGGCCAGGAGGCGACCGCTGTGGGGGTGTGCTCGGCTCTGCGCCCGGACGACCGTGTCTACAGCGGTCATCGGAGCCATGCCCCTTATCTGGCCAAGGGCGGGGACCTGCACGCGATGGTCGCCGAGCTCCACGGGAAGCGAACCGGCTGCGCAGGAGGTCGGGGCGGATCAATGCACCTCATCGACCCGAAGGTGGGGTTCATGGCCGCGTCGATCCTCGGTGAGACCATCGCCGTCGGCACGGGCACGGCTTGGGCGTCCGTGATGAGGGGTTCCGACGAGGTGACAGCGGTTTTCTTCGGGGACGGGGCGGCGGAGGAAGGCGTCTTCCACGAGTCCCTCAACTTCGCTGCGCTGCACAACCTTCCGGTGCTTCTCGTGTGCGAGAACAACGGCTACTCCATCACTTCACCGCTGACCGCGCGCCAACCGCGGGGCACCACCGTCTGGGAACGTGCGCGTGGCTACGGGGTGTCCTCCGCGCTGGTGGACGGCAACGATGTCGAGGCGGTGCACGACGCCGCGGTCGAGGCGGTACGCCTGTGTCGGCGTGGTCGCGGACCCTACCTGCTGGAGCTGACGACGCGCCGCCTCCTCGAACACGTGGGCCCCCATCCGGACCGCGACGCCGAGCACGGCGCGGAGACCGACGTGCGGACACGCTCGTGCCCCGTCGTCCGTGCCTCGAACGCGCTCCGTTCCGCGGACCTCGGCTGCGAATCCCCTGACCGGGTCGTCGACCGCTGGAGGCAGGAGGCCGAACAGGAGGTCCGTCTGGCGGTGGAAGCGGCCAGAGCCGCCCCTTTCCCCTCTACCTCGACCCTGCTCGACGGCGTTCACCACAGCTGAGGAAGGACATGTTCACATGCGCGAGCTCACCTACGCCCAAGCGATCAGCGAGGCCACAGTCCAGTGCATGGCCGCCGACCCGAGCGTGTTCGTGGCGGGCCAGAACGTCGATGACGAAAAGGGGACACACGGCACCACGCGTGAGGCCTTCGAGGCCTTCGGGCCTTCCCGCGTCATCGACGTCCCCAACGCGGAGAACGCTTTCGCGGGCATCGCCCTGGGCACGGCCGCGGCGGGCATGCGCCCCCTGGTCGTACACACCAGAGCCGACTTCATGCTCCTCGCGATGGACTCCGTGATCAACCTGGCCTCGAAATGGCGGTACGTCTACGGTGACCCCGCCGGGGTCCCGCTGGTCATGCGGGGCGTGGTGGGACGCGGCTGGGGGCAGGGTGCGACACACTCCCAGAGCCTCCAGTCGGTGTTCGGCCACTTCCCCGGACTGCGTGTGGCCACTCCCGCGACCCCGGCCGACGCCAAAGGGCTGATCATCAGCGCCCTCCAGGGCCGGGACCCGGTGGTACTGCTGGAGAACCGCGGACTCTACTCGTTGAAGGGCGAGGTTCCCGAGGAAGCGGTGCCCGTCCCCTTCGGGAGGGGACGCGTGGCCCGGCGGGGCGACGACGTCACCATCGTGGCGGCCTCACTCATGGCACACGAGGCCGAGCGCGCCGCCGACCTGCTCGCTGACGTGGGGGTGAGCGCCGAGGTACTCGACCCCCGGAGCGTGCGCCCCTTGGATGGCGGCCTCATCATGTCGTCTGTGGCCAGGACCGGGCACCTGGTCGTCGCGGACACCAGTTGGGCGCCGTTCGGGTTCTCCGCGGAGGTGGCGGCGATCGTGGCGGAGAACGTTCCCGGCGCTCTGCGTTCCCCCGTGGTACGGGTGACCCCGCCGGACTGTCCCGCGCCGGTGTCGTTCCCTCTGGAGGAGGCGTTCCACCCCGACGCGGAACGGATCGCCCGCGCGTGCCTCACGGCCCTCAGGCTGGATGCCTCAGAGTTCCGGACACCGCGCCCGATCACCGCCGGGTTCAGCGGGCCGTTCTGACCCTTCGTCTCCCCGGGCGGGGGGAACCGGTTCGACCGGTCCACCCCGCTCCTCCTCCTTCGCCCGCGAGCGCACGAGTACGTCGATCCCGTCCAGGACACGGGCCAGTCCGAACTCGAACCCGTGCAGCGGATCGTAGGCGGACCCGTGCGCAGCACCCGCGATGGCTCCCACCCGTGCGGCCGTGGGAAAGAGTTCGACATCCGCGATCCTGCTCAGGGCGGGGGCGTGCGCCCTCCACCACTGCTCGTCGGTGATGCCGGTGCGGCGTTCGGTCTCCTCACCGGCGACCGCACGTGCGACGGCCCCTTCGACGTACCCGTTGATGAGGCCGACGACCGAGTCCATCTCGATCTCGTTGAGCCCGATACCCTCCAGTTCCCGTAGCTCTCGCTCGTACTTCGCGACGAGATTGGGCCCGAGGACCGGGCGCCCCCTGGTCACCTCCAGGATCCACACATGATGCCGATACAGGTCCCAGGTCCGGTGCGCGGTCGTGTGCAGGCGGGCCCGCCACCCCCGCACATGCGGCTCGGGGGCTTCGAGTCCGCCGTGGACCGAGTCGAGCATGACGTCGACCAGCTCGCTCTTTCCGGGGACATAGGTGTACAGGGACATGGTCCCCACGCCCAGTTTCATGGCGACCTTTCGCATGGAAAGCGCCTCCAGGCCCTCGTGATCAGCGATACCGACGGCCGCGTCGACGATGCGGTCGATGCTCAGCCCCGGTTTGCCCCTGCTGTTCACCTGTTCCCCGGTGCGCCACAGGAGCGCCAGGCTGCGCGCCGGATCCGCCGCCCGCCTCGGACTTCCCGTCATACCCTTACCCTCCCGTCCGCCGAAGGTCGCCTGTGCGCGTCATTGGAGACCGTCCTCGGCCAGCAGTTCCGCCAAGACAGCCGCGGGGTCCGTGTCCGGCGGTCCGGCCGGGAACCAGGCCTTGCCCTCCTGCCGGTACGGGTACCACTTCAGGTCCCGGCCGTAGCGCAGCTGCACTCCCCGGTTCTTCACCGTCCACCGGTTACGCCAGACCTGGATGTCCGGCTGTTCCTCAGGGACCCCGTCATCCCAGGCCTGCTCCATTTCCGTACGCGCACGGGCCACTTCCCACCGGTCCGGGGTCCAAGACGTCTCCAGAGCGTCCAAACCATCGCCTCCGCCGTACCGCCACGCCGACGCGGCCGTCGCGATGTCCCCTGGGAACCTCTTTCCCAACCGTTCCGCGAGAGCCGGATCATCATTCGCGGCGACCATCCGCACGGCGTCTCGCCACTCGTCCAGCTCCCGCTCGAAGGTCATGCCGTCGACTGCGGCGACGGCCTCGAACGCGCGGGCCGACGTGTCGAAGACCAACCAGTCCAGCCTGGCCGGTTCGGCCTCCTCCGTTTCGTACCCGTGGTAGGACGGGAACGTCCCGACAGCGGTCGCCTCCGGTCGTGGCGGCGGCTCCGGCAGGGCGGGAACGCCCACCGCGAAAGCGTCCTCGGCGGGCACGCTCTCATCCGCGGCGGCACCCTCCTCCTCGGCGGCGTTCAGCTGACTGATCTCCTCGACGAGTTCGTCCTCGGTCCGGCCGCGCAGGAGCAGCAGAACGAACGGGTCCTCGTCCAGGAGACGCGCCAGCTGGTAGCTGAGCGCCGCGGCGTGCTTACAGGGCAGTTCGAAGTCGAGGCACGTGCACTCCGGGTCGAGGTCGCCCACGCCCGGGAGCAGCCGTACGTCGGCTTCCTCCGCGTCCTCCGCCACCTCCTTCGGCATCTTTCGTTCCAGAAGATCGGCGGTGTGCCCGGCCTTGACCGCGACCTTTTCGAGGAAGCGGCCCCACTCGTCCTCGGAGAACTGGTCCAGCAGGACCACGGCCTCCTGTGCGCCCTCCTCGTCGAACACCGTCGCCGCCGCGCGCCCAGGGCTGACCGTGACGGTGCCGACGTGCCCGGCGGCGGCGTATCGGCGCCCTTTCTTCAGCGGAACCGGATCCAGGGCGGTGTCGACCATGGCCTTGATCCACGCGTTGCCCCACCAGCTCTGCGCGAAGCGCTTCCCCTTCTTGTAAGCGGGTTTGGGCGGAAAGGACTTCGCTCGTTCGTCGTACTCCGTGCTCATCGCGTGTGATCCTCCAGTTTCACGAGCCCGGCCAGCTCCGTGTCGGACAGCTCACTCAGCGCCGCCTCACCCGAGGACAGCACCGCGTCGGCCAGGTGTCGCTTGGAACGGAGCATCGAGGCGATACGGTCCTCCAAGGTCCCCTCGGCGATGATCCTGTGCACCTGGACCGACCGGGTCTGGCCGATCCGGTAGGCGCGGTCAGTGGCCTGTTCCTCCACCGCCGGGTTCCACCAGCGGTCGAAGTGCACCACGTGCCCGGCACGGGTGAGGTTGAGCCCGGTGCCCGCGGCCTTGAGGGACAGCAGGAACACGGGGACCTCACCCTCCTGGAAGCGCCGGACCATCCCCTCCCTCTTCGACACCGGGGTTCCGCCGTGCAGCAGCTGTGCTGGTAGGCCGCGTTCCCGGAGCCTGGCCTCGATGAGCCGGGCCATCGCCACATACTGTGTGAACACCAGCACCGCGTCGTTCTCGGCAACGATCGTCTCCAGGAGCTCCTCCAGGAGTTCGAGCTTCCCGGAGCGCCCGCGCAGCCGAGGCTGTTCCTCCTTGAGGTACTGGGCCGGGTGGTTGCAGATCTGTTTGAGCCCCGTGAGCAGCTTCAGGACGCGGCCCCGGCGAGCGATCCCCTCGCTGCCGGCGATCTCGGCCATGACCGAACTGACCGTGCTCTCGTAGAGGTGGACCTGTTCGGAGGTCAGACCCACCGGACGGTCGGTCTCGACCTTGGGCGGCAACTCGGGCACGATGTTCGGGTCGGTCTTGCGCCGACGCAGCAGGAAGGGTCCGACCATGCGGGAGAGTCGCTCCGCCGTACCGGCGTCGCCTTCCTCCTCCACCGGACGCGCCCAGCGCGCACGGAACTCGGCCAGCGGGCCGAGCAACCCCGGGGTGGTCCAGTCCAGGATCGCCCACAGCTCGGACAGGTTATTCTCCACCGGGGTACCGGTGAGGGCCACTCTGGCGGCGGCGGGTATCCCGCGCAACGCCTTGGCCGTGGCGGACAGCGGGTTCTTGACGTGCTGGGCCTCGTCGGCCACGACCAGATCCCACCCGACCCCGTCCAGGCGCTCGGCGTCCAGGCGCATGGTTCCGTAGGTGGTGAGGACGAACCCTTCGGTGGCTTCCTCCAGGGTCCGGCCGGGACCGTGGAACCTGCTGACCGGTGTCCCGGGGGCGAACCGCGCGATCTCGCGCTCCCAGTTGCCCAGGAGCGACGCGGGGCACACCACCAGGGTCGGTGGCGCGTGCGCCGAGCCGCGACTCCGTTTCAGGTACAGGGCGATGAGCGTGATGGTCTTGCCGAGGCCCATGTCGTCCGCCAGGCAGCCGTTCAGCCCGAGCGAGGTCATGCGGTCCAACCAGCGCAATCCCCTGAGTTGGTAGTCTCGCAACGTCGCTTCGAGTTCGGCAGGCTGGACCAAGGGCTCCTCCCCACTGTCCGGGCCGCTGATCCGGTCCCGGAGCGCGGCGAGCCACCACGACGGGTCGACGTCCACCCACTCCGGACCGGTCCCGCCATCGATCTCGATCCCGCCGAGCAGCGCGGCGCCCAGCGCGCGCATAGGCGTCTGGGGTTCCAGTTCCCACTCGCGCGCTTTGCGGCCCAGTTCCATGGGGAGCAGCAGCCAGCGGTCCTTCAGATATACGAAGGGCCGGTCAGATTTGGCCACGTAGGCCATGTCCTCGTCGTCGAGCCTGTCGCCGTCCACGTACAGGCGCCAGTTGAGACTGACCCGGTCATCACCGCGGAAAAAGGCCGCGGGGTCCGCGGGTGCCGAGTCGCGTACGCCGATCTCCGCGCGCGCCTCCAGTATGTGGGCGATCTCGTCGGGCCACTGGATCTCCACCCTCGCCTCGTCCACACTGGCGGCGTCGTCGCCGACGAGGCGGAGAACCTCGTCATCGGACAACTCCAGCTCATCAGGGACCGAGTGATCGAGCAGCCGTTCCAGGGGCGCCCACGCGACCGCCGCCCGTCGGATGGCCATGATCGCGTGGAAACGCCCTTGCGGCCCGAACCGGTCATCGCCGCCCTCCCAGAGGTCGACGGCGTCGACGATGACAGTCGGGTCGGCGAGGCTGCGCGTACGGACCACGGCGCGTACGGGTGTGCTCCCCCCGCCTCGTTCCAGCGCGTCGACACCACCGGGGATCTCGAGGCGCAGGGAGATCCGCACACCGACGTCCTGACCGATGGCGATACTGTCGGCCCAGTCGCGCAGCTCTTCGGAGGGCTGGGGTTCCAGGGCGGCGAACGGCTTCCCGCCGGAGATCAGCTCAGCGATGGGCGTGCGTGGCATCGTGTCGGCGATGGCGTCCAGGCACAGGCGAAGCAGCCCTTCCGCGCGGTGGAGGGCTACCGGCGCGACACCCACCACTGGAACCGCGCGGGCCCGGGCGGGCATCGCGGCGGCCAGTTCTCTGATCCGTTCCATGTCGGCGATGTCCAAGGGTCCGAGGCGCCAGGCGTCGAAACCGCCGTCCGACACCCCCGGCAGGAGGCGGCCGCGCGCCACCAGGTCCAAGGCGATGAGGCAGGCCGCTCCCCAGAAGGCAGCCGACGGGTCCGGGTTCCGCTCCCCGTACGCGTACCGCGCCCTGATCAGGGTGGTCAGAGCGTCCGCGACCGGGATCCTGACCACCGGTACGCGCCGCACACGGACGCGGCCCCGGTCGGGCTCCGCCACGTCGAGCTCCCCCGGTTCTCCCACCCGCGCGGGAAGTGCCGTGCCGTCGGGCCGCCAGAAGGCGAAGCGCCCGTCGCGCGGTGGGTCCGCGGCCTCGAACACCACAGCGCAGTCCTCCAGGGCGGGGTGTTCCGACCCGTGTTCGTCCATGTTCTCAGCCGGTGTCCTCACCATCAGTCCCCGTGCCCCTTTCTCGCCGCTAACCAATGTGACGGTCACACCACTCCCGTGCCACGGATAACCAGAGGGGCGCGGTCCGGTGCAGGTTGAGGGCGTGCCCCGTGTCGGGCACGATCACGGCCTCCAGGCGCGCCTCAGGGGGGTACCACCTCGATTCCTGTTCCAGGAACCCAGCGGAGCCGGCGGAGTCGGTTCCGCCCTCACCGCACAGCAGGCGATCGTTCTCACCGACCACGATGAGGACCGGAACCCGGATGGCCGCATTCTCGGTGGGCAGGGGGTAGTCCTCGCTGTACACGTCGGCCGCCTTGGTCCGTTCGTCGGCCGCGATGACCTCGGGATCCGCGGTGGGGGCGTGGTAGAACCACTCTTCACGCATACCGGGTCTGGTCGTGTAGTAACCGGCGTCAACGCCCCGTCCGGCCAACCGGGGGTCCTGGTCCGCCGCGTACAGGGCGGACTCGAACTCCATGAAGGCCGCCTCGTTGGGCTTGCTGCACTCTCCCGTCAGGATGAGGCCGTCGATCGCCCCCGGCTCCCTGACCGCCAGGGAGCGCGCCAGCGTGGAACCATAGGAGTGCCCGACCAGGACGACGCGGCCGAACCGGTACCCGGCGACACCGTTCTCGCGGAGCCGGCTCACGATCTGTGACACCACATGGACGTGTGTCCCCTTTCGGAATCCGCCCGAGGGCGGAAGCGAGCTCTTCTCCCCGGCACCGAACCTGTCCACCGCCAGCGTCGCGTAACCGGCGTCGGCCATGGTCTCGGTGTAGGACGGATGGTCCGGGTCACCGCGCGTCAGCCAGTATTCGCTTCCGTACGTGCCCCCGGGAACCAACAACTGCACGGTGTTCGCGGGTTCCCCGCCGGGGAGGGTCAGCAGCCCCGCGACCTCGTGGTCGCAGGGCAGGCCAGGGGCGAGAGACACACCGATCATGACCTCGAGCGTCGACGGCCTCAGGTCCTGTCGCTCCGTTGATCCAGCAGTGGACATCGGTTCTCCTCGGGTACTGGGGCCATGGCGGTGCCGGACGGTGGCACCGCCATGGCCGGGGTAGAGGTCCGTCAGCTACTGACCGAGCCTTCGGAACCGTTGGACACACAGGGGGAAGAAGATCGCGACGATGATCAGTGGCCAGACCACCGCCATCAGGATCGCGTTCTGCACGATCCAGCTATCGCCGCCCCAACCGGGGTTGCCGAACAGCTCACGAGTGGCGGCGACGGTCGAGGACAGCGGGTTCCAGTCAGCGATCGTGCCCAGCCACAGGGGCATGGTGGCGGTCGCCACGAAGGCGTTGGAGAGGAATCCCAGCGGGAACTCCAGCGTGTGCACGGCCATGATGGCGCTCTCGCCCCGCATGACCAGGCCGACGTAGATGCCCATCCAGACCAGGGAGAAACGGAGCAGCAGGAGCAGCCCGATCCCGGTGGCGGCCTCGCCTGCCGTACCGTTCCACTGCCAGCCCATCAGCAGACCGCATCCGATGAGGAGGAACAGGGTGATGGTGGACTTGAGCATGTCCGCGACGCAGCGGCCGACCACCACCGCGGAAGGCGCCATCGGCATGGAACGGAAGCGATCCGTGACCCCGCGTGAGGCGTCGTGGGCGACAGCGGTAACGGTCTCCCCGATACCGAAGACCATCGCCATGGCGAACATGCCGGGCATCAGGAATTCGCGGTAGTTCCCGCCTCCGGGCACGATCATCGCGCCGCCGAACAGGAATCCGAACATCAGCACCATGACCACTGGGAACAACAGCCCGGCGATCAGCTGCCCGGGTTGGCGCGCCCAGTGGAGGAGGTCTCGGCGTGTGACGGTCCACCCGTCCACGAGCGCCCACCGGAGCCTGTCACCGGCGCTGCGCGACCCGACCGGGGCCGCGATCTTGGTGTCGTTCATCGGACTGAGGCCTCCTGGGCGGTCTCGGAAGTGTTGGAGCTGTCCGTGCCGTCACCGGTGAGGTACAGGAACACCTCGTCCAGGGTCGGACGCCGCAAGGCGATGTCCTCCACAGCGATCCCAGCGCTCTCCAACGCCCTCGCCACCTCGGTGAGCGCCGGGACGCGGTTGTCCACGCCGACACTGACCCGCCGGGTGTCACTCTCGACCGACGACTGTCCGCCGGCCACCCGCTCCATGATCCGCGCGATCTCCTCCAGGGTCTCGGTGTCGTGCGCGACGACATCGATCCGGTCTCCCCCGATCTGAGTCTTCAGGTCCCCGGGGGTTCCCTCCGCGACGACGGTGCCGGAGTCGATCACCGAGATCCGATCCGCGAGCTGATCGGCCTCCTCCAGGTACTGGGTGGTGAGCAGCACCGTCGTGCCCCCGCTGACCAGTCCGCGGACCGCTCCCCACACTTCGTTTCGGCTGCGGGGGTCCAGCCCTGTCGTGGGCTCGTCCAGGAAGAGCACCGGCGGGGAGAGGATCATGCTGGCCGCCAGGTCGAGGCGGCGCCGCATGCCCCCGGAGTAGGCGCTGACCGCCTTCTTCCCGGTGTCGGTGAGCCGGAACTGCTCGAGCAGTTCGTCAGCGCGGCGTCCGGCCCGCCGAGCGCCCAAGTGGTAGAGCCGTCCGAACATCTCGAGGTTCTGGCGGCCACTGAGCACCTCGTCGACGGCCGCGTTCTGCCCCACCAGCCCGATCTGGTGCCGCACCTGAACGCCCTGGGTGGCGATGTCGTACCCGGCGACCCGGGCGCTGCCCTCATCGTGGCGCAGCAGTGTGGTCAGAATGCGCACCGACGTGGTCTTGCCCGCCCCGTTGGGGCCGAGCAGGCCGCACACCGTGCCGCGTCGCACATTCAGGTTGAAGTCCTTCAGCGCCCAGGCCTTGCCGTACCTCTTGCCCAGGCTTTGTGCCGTGACCGCGAACTCGGTCGAATCCAAAGCATCCTCCTCAGAGCCATCAATCGACCCTGCTTGTCGTACGCCGTACAGTACGCTATACGAAACCATGGACACAAGGGATTCCGCAAAAATTCCCGTACGCTGTACGAAGCATGTTCTCGGCCCGCCCTCCACAGACGTTAGGGAGAGGGGCCAGAGGCACACTTGGGACGCGCTCGGCCCGGCCGGCAAGGATCGAACGAAGCGAGTCGGCCCCGGTGAAGGATCGGCCAACACCCGGCACAGAATCGGGTAGGCGGGTCGGGCCGCCCGACCCGCCTCCCACACCACCGGACATGCGGACCACGCACCCGGCGGTTCGTCAGACCGCTCGCCTGAAACGGCGATAGGGCCCGCTCAACGACCGCAGACCAAGGTCGTCCCAGTAGGCGTTGGGCAGTGCCCGGGCGAGAATCCACGAGTTCGCGATCCGCCAATACCCCTTGCCCGAACTGGACTAGTCCCGGGCCTTATGGTCCGGAGCACCACCCTGGTCAGCACGGACGGCCGGCACACCACCGACCTCATGGACCGGCTGGGCCGCTACACCTCCTCCGATACCGGCTGGGGCGGGGTGCCGCTGCGCGATCTGGCACTCGACGAGGTCCGCCACCGGATCCTGGTGTCCGACAACGACACCTACCTGTTCGCCGGTTCCCTGCGCGAGGTCCTGGACCCGCACGGAACCCGCGGTGACGCCGAGACCCACTCCGCGCTGCACGTCGCGGGCACCGAAGGTCCTGCTCCTGGTCGAACCCACCTCGGCCGTGGACGCGCACACCGAGTCCATCATCGCCGAACGACTACACCGGGCCCGGACCGGGCGCACCACCGTGGTCGCGGGCACCTTGCCGCTGCTACTGGCCGCCGCCCTGGTCGCCGCGGCCTTCAAGTCCGTGGCGGTCGCCGACGCCACCGTCTCGGGCTCCTTCATCCCCACTGACTAAGATCCGGCCTATCCGCTCCCGGTCGGCCAGAGGCCGACCGCATCCCGGGAAGCCGCCGACCCCAGCGTCGTCAGCTGGAACTCTTCGGCCGCCTCCCCCAGCTGAGCGGTCACGCGGGAGCTGTTCGGCGACCCGGCGGTAGTCGAGGACTCCTGGATCACCCAGAACGCCCGGCCTCGCCCCCGCCGGTGAACCCCGGTGGCCGGTCCGTAGGGCGTACACTGACCCGTACGCCCTACGGACCCACCACCAGGACGGACCGATGCCCCCGCAGCACAACAAGAGTGGCGATCCCGCGCGCAGCCTGGCCCTGCTGTGGCGCACCCAGGAGCCCGCGAGCCGCCGCCGGGGCAAACCCGAGCTGAGCGTTGACCGGATCGTGGTGGCCGCCACGGAGATCGCCGACGCCGAAGGGCTCGCCGCGCTGTCCATGCGCCGGGTCGCCGAGGCCTTGGGCGTGGGCACGATGTCGCTGTACACCTACGTACCGGGCAAGGGCGAGCTCATCGACCTGATGGTCGACGCCGCCTACGCCGACCTGGACTCCGGCGACCGTTCCGGCGGTTGGCGGGAGCGACTGCGCCGGATCGCCAACGCCAACCGCGACCTGTACATCCGCCACCCGTGGATGCTCCAGACCATCACCACGCGCCTGCTCGGCCCGAACCTCATCGCCAAGTACGACCATGAGCTCTCCGCCATTGACGGACTCGGTCTGAGCGAGGTCGAGATGGACTCCACGGTCAACCTGGTCAACGGTTACGTGGAGAGCACCACCCGGCAGACCCTGGGCGCGGAGCAGGTCGCCCGGGAGTCCGGCATGGACGACGAGCAGTGGTGGCGGACCTACAACCCGCTGCTGGCCGCCCTGATCGACGACTCCCAGTACCCGGTCGCCTCGCGGGTGGGCTCCGCCGTCGGCGCCGCCCACCAGGCGGTCTACGACCCGGACCACGAGTTCTCCTTCGGCCTGGAGCGGGTCCTGGACGGTGTTCAGGTGCTG
Source organism: Nocardiopsis alkaliphila YIM 80379 (assembly GCF_000341005.1). GTDB lineage: Bacteria > Actinomycetota > Actinomycetes > Streptosporangiales > Streptosporangiaceae > Nocardiopsis > Nocardiopsis alkaliphila. Next base: position 51,299 of record NZ_ANBD01000055.1, on the reverse strand, counting down.
GTCGACACCCGCTCAGCCGAGCGTTCCGCGGACCCCGCCGCCCCTGCCGCCGGTTCCCCGGAGACCTCCGGAAGCACCGCACGGCCGGCCACGTAGGTCTGGCGCACCGCCCGTTCGGCACCCAGGATCGAGAGGGCGAACAGCACGTCCGAAACCGAACCCGCCCGCTCGGCGCGCCGGGCCATCAGCGGGATGGCCTTCGGGTCCAGGCAGCGGCCGCGCAGCTGGGCCACCTTGTACGCCTCACCCATCGTGCTCAGCAGCGAGAACGTGGTCCCCTCGCCCACGTCGATGCCGAGCCCGACGTGCACCGGGCGCCACGGGTCCTTGGCCTCGTGCAGCGGGAACAGTCCACTGCCCAGGAACGTGTTGGACGTGGGGCAGTGGCTGATGGCGGTCCCGGGTCGTGGCAGAGCCGGAAGTCCTTCTCGCCCCTGCGCACCCTGGTGGACCTGCGCACCCTGGTGGAGGAGGGCCTGGCCTGGCCCCTGCCACCCAACCGCACATTGCAACCCGGCCGCCCTCGCCAGCTCTACCGACTGATCGTGGAGAAGCTGGACAAGGACGCGGCCGGCAAGTAGTTCCCCGCGTTCACACGTACCGCCCACGGGGGCGGGCTTCCATCCGGAGCCCGCCCCCGTTCGCATGTGCCCCCTGAAACACGCCTCGGCCATCGGGCCGAGGGTCAGCGACGCTTGGCGTAGGTGGTGGCCACCGACAGGAACACGTCGTTCTCCTGGGGGGTACCGATACTGACGCGAGCACCCTCGCCATCGAACGGACGCACCGAGACACCGACCGCGGCGCAGGCCCCGGCGAAGTCCAGGGTGTCCTCATCCGCACGCAGCCACACGAAGTTGGCCTCGGTGGGAGGCACCTTCCACCCGGAGGCCAGCAGGGCCTCACGGACACGCTCACGCTCCTGAACGGTGACGGCCACCCGCTCCAAGAGCTCCTCCTCCGCATCCAGGGAAGCGATACCGGCCGCCTGGGCGAGGTGGTTGACCGCGAAGGGCACAAGGGTCTTGTTGACCGCACCGATCACGTGTGGGTGTCCGACGAGGAACCCCAGACGCACGGCGGCCAGGCCGTAGGCCTTGGAGAAGGTGCGCAGGACGGCCACGTTGGGCCGGTTCGCGTACAGGGCGACGCCGTCGGGGACCTTCGGATCGCGAACGTATTCTCGGTAGGCCTCGTCCAAGATGACCAGTACGTGGTCGGGCACCCGGTCCAAGAAGTCGACCAGCTCTCGTTCCCGGACGGTGGTACCGGTCGGGTTGTTCGGGTTGCACACCAACACCATGCGGGTGTTGTCGGTGATGGCTTCGAGCAGGGCCTCGAGATCGTGGGTCTCGTCCTTGAGTGGAACGCGGACCGACGTGACACCGGACAGCTCGGCCAGGAGCGGATAGGCCTCGAAGGAGCGCCAGGCGTAAACGACCTCCACGCCGGCCTCCCCCACGGCTTCCAGGAGTTGCTGGAGCAGACCGACGGAGCCGGCCCCCAGCGCGACGTGTTCCTCCGGCACTCCCAGGTGCCCGGCGAGGCGAGCGACGAGCGCGGTGGACCCCGGATCCGGGTAGCGGTTCAGGTCGGCCGAGGCGTGGGCGATGGCCTCACGCACGGACGGGAGCGGACCGTAGGGGCTCTCGTTGGAGGACAGCTTGATGGAGCGCCCATCGGGACCGACGACCTTACGGCCGGGCTTGTAGGCGGGGATGGTTTCCAGGACCGCCCGCAGATATGGCGATTTCGACTCCGACACCATTGTCCTTCCTCAATACTTTGTGCTATCCCCGCGACACTCTCAGCAATGAGGGGTCCGGGGCGACCACCGCTCCAAGCGGAAATATTGCACAAACCAGGAGATATCACCATGCCTTTCCGTCAATCCACGCGCGCGACCGTGGCCATGTCGGTCGCACTGTTCCTGGCCGCCTGCGGCGGTCAGGAACAGGAGCGGGAACAGAGCGGCGGCCCCGACACGGAGGCCGCGGTGGAACTGCACGAGGCCCAACCACTGAGTGTCAAGGACGCGACCCTGCTGGCCGAGAGCAGTGAGAGCGGTACCTACTCCGAACTTGTCACAGTGCAACACTCCGAACAGGTCCGAGCTTCCACCGAACTGGACAAGCCCGAGTGCCTGGACGCCGCCAACAGCTGGAGCGCACTGGACACGGTGCGTGCGGCCCCCGCGTCCGTGGCCGCCTACGAGTGGGGACCCGGCACCGTGTCGCACATCCTGGTGTGGCTCGACGAGGACACCGCCACCGAGGCCCTGGCCACCGAACCGCCGGAGAGCTGCTCGGAGTACACCGCCACCTACGAGGACGGCAGCAGCTCCGAGTACGGGGTCGATGAACTGGACCTTCCCACCGTGGGCGACGCATCCCGTTCCTTCGTCATCCGGGTCAGCGACGACAACGGCGAGAACCACATGTACACCGTGATGTACCGCAACGGTGGGTTGCTCGGTACCACCTCGATCATGGGAGCGGGCGACCCCGCGGTGTACGAGCGGATGCTCACGGACTTCAGCGAGGCCGCCATCGAACGCCAGGGACAGATGCTCGGCTGAGCGTCGCCCTCAGGATGGTCCTCACGACGTCCCCTGGAAATCGAGGGTGGCGACCGCCCCGGAGGTGGCGACCACCGTGCCGCTCTCACGGTCCACCAGGACCGAGCGCACACCGGTCCGGCGCGGCCCGTCGAGGCGCACCGCGTAGACCACGTCGACATGGCGACCATGGCGCATGCCGTCATAACGCAGGAAACGCCAGCAGCCATGACGCCAGGTGTCCTCGGGTTCCCCACCGAGCATCACCCCCGCGTTGGCGCGCCAGACGTCACTACGGCGCAACCGTCGCAGTGTCCGTCGTGGGGAGACCTCCCGTAGGGCGCACGGTTCGGTGCTGCTCGCACGTGTGAGCATCTCGCGCAGCTCGGGGCTGAGCCAGGCCAACAGGAGCAGCTCCGCCCCGAGCACGACCCCATGAGTCGGGGTGGGTGCGGACACCACAGCCCAACCGATGGGGGCCAGACCGACCGTGGCCGCGGCCGCCACCGCGAGCAGGGAGGCCCGGGTGAGGGTGCGCCACCCGATCGGTTCGCGACTCAATCCACCGAAGCAGCCACAGCCCGCCTCCGGGTCACGTCGCCGGACCACCGACAGCACGACGACGGACACGAGAAAGAGCAGTGCCGTGAGTATCCGGGCCACATCACCGAGCGGCCCGGTGACCGTCAGCAGTGCCACCGCCGCCACCGCCTCCAGCACACAGGTGGCGAGTGTGACGGGACGGCGCCACCCTTGGGACACCAACACCGCGAGACCGGTGCTCTCCGAGCCCGGCATGACCTTGGCGGCCGCTCCCAGGAACAGCAGTACCGCCAACAGCGGCAGCTGAACCTCGCGTAGGGCTTCGAGGATTTCGGGGGACACGACTCATTCCTCTCGGGTCGCCACGGTCATGGTCGCGTTGAAGCAGCCAGCCTCCAACCGCCCGCCCAGGGCGACGAAGGAGATCATGGTGAGGGAGGCGATCCGACCGGCGGCCCCGGGCCCACAGGTCGGACACAGGTCGCAGAACCAACTGTCGGCCGCGGCGCAGTCGATCACGGGCACGACCGCGGTCTCACGGGTGCGGTCGTTGCGTATGCCGAGGGTGGCACCGGTCGACAACAGCGGCACGGGCAGGCATGGGGTACGCCGATCGCATCGACCCTCGTGGCCCGCTCGGTCCAACGCCGGGTAGGCGGCGCCGGGCGTCTGCGCCCGTGGATCCAGGTGCGCGGAGCGCCCCCAGGCCGGGTCGTACCAGGTAGCGATGCCCTCGACGGTCGTGGAGTACTCGTGGACGGGCGGTCGGCGCGGGGTCGCGTCGAGCGGATGGGGCGGTTGGGTGGTGACCGGACGGGACGCCCACACCTCACCACCGCGCCGGACACCGACGGCGTCGAAGAGATAACCCGGTTCCAGCCGCGGGTGGCGGACCGAGATCCGCCCGGAGGCGCGGTAGGGCAGGACCACCGTCAGGCGGGGCCGGCCGTGCCCAGGGTCGATCAGCAACGATTCACCCTCCCGTTCCACGATCACCCCGGTGACCCGGGCGGTCTGGGCCCACACCTGTTCGGCGAGCAGACGCCCCTCATGCGAGCACCGCACCACCGCGTCGTCCCCCGGGCGCAGTTCGGTGGGCCGGATCTCGCCACCCCGCCAGAAGACGGTGTTCCGGTCGTAGAGGAAACGTTCCTCCCCCTGCGGGGTGGCCAGACAGAGCATGTACGAGGTGGCGTCCACGACCACGCCGCGGGCGACGCGGTGGTGGACGGGGGTGGGTTCGGGGACGGCCTCGGGGCCGAGCAGTGCGGTCGTGAAACGCCGTCGATCCCACCCGTCATACGTCATCACCGGCATCTTCTTCGCGCCCCCTGCCACCCGACTCGTCCGTCCGTGGCCCATTGTGACCCGCGGCCCGCTCTACCCCGACACCGGTTGGTTCGAGCGGTTTGTCGCCACGTGACACCGTAATTCCTGGTTGTTTGCGCTCACTATGTGACAGTTGAGGTCAAGAGGCGGACCGAAGCCGCGGTGTACGAAGTGACGTCGCACGACGGGAGTCGGGATGTTCCATGAAGGCCGGTGGTCGACGTGACGGGAACGACCCGGACCCCCAACTCCGAAGAGTTCAGCCGCTACGTGTCCGAGCGCGGCCCCGCCTTGCTGCGCATGGCCCGCTCCCTCACCAACAGCCACGCCGACGCCGAGGACCTCCTCCAAGCCGCGCTGGTCAAGACCTTCCTCGCCTGGGGCCGCATCGCCAACCCCCAAGCCCGTGACGGATACGTCCGCCGGGCCATGGTCAACACCCAGATCTCCGAATGGCGCCGCAGCCGCCTGGACGTCTATCCGACGGACGAGATCCCCGAGCAACGCGTGGACGACCCCACCTGGCGCAGTGACCTGGCCGACGTCGTGGGCCGATCCATCGACCGTCTTCCCCGGCGCCAGCGCGCGACGGTGGTCCTTCGCTACTACGACGACCTCACCGAGGCGCAGATCGCCGAACGCATGGGCGTGACCATCGGCACGGTCAAGAGCACCCTCTCTCGAGCCGTGGAGAAACTGCGCCACGACGCCGACCTCATCATCGAACGCACCACCCTCTGACCCGACATGAGGCTTCCCCTCCTCGTCATCTCGGTCACACCTCGTCTGGTACCCGTACGCGGGGGCACCCCGGCGTCGTCCTCGAACGTCCCCTGCCCGCGCCGTCTCCGGCCTTGAAGGTGAGCGATCCGGTTCGTGTCGATCCGTTCGGCCCGAGGCCCGAGGGTGGGATTCGTTTTGCGCAGGACTGCCGCGCTCTGTAGGCTGGTCGCAGCCAGGAGGATTCGCCTAGAGGCCTAGGGCGCCGCACTGCTAATGCGGTTGGGGAGCAATCCCCTCATGGGTTCAAATCCCATATCCTCCGCCGGTGAGAAGGGGTTCCTGCCCACGTGGTAGGGGCCCCTTCGTCGTTCGGGCACTTCAGCGCACCCCGAGTCCTACCGACGCCCCCGCACCCATCCGAGGTCGGAGGGTCCTCCGGGCGCCCCGACCCCTACGTGGTCGGGCTCTTCACTCCGAGGCACCCGGCTAGAGTCCCTTCATGCGCGATCCTCACCCCCCCTATCTCGGCATCCATGCACGGATGACCCCGCACGCATACCGGCACCCGAAGCGACACGGACGCCTCCTGGGGGCGTTCTCCGGGATTCTCTTCGGTTTCCTCATGGGATCGACCGGCTACGCGATATGGGACGCCTCCTTGCCGGAAGCGGTGCTCACCGCCGTCGGCGCGGCCATCTTCTTCGGTCTCTTCATGGGTCTGTTCCTCGTCCATGCGTTACAGGACACCGCAGCGCTGTACGGCTATCCGATCGGTACTGAACACCGACACGTCGTCGACGCCCACGTGCTCCTGGTATCGGGGCGCCCGGGGCCGGACCCGATCACCAACGAAGTGGCCCGCAAGCGGGCCGAGATGATGTTGGGCACCCCCTACCACCCGAAGACCACGACCGCGCTCTTCTCGGTTCTCTCCCTGGTCCTGTTGGGGACGGCGATCCACCGGTACTCCCAGAGCGGCCCGGAAGCGCCCTTCGTGGTCCTCCTGCTGCTCGCCCTGGGGACGACGCTGGTGGCCACGGTGCTTCTTCCCTTGGACCGGCGAAAACGACGTCGGGCCGCCGCCTTCCTCGACGCCCTGGAGGAGTGAGGCAAAGAAGCGGTGCGACCTCGCCGACGGCACGTTTGGGAAGCCGCCCCAATGGCCAGGGCGGGAGAGAGTGCCGTTCTCAAAGGGGGAAACCATGGCCGAACACACACCGTTGTCACGCGTCTTCGCCTCCCCGGGCCGCTACGTCCAAGGACGGGGCGCGCTGGAGGAACTGGGACCACTGGTGGGCAGGCTGGGGAGCTCACCCCTGATCCTGACCGATGACGTGGTACGGGGCCTGACCGAAGAGATCCTGGAGCGCTCCTTCGAGAAGGCGGGCGTCCGATGCACCTTCGAACGGTTCGGCGGTGTACCCACCAGGGCCGAATCGGAGCGGGTCGCCAAGACCATCCAGCAAGGCGGACACGACGTCGTCATCGGCTTGGGCGGTGGTGCCGCGATCGACGCCGCCAAGGGTGCCGGTGACAACGCCGGCGTCCCGTGGGTGAGCGCGGCGACCGTGGCCTCCACCGACGCCCCTACCTCGGCCCTGTCCGTGGTCTACACCGAGGAGGGCGCCTTCGAGTCCTACCGGTTCTATGACCGCAACCCGGCCCTGGTGGTGGTCGACACCCGACTCGTGGCCCAGGCCCCCACGAAGTTCCTCGCGGCGGGTGTCGGGGACGCCCTGGCCACGTGGATCGAGGCCAGGGCCCTGCGGGGCACCGACGCGGCCAACATGGTGGAGGGTGTCCCCACCAAGGCCGGAACCGCCCTGGCCCGGCTGTCCTGGGACATCCTGTGGGAGTCCGCGCTCCCCGCGTTGGACGCCGTGGATCGGGACCTGGTGACCCCCGACGTCGAAGCGGTCGTCGAGGCCACCACACTGCTGTCCGGCCTGGGCTTCGAGTCCGGCGGACTCGCGGCCGCGCACGCGGTGCACGACGGCCTCACCGCGGTCGACCAGACCCACCACCTGGCGCACGGCGAGAAGGTCAACATCGGATCCCTCACCCAGCTGTTGCTGGAGGGCGCCGCGACCGCCGAGGTGGAGGAGTTCGCCGAGTTCACCGCCCGAGTGGGGCTTCCCACCACCCTCACCGAAGCGGGTCTGGGCGAGGTGGACGACGCGGTGTTGGATCGGGTGGTGGAGGCCGCCATGGCCCCGGAGGAGACCATCCACAGGTTGCCCTTCAGCCCATCCCATCGGGACGTACGGGACGCGCTCCGCGCCGTCGAGGGGCTCGGCCGACGGGTCCGCGAACGTGCGGGGCTGGGCGATCCCCGGCCGCCCGAGCACGCCTGAGGACCTGGCGGGCTCGGGGTTGGTCTCTCGGGGAAGCGTGGCAGACTGGGGAATTCGATCGGCGCTTGGAACCGATCCCATCAACGCAACCTCCGCACACGAGAATGGACCCATGGACGACCTGGAAATCATCGAAAGCGCTTCCGATCCCGCGGTACAGAGGATCCTCGATGTCACCAAGAGTTCCAGGGCCAACATCAAGACCACGCTGATCGAGGACCCCGAGCCCCTGGTCCAGTGCTTGAAGGCCGGTGTGGAGTTCATCGAGGTCTACGGGATCGAGACCCAGCCGCCCACTCCGGAGCTCATGGAGCTGTGCCGGGAGCGGAACATCCCGGTCCGTCTGTTCTCCACCTCGGTCGTCAACCAGGTCTTCAAGGGCGAGCGCAAGCCCAAGAACTTCGGTATCGCCCGGGTGCCCAGGCCGGCACGGTTCAGTGACCTCGCCAGGCGTGGTGGGGACGTCATCATCCTCGACGGGGTGAAGATCGTCGGCAACATCGGCGCCATCACCCGTTCGGCGTTGGCCCTGGGCGCGTCCGGCATCATCCTCGTCGACAGTGACCTGACCAGCGTCGCCGACCGGCGTCTGCTGCGGTCCAGCCGTGGTTACGTCTTCTCGCTTCCGGTCGTACTGGCGACCCGCGAGGAGGCCATCTCCTTCGTCCGCGAGGAGGGCATCCCGCTGCTGATGCTGGACGCCGACGGCGAGGTGCCGCTGAAGTCCCTCGGCGACAGCCCGGAGCGCTTGGCCCTACTGTTCGGCAGCGAGAAGGGCGGCCCCTCACAGATGTTCGAGGAGGCGTCATCGGCGTCGATCTCCATCCCGATGATCAGCTCCACCGAGTCCCTCAACGTCTCGGTCTCGGTCGGCATCGTGCTGCACGAGCGCAGCGGCCCCAACTTCGCGGCCCGTGGGGCCGACCAACGCTAGATGCGGCCCCGCCCCGACCGATGGTCGAGGCGGGTTCCGATCAATTCAGGCCCTTGCGGACCAACAGCGGCTCCATGCCGGGCTCGCGGCCCAGGAAGTCACGGACCGCGTCCATCGGGTCCACGCTGCCGCCCACGGAGAGCACCTTCTGACGGAAACGATCACCGTTCTCCCGGAGCAGGCCACCGTTGGCCTTGAACCACTCCACGCTCTCGGCGTCCAAGACCTCGCTCCACACGTAGGAGTAGTAGCCGGCGCTGTAGTCGTTGGAGAACACGTGCATGAAGTACGAGGTCCGGTACCGGGGTCGGACCAGCGGGTGCGACGCGCCCACCCGTTCCAGGGCCCGCTTCTCGAAGGCCAAGGGGTCCTCCACCTTCGTCCCGTGTTCCAGCCGGTGCCATGACCAGTCCAGCAAGGCGGCGGCCAGGTATTCGAAGGTCGAGAACCCCTGATTGAACTTCTCCGCCGCGGTGAGACGTTCGACCAGCTCGGCCGGTACCGGTTCCCCGGTCCGGTGATGCTTGGCGTAGTTGGAGAGGATCTCCGGCCAGGTCGCCCACATCTCGTTGACCTGGGACGGGAACTCCACGAAGTCGCGCGGCACGCTGGTGCCCTCGACCCTGGGGTAGCGCACCGCCGATAGCAGCCCGTGCAGGGCGTGACCGAACTCGTGGAAGGCCGTCTCCACCTCGTCGAAGGTGAGCAGGGTCGGCCCGGAGGCCGGCTTGGTGACGTTGAGGTTGTTCACCACCACGGGCTTCTCGTCCAGGAGGAAGGACTGGTCGACCAGGTTGTGCATCCACGCGCCGCCCTGCTTGGTGGGGCGGGCGTAGGGGTCCAAGAGGAACAGCCCCAAGGCGGTGCCGTCGTCGTCGAAGACCTCCCAGGTTCGCACGTCGGGGTGGTAACCGCGCAGGTCGGAACGCTCGGTGAAGGTCAGACCGTACAGGCGGGTGGCCGCGTACAGGACACCGTCCTCGATCACCCGGCCCAGCTCGAAGTAGGGGCGCAAGGCGTTCTCGTCGAAGTCGTAGCGGGCCTTGCGAACCTGCTCGGCGTAGTACGGCCAGTCCCACGGCTCGATGTCGTGGCCGGCGTGCTCGGCCAGGGCGGCGGCCTCACGTTCGACGTTGCGACGCGCCGGTTCCACCAGCTGTCCCAGCCGTTCCTCGACCGCGTCGACGGTCTTGGCGGTCTGGTCGGCGACCTTGAAGGCGGCGTGGTCGGGGTAACCGAGCAACCAGGCCTGCTCCGCACGGATCGTCGCGACCCGGACGGCGATCTCCAGGTTCTTTGGGGCGCGCTCCACGCTCAGCTTGTACAGACGCTCCCGAGTGGAACGGTCGGTGAGCTGGGCCAGGGCCGGCTGCACGGTGGTGTTGAGCAGTGGCAGCACGTACTTTCCGTCGTCCTCGATCGCCTGGAGCCACGCTTCATCGAGCCCGTCGAGTTCGGTGACGTCCTCGGTGACCAGGGCGGATTCGGTGGAGGCCCGGACCAGGTCGCGCGAGAACTTCGTGCCGAGCTCGGCCAGCTCCGCGTTGAGCTCACGCATACGCCGCTGGGCGGCCTCGTCGAGGTCGGCACCGGCCTTGACGAAGTCGAGCCGGTAGCGTTCCAAGAGGCGTGTCTCCTCCGGGTCGGTGGTGCAGACCCGCTTGACGCGGTCCCACAGGGCCCGGTTCAGGAAGATCGAGTCCCAGTGTCGGGTCGATCTGGGAGTGAGCTCTTGTTCGAGTTCCTGGATGGCCTCGGTGGCGTCCGAGCCGGCCAGGGTGTGCAGGACGGTCTCCACCCGACGCAGGGTCCGGCCGGAGCGCTCCAGAGCGGCGATCGTGTTCTCGAAGGTGGGCTCCTCGGAGGTGGAGACGATCGCCTCCACCTCGGCGAGGTGTTCGGCCACCCCTTGGTCGAAGGCGGGCCGGTAGTGCTCCTCACGGATCTTCGCGAAGTCGGGCAACCCGTAGGGCAGGGTGCTCGGTGACAGGAACGGGTTGGCGGTCAAGGATCGTACTCCTCGTTCATCGGCGCCGGATCACGGCGTTGGACGTGGTCCATGGACACGGCCCTTGGGGCGTCCGTGCCGTTCTACCGTGCGCCACGGCACCTGTCACACGACCGGGCCGGGCGATGGCCCCTCAGGGCGCGGCCTCGATCTCGATGACGTGCGGATCCGCTTCCGGTTCGGCGCTCTCGTCCAAGGGGAGTTCGACGATGGGGACGTACCTGCCGATGGCCTCTCCCGCGCCCTCCGGACTGTAGTTGAGCGTGCCACCGCCCACCCTGACCTGGCTCTTGGCGGTGTTGAGCAGCATCAGACGGGCTTGGACCGCCGCTGCGGTCGGCGTCTTGTGCTCGTGCCCCTGTTCGTTGGTCATCCGGATGGCCGATGCGGCCACGGCGACGGCGTCGTGGTTGACCAGGGCGTAGCCGTTGCGCAGACCTTGGGGCTCCTCCCCGTTCACGTCGAGATGCTTCTTGTAGGCCTCGCTGAAGGCCGGGTAGCCCTCCGGGACGTCGGGAGAACCGGCGGGAGCGGTGTTCCAGCGGGTGTCGACGCCGGACGCGTACACCAGGGTGATGTCCTGCTCCTCGATGAGTCTCATCTCCTGCTCCTGGTTGAGCATGCTCATCCCGGTGGCGACGAACAGGATGCGCATGGGGCGCTCGCAGGAGCTGAAGCTCAGTCTCTCCAAGAACACGTCCAGGTCCGGGGCGCGGCCGGCGAAGAGGACCGTGTCCGCGTCGGTCGCGCAGACGTTACCGGCCACGTCGGAGAACAGACCGGGCGGCGGAGGATCGACGATGGTGGTACCGGCGTAGGTCTGGACGGAGCGTCCCTCGGTGTACATGTGGAGGTGCTCGTCGTAGGCCCGTTTCAGGGTGGAGACGAACAGGTCCGGCTCGGTCTGGTCGTGGACGATGACGGCGCGGGCGGGTTCGTCGAGACCGTCGAGATAGGTCTTCAGTGCCTTGACGTACTCGTTGTTGCTGGGGGCCACCCGGATCACCCCGGCCAGGGCCGGCTCGTCCTCGGTCCCGGCGTCGTCGATACCCTCCGGGCCGTGCGCGAATCCGTCCGCGGTGACCGCCGAGGAGATCATGGGGATCTCGTGTTCGTGGAGGGCCTTGGCGACCTTTCTGGTCGAATCGATGCTCACACCCAGGCCGGTGACGGCCACGAGCGGGCGTTCCTCGTCTTGGGACATGGTGATCAAGTCGTCGACGACCTGCCGCCAACCCTGTTGTTGGCCGCCCATGTTGGCCAACAACAGTTGAATCCTGGGGCTCCGGTCGCCGAAGGCCCCGGTGTGGTTGGCGCGCATCTGTGCGGTGTAGGCGCCTTCCAGGGAGCTGTTCATCCGTGCGGTGTCCATCGGACCGGCACCGTCGAAGCTCAGGGTGCCGAGAAAGGCCACACGGACGATGGGCAACCCGTCGTCCTCCCTGTCGATGCGCTCGTTCTCCTCCTCGATGAGTCCTTGAACCTCGGTGAAGGCCTCGTGGAAGACGTAACCGCCTTCGGTGACACCGATGCACCGCCCCTGGATCTCACGAACCCCGCTACCGGGTCCGCCGCAGGTGAAGCGATCTGCCAGCGAGAGGGCCGTCGCCATGACGGCGAGGACGAGTACGGCCGCGGTGCTCAACAGCAGGACCCTCTTCCGGTTCCAGCCACCTGTGCCGGCAGGGTCGGCCATCTCCGGTCACCTCTCCTGGTTCAGTACTCATCGAAGACTTTGATGCGCGATTTCAGACGACATATGAGAAAAGCAGTCTTTCGTAACTCAGGAGTTACAAGAATCCATCTATATATTATGAAAAATCACCGGCATCACCTTTGTCAACCAAAGTGATAATGGGGACTTAACTCCTGAACCACTCATACCCTCCACCTCACTTCTCTCGGGCACCCCAAGGCCATGCCCACAAAGGTCCCTGGTTCGATGGAAAGGCCGACGAAGTCTTGGAGGATCCGCTTGGCCCACACCACGGACGTCCCCGGCCCTTGGGGATCACGCCCCCTCCCTCGTGTCGCTCTTCCCAGCCTTGACGCCCCCGACCGGCGCGGACCCTTGCGCTTCGTGTGGTGGCTCATCGTCCGTCAGCGCGGACGCGTCCTGCTCGGTGCCCTCTACGGAACCCTGTGGATGGGCCTGTTGATGGTCCCCCCGTACCTGCTGGCGAGGGCCATCGACGACGGTCTGCGCGCACAGAACCCTCGCGCCCTCTACCTCTGGGTGTCGATACTGGCCGTCGTGGTTCTGCTCAACGCGCTCGTGTCGATCCTGCGACACCGCACGATGTCCCAGGTTCGCATGGACGCCGCGCACCGGACCATGCGCGTGGTCACCCGGCACTCCACCGAACTCGGATCCTCTCTGACCCGCCGAGTCACCGGGGGCGAATTGTCCACCGTGCAGGCGTCCGACGTCATGCTCATCGCGCACATCCTCACCATGACCGGGCCGGGAGTGGGGGCGGTCATCGCCTATGTGGGCGTCGCGATCCTGCTCTTCACCATCTCTCCACCGTTGACCGCCATCGTGGTGTTCGGCCTCCCGGTACTGGCCCTGGTGGTCGGCCCTCTCCTCAGCCGCTTGCAGAGGCGTCAACGGACCTACCGTGAACACCAGGGCGCCGCGGCCTCGCTGGCCGCGGACATCGTTTCCGGACTCCGGGTCCTATGCGGGATCGGCGGTAAGCAACACTTCGCCCAACGCTACGGAGAGCGTTCCAAGGCGCTACTACGCCAAGGGCACCGGGTCAGTGAGACCACCAGCTGGTTCGATGCGGTGAGCACTTGCCTACCGGTGGTCTTCCTGGGTGTGGTGACCTGGGTCGCCGCGCGCCTGACGGTGCTCGGACACATCACCGTGGGTGAGACCGTGGCGGTCTATGGGTACGTGGCGATCCTCATCGTGCCGATCTTCTTCCTCATCGAGGGGGCCTCCGGACTCACCCAGGGATTGGTCTCGGTCCGGCGTGTGCTGCGGGTGCTCGCCCTCCATCCACCGCTCACCGGAAGCGGCGTGAACCGACCCGGCCCCGCCCCCGGCCAAGAGCTGGTCGATCCGGATTCAGGGGTGAGGGTGGTCCCAGGACTGACCACGGCGTTGGTGTCCGCGTCCTTGGAGGAGGCCGTCACCATCACGGACCGGTTGTGCCGGTACACCGACTCCGACGCCCTCTGGGGCGGGGTCCCCCTGCGCGATGTGGAACTGAGCGAGGTCCGCGAACGTCTCCTGCTCAGCGACAACGAGTCCTACCTGTTCGCCGGTTCGCTCCGCGAGGTCCTGGATCCGCACGAAGACCATCACGACGAAGGACTACGCGCGGCGCTGCACGTGGCCGGAGCCACCGACCTCCTCGGCGCGATGCCCCACGGTCTGGACTCCCGAGTGGAACTCCAGGGCCGGAACCTTTCCGGTGGGCAGCGCCAGCGGATCCGTCTGGCTCGCGCGGTGCTCGCGGACCCGGAGGTTCTGGTGCTGGTGGAACCCACCTCCGCGGTGGACTCGCACACCGAGGCGGCCATCGCCGAAAGACTGCACGAGGTCAGAAGCGGGCGCACCACCGTGGTGGTCGGCACCTCACCACTGCTGCTGGACCGGGCCGACCGGGTCGTCTTCCTCGTGGGTGGGCGGCAGGAGGCCGCCGGAACGCACGGGAGCCTGAGCCAGAGCAGGGTCGACTATCGGGCACTGGTACTGCGCGGGGCCGACGAGGAAGAGCGTACGGAGAACGAGGTCGATCCGGCATGAGCGAGCGACTTCCGGTGGCCGGTCGGGCCCAGGTACGACACGACGTCAAAGAGCTCCTGCGTTCCGAGCGCGGCCGGGTCGCACGGCTGGTGGGCCTGACCCTCCTCGCCAGTGCGGCGGGGCTGGTGGGCCCTTACCTGTTGGGCCGGATCATCGACATGGTCGAGAACGGCACCGCCACCCTGGCCGCGGTGGACCTGATGGCCGTCGGCGTGGTCGTGGCCGCCTGCGCCCAACTCGTCCTCACCCGCTACGCCCGCCGCTCCACCTACCGGTTCGGCGAACACGTCCTGCGACGGCTACGCGAGGACTTCGTCGCTCGGGTGCTGTCCCTGCCCACCCAGGTGGTCGAGCGTTCGGGCACGGGGGACCTCATCACACGGGTGTCGGTGGACGTGACGGCGGTGGGCCAGACACTGCGCGGCGCCCTTCCCGACATCGCGTTGTACGTGTTCCAGCTTCTGGTCTTGTTCGCGGCGATCTTCTGGATCAGCCCGTTGCTGGGGTTGTGCGTCGTCATAACGATCCCGGTGGTGCTGCCGGTGGTGCGCTGGTACCTGCGGCGATCTCGGGAGGCCTACCTGGCGGAGGGTTCCGCCCTGTCCGGGGCGTTGGAGAACGTGACGGCCACCGCCGAGGGCGGTCGCACGGTGGAGGGCATGGGGCTCCAAGCGGATCGGATCGGGGTGACCGACCATGACGTGGGCCTGCTGTATCGGGCTCGGCGAGGGACCCTACGGCTACGATCAGCGCTCTTTCCCGTCACGGAGAGCGCCTTCGCCCTGCCGACCGCGATCGCCCTGCTGGTGGGAGGGCTGGTGTACCTCAACGGCGGGATCGCGCTGGGTGCGCTGGTGACGTGCCTGCTCTACATCGAGCAGGCGGTGAATCCGATGATCCGGTTGACCCAGTGGATGGAGGAGGTCCAGCGGGCCACGGCCTCCTTCGCCCGCCTGCGCGGAGTACAGCGACTGCCCGAGGAGGTGTCCGGGTCCGACCTGGAACCGGAGGGCGATGGGATCGAACTCGTGGACGTGCACTACGCGTACGTCCCCGGCCATGACGTGCTGCGCGGGATCGACCTGAGCATCCGGCCCGGGGAACGGCTCGCCGTGGTGGGTCCTTCCGGTGCGGGCAAGACCACCATCGGACGGTTGCTGTCCGGCGCCGACGTACCCGATTCGGGGCGGGTGTCGGTGGGCGGGGTCCCGGTCGGGGAACTGCCTGCCGAGGTCTTGCGCGAGCGGATCGTCCTGGTCGACCAAGAGCATCACGTGTTCACGGGGACCCTGCGGGAGAACCTCGCGATCGCCGCCCCCGAGGCCGACGACGAACGGCTTCTCGCGGCGTTGGAGTCGGTGGAGGCGGACTGGGCGCGGTCGCTGCCCGAAGGGTTGGACACCGCGGTGGGTTCGGGTGGCACGGCGTTGGATCCGGCCCGTGCCCAGCAGGTGGCCTTGGCCCGGGTGGTGCTGCTCGATCCGCACACGGTGGTGCTGGACGAGGCCACTTCGCTGCTGGACCCGCGAACCGCCCGGGCGGCGGAGCGCTCGCTGGCCGCGGTGTTGGAGGGCCGGACGGTGATCGCGATCGCGCATCGGCTGCACACGGCGCACGACGCCGACCGGGTGGCGGTGGTGGAGGCCGGACGGATCACCGAGCTGGGCACACACGACGAGCTGGTCGCGGCGGGCGGGGCCTACGCCGCCCTGTGGTCCTCCTGGCACGGAACCGACTGATGGATGTATGGTCACCGCCTTCGGGGAGGATGAACGGGTCCGGCCCGTCCCACCCATCGAGGAGCCCTCGTGACCGACACCGTCGACCCCCGCTGTTCGTGGGCTCGCGACGCCTCCGAGCCCATGACCACCTACCACGACACCGAGTGGGGGCGTCCCTCGCACGAGGACCGATACCTGTTCGAGATGCTCGTCCTGGAAGGTGCCCAGGCCGGGCTGTCCTGGGCCACCGTGCTGAACAAACGGGAGAACTACCGGCGGGCGATGGACGGTTTCGACGTCGAGCGGATCGCCGGGTACGGGCAGGCGAAGACAGACCGGCTGCTCTCGGACCCGGGGATCATCCGCAATCGACTCAAGATCGGCTCAGCGGTGCGCAACGCCCAGGCCTTCCTACGAGTACGCGAGGAGTTCGGAAGCTTCAGCGCCTACCTGTGGGGCCGGGTGGAGGGCAGCCCGGTGGTCGGCCACTGGACCAGGCCCGAGCAGGTGCCGGTGACCACCCCTCTCGCCGAAGGGCTGAGCCGTGACCTCAAGCGTCGTGGGTTCACCTTCGTGGGCCCCACCATCGTGTACTCCTACCTCCAGGCCACCGGGGTGGTGGAGGACCACCTGGTGGGGTGCCCGGCCAAACCCCGAGCCCGGTCCGAGCGGGAGACCATGGCCCGGCACTGATGTCACCGGCATGACGACGACCCCTCGGCCCCGTGGCCATCATCACCAACGGCGCCGGTCGATACCTGATGCACCTGCGCGACGACGTCCCCGGCATCGCCTGGCCCGGCCACTGGGGCGTGCTCGGTGGTGGCTGCGAGGGTGAGGAGACCCTGCGCGAGACCATCGTCCGGGAGCTCCAGGAGGAGGCCGGACTCACCGCAGAAGAACTCACCGCATTCTGCGAGGCCCCGACACCCACGGCTCCGGGCGACTCCTCACCTTCTTCACCGCCACCTGGAAAGGCGATCCCCGCTCGTTGGTCCTCACCGAGGGACGAAGGCTCGACCGGGTCGCCCCGGAACAGTGGAACACCCTGCTCATCGCCGGTTTCGTCCGCGACATCCTCCATCGGCACCACACCTGCTGAGGCCACACGCTCCTGGCCCGAAACGGGTGTTGGACGGGGTGCGGGTGCTCGTGGACTCCCGCGCCCCCGCCAAAGACCGACCGTTCCCGAAAGGCTCAGGACCGCAGCGCGGCCGCCTCCCGGGCCAGAGCGGTGATCTGGTCCCAGCGCCCTTCGGACACCAGTTCCGTCGGGGTCAACCAACTTCCACCCACACAGCCCACGTTCGGCAGGGAAAGGTACTCAGGGGCGCTCTGAACGGTGATACCGCCGGTGGGACAGAACCGAAGCCGCGGCAGCGGCCCGACCAGGGACTTCAGGAACCTCGCACCCCCCGAGGCCTCGGCCGGGAAGAACTTCAGCGCCGTCACCCCCTGTTCCGCCAGGGCCATCGCCTCCGACACGGTGGCCACCCCCGGCAACGAGGGCAACCCCGTGTCGGTCATCGCCCGGGCCAGGTCGGGTGTGGACCCGGGGCTGACCAGGAACCGCGCTCCCGCCTTCGCCGCGGCTTCGGCCTGCTCGGTGGTGACCACGGTGCCCGCGCCGATCACGGCCTCGGGCACCTCTTGGGCGACACGTGCGATCGCCTCCAAGGCGGCCGGAGTCCGCAGGGTCACCTCGATACCCGCGAGCCCGCCCGCCACCAAGGCCTGGGCCAAGGGGACCGCGTCCTCGGCGTTTTCCAGCACCACCACCGGCATGACCGGGGCGAGGGCGAACAGGTCCTCACCGGCACGGGGAACGGTCGTCATGTACTTCTCCAAGTCGTCGATGGATGGAAGGTGTTCCGGATTCAGTGACCGAAGACACCCGCTCCGGTCTCGGCCGGGCCGACCGCTCCGCGCAGGGCCGCGAAGAGTTCGCGCCCGGTACCGACCGAGGAGTCGGCCGAGGGACGCGCGTCCTCACGACCATCGAGGTCCGCCAGAACCTCCAGTGTGCCGTGCACCGCGTCCAGGCGGATGAGGTCACCATCGCGCACACGGGCCAGCGGACCGCCCGCCTCGGCCTCGGGCGAGACGTGGATGGCCGCGGGCACCTTGCCGGAGGCACCGGACATCCGTCCATCGGTCACCAGTGCCACCTTCTGACCCCGGTCCTGGAGGACGGCCAACGGAGGGGTGAGCTTGTGCAGTTCGGGCATCCCGTTGGCACGCGGCCCCTGGAAGCGCACCACCGCGACGAAGTCACCGGTCAGTTCCCCCGCGCTGAACGCCTCTTGTAGTTCGGCCTGGTCGGCGAAGACCCGGGCCGGGGCCTCGACCACGTGTCGTTCGGGGGCCACGGCCGACACCTTGATCACGGCACGGCCGAGGTTTCCGGAGAGCATCCGCAGCCCGCCATCGGGGGCGAAGGGGTCTTCCACCCCGCGCAGCACCGTCTTGTCCGCGCTCTCCTTCGGACCGTCCCCCCAGGTCAGAGCGTTCTCTTCCAGGTGAGGCACCTGTCGATAGCGATCCAGTCCGTGGCCGGTGAGCGTACGCACGTCCTCGTGGAGAAGCCCGGCGTCGAGCAGGCTCGCGATGAGGAAGGCCATACCGCCCACCTCATGGAAGCGGTTCACGTCGGCGGCGCCGTTGGGGTACATGCGAGTGAGCAGCGGCACCACCTCGGACAGGTCGGCGAAGTCGTCCCAGGTGAGCTGGATACCGGCCGCGCGGGCGATCGCCACCAGGTGCAACGTGTGGTTGCTGGAGCCTCCCGTGGCCAGTAGCGCCACCACCGCGTTGACGATGGCCTTCTCGTCGACCTGTTCGCCGAGCGGGGTGTGGTGCTCCCCCAGAGCGGTGTGCGCGAGTACGCGTCGCCCGGCCTCCGCGGTCAGGGCCTCCCGCATCGGGGTGCCCGGCTGTTCGAAGCTGGCTCCGGGCAGATGCAGGCCCATGACCTCCATGAGCATCTGGTTGGAGTTGGCGGTGCCGTAGAAGGTGCAGGTACCGGGCGCGTGGTAGGCCGCGGACTCGGCTTGGAGCAGCTCCTTGCGGTCCACCTCGCCCGCCGCGAACTTCTGCCGGATTCGGGCCTTGTCCTTGTTGGGCAACCCCGAGGGCATGGGACCGGCGGGCACGAACGCCACCGGCAGGTGCCCGAAGGACAGCGCGCCGATGAGCAGCCCGGGCACGATCTTGTCGCACACCCCGAGCATGAGCGCGCCGTCGAACATGTCGTGGGACAGGGCCACGGCGGTGGCCATCGCGATCACGTCCCGGCTGAACAGGGACAGCTCCATGCCCTCACGACCCTGGGTGATGCCGTCGCACATGGCGGGGACACCACCGGCGAACTGGGCGACCCCGCCCGCCTCGGCCACCGCCGCCTTGATGATCGCGGGGTAGGACTCCAACGGTTGGTGCGCGGAGAGCATGTCGTTGTAGGCGGACACGATCGCCAGGTTGGGAGTGACGTCTCCGGCCAGGGCGAGCTTGTCGCCCACACCACACGCGGCGAACCCGTGCGCGAGGTTGGCGCAGCCCAACGAGGTGCGGGACGGCCCCCTACCGACGGCGGCGTGGGTCCGTTCCAGGTAGGCGGAGCGGGTCTGGGCACTGCGTTCGGTGAGGCGTCGGGTGACCTCGGCGACGACGGGGTGGATGGAGCTGTGCGCGGTCATCGGGAATTCTCCTCTTCGTGCCACATACGACCGGTGCGGCCGATGAGCCGGTTGGCGCCCTCGGGGCCGGCGCTTCCGGCGGGATAGGGCTCAGGGGCGGCGCCGAGGCCGTCCCATGCCTGGATGATCGGGTCCACCCAGCGCCACGCGGCCTCGACTTCGTCGCGTCGCATGAAGAGGGTGGAGTCCCCGGCCAACACGTCCATCAGGAGCCGCTCATAGGCCTCGGGGGAGCGGGTGGAGAAGGTGTCGGCGAAGCTGAGTTCGAGCGGGACCGGGCGTAGTCTCAACGCACCGGCACCGGGGGTCTTGGCCAGCATGGTGAGGTGTATGCCCTCGTCCGGCTGGAGGCGGATGACGAGACTTCCCGCACCGGAACCCGTCCCCGTGCCGGGGAAGATGGTGTGCGGAACGTCGCGGAAGCGGATGACGATCTCGGAGCGGGAGTGGGCCATGCGCTTTCCGGTGCGCAAGTAGAAGGGCACCCCGGCCCATCTCCAGTTCGCCACCTCTGCGCGCAGGGCCACGAAGGTCTCCGTGTCACTGGTGGGCGGTCCCCCGGCCTCGTCCAGGTAACCGAGAACCTCCTCCCCATGGACCGTGCCACTCGTGTACTGACCGCGGACGGTGTGCCGGGCGACACGGTCACCCCGCATCGGTCTCAGGGACTGGAGCACCTTGAGCTTCTCGTCACGGACGGCGTCCCGGTCATAGCTGGACGGCGGTTCCATCGCGGTGAGGCAGAGCAATTGGAGCAGGTGGTTCTGCACCATGTCGCGCATCGCTCCTGAGGAGTCGTAGTAACCACGCCGACCACCCACGCCGACTGTCTCGGACGCGGTGATCTGCACATGGTCGATCCACCTGGAGTTCCATAGGGGTTCGAGGAAGACGTTGGCGAATCGCAGCACGAGCAGGTTCTGCACGGTCTCCTTCCCCAGGTAGTGGTCGATCCGGTAGATGCGCGACTCGTCGAAGACCGCCCCGACCTCCTCGTTGACGGCTTGGGCGGAAGCCAGGTCGCGACCCAGGGGTTTCTCCATCACCACGCGAGAACCCGGGGTGACCAGGTCGGTGTCGCGCAGGCCTCGGCAGATGGCACCGGAGATCATCGGCGGCACCGCCAGGTAGAAGACCCGGTCTCGGCCGGGGGTGAGCGCGGTGGCCAGAGCGGCCCAGCCCGAGGGGTCGCCGCCCACGTCGACGCTCACGTGCAGGAGCCGCTCCAGGAAGCGGCGCATGACCTCGGGTTCGACCACCTGGACGGCGTTGTGCCCACGCACGGCCGAGGCCGCCTTGTCGCGCAGGTCGGCGTCGGTGAGCCCGTCCCTGGAGACCGCGATGAGGCGGGTCCCTTCGTCCAGGTGTCCGTCGCGGTCCAAGAGGTAGAGGGAGGGAAGGAGTTTGCGCATGGACAGGTCACCGGTTCCGCCGAAGACCACCAGGTCGGTGGGGCGGGGCACGGGCTGCTGCATTCGGGCTTCTCCTGAGGAGATGGAGTGGGGAAGGAGGCGGACGGGGCGGGGAGTGAGGGCCCCGGCACGGGGTCCGAACGGTCGCGGACGGGGGGACTTACGACCTCGTTTCGACCCTAAGACCACTATGGTAAAAAACCAAGCACACTTCAGAACAATAATTTACATAAGTGCACGGTCTTCGTAGCGGCCGATCGAGCGAATGGTTCAATGAGGCATGGCCAGAACCCCCGGACGTCTGTCCTCCACCGCGACCAGCGGCCACATCCTGGAGCTGATCCGCACCGGTAGTGCCACCAGCAGGTCGGAGATCGCCCGCGCCACCGGGCTTTCACGCCCCTCCGTCGCCCTGCGAATCACCGAACTGATCGAGAACGGGCTGATCACCGAAGGCACCCGTGCCGCCTCCAGCGGCGGACGGCCGCCCACGCTGCTGGAGTTCAACGCTTCCTGCGGCCTGGTGCTGACCGGTGCCCTGGGAATGGCCCGCAGTCAGGCCGCCGTGTGCGACCTGGATGGTCGGGTACTGCTTCGCAGCCCGGGCTCCCCCGACATGGAGCAAGGGCCCGACGCCACCGTGCCTTGGCTGTTGGCCACCTGGGAAGAACAGATCGCCTCCCTGGGTCGTGCCCCCGAGGACGTCCGCGGAGTGGGGATCGGGCTGCCCGGGACGGTGGAGTTCCACACCGGGCGCGCCGAGGACCGACCGGCCCTGAGCAACTGGGCCGGAGTGGCCCTGGCCCCCTTGGTGACCGAACGTTTCCCGGTCCCGGTCATGGTGGACAACGACGTGAACGTGATGGCACTGGGCGAACACATCTCGGGTGGCCACGGACGCACCGACGACATGGTGTTCGTGAAGGCCTCCACCGGAATCGGCGCCGGCCTGCTCTCCGGTGGCCGCCTTCTACGCGGAGCGCTCGGGGCCGCAGGGGAGATCGGCCACATCCCCGTGGGGAACGGCGATGGTCTGCCGTGCCGCTGCGGCAACACCGACTGCTTGGAGGCGGTGGCGGGTGGACGCCGCCTGCTGGCCCTCGCGGCTCGGGAGGGGCGGAAGGTCTCGGGGCTCCAAGAACTGGTGGCGCTGGCCCGGGAGGGCGACCCGGTGGCCGTCACCCTGGTGCGTGGGGCCGGCCGAAGGTTGGGCGAGGCGCTCGCGGGTGCGGTCAACCTGCTCAACCCGGAGGTGATCGTGCTCGGAGGTGACCTGGCCCAAGCGTACGACCACTTGGTGGCGGGGGTGCGTGAGGTGGTCTTCCAACAGTGCACCGCGCTGTCCACCCGACAGTTGCGCATCGTACCGAGCAGCCTGTGGGACGACGCCGGGGTGCGCGGCTGCGCCGCCATGGTCACCGAGGAGGTCCTGTCACCCGAGTCCGTCAACAAGTTGCTCGCCGGATAGACGGCACCGACTCCGTGCCACCGCCTGGCCCACCACCTTCGACGAACGGCCACACCCGGTGGGGAGGGCGCTCGGCAGATCCGTCCACGGCCCAAAGGCGTGGAGTTTGCTCGAATCCCCACCGGGCAACCGATACGTGAGGGTGAATCCATACCCGCCCCGACGTCCGCACCCACCTGTGCCCTCGCCCTCCTTCGCGTGCCCGCGTCGTCATGACACTTGACAAGAAGCATCCATCTGCCGAATAGTCACGCAACCGAAGCATCACCCCCGCACACCCCTGTCACCCCGTGACCCTGCCCCGTGCGGACCACCGCCCGGAAAGGTCTCCCGTGCCACTCATCGAGAACCCCATCGTGCTCATCCTCTTGGGCGCCACCATCAGCCTGGTCACCAGTGTCGTCGTCACCACACTGCACGCCAGACAGATTCGTCGCGCCGAACTCCGCTCCGGCACCCGAGCCTCCGCCCGTAACCTCACCAGCGCCTTCATCGCGGAACGCGAAGGGGACAGCGACAAGACCGAGTTCCTGAGCGAGGCCGAACTCACCGTCATGTCGATGACCGACCGCAAGACCCGCGAACGGCTCACCGCCGTGGTCCGGCTGCTGCGCGAGCACGACCTGCCCGAGGTCGAGCAGCTCAGCGGGGTCGGTGCCACCACCGCCAAGCGTGTCCTGTGCGATCACGCCCTGGACGTCCTCGGTGCTCACCTACGGGCGGACCGCCTGCCCGAGGTTCCCAGCGTCATGCGCAAGATGCTGAGCGTGGAAGAGGAGGCTCTGAGCATCCACTCCGGCGAGAAACCCAAGGCCGGCGCGCCGATCGAGAAGAGTTCGGTCACCCCGCGCCCACGTCACACGGGAAGTACCGTCAAGACCACCGGTACCCGTAAACCCGCCAAGACGCCCAAGAGCACCAAGTCGACCTCCAAGGGCGCCGGCCGTCCATCGGCCACCGAGGAGAAGGAGAAGGAGAGCGCCTTCTGGGACGACTGACCCCGGCAAGGCATCCTTCTCCGGCCGCCGTCCCGTGAGCGATCGCGCTCCCGGGACGGCGGATCGTTGCGCCTCACCCGCATCGGCCACAGGGATCCGAGGTTCGCACGGCGGGTCAGAAATGATCGTTGCGCCTCACACATGAGAAAGTCGGGCGAGTAAGACTTCGTGGCACTCCACTCGGCGAAGGAACCGTGCGGCGCAATTGAGGTCAGGAGCCCCATACATGGACGCCCCGAGCACGCGCTCAGTGAGAACTTCATCTAGGATCACTGCCACGCGCAGGTCTTGGCGTCTTCGGCGATCCCCGGCCATCGGTGCTCCCCTCCCACCCACGAGCGACGCACATACCCTCGATGACTTTTCGGCCCAGACCCCGGACAACCCGCGCCCCTCTCCCACGCGACCTCCACCCTGCCCTGGACACGGACGCGTGACCCGCACGGGTCGGCGTCCGGCCGTTGGCACGTCCAACCGTCCGAACTCACCGAGATTGTCACGATGCCCGCTGACGAGAACTCCGCCGACTCCGGCCCGGATCAGACACCAGACCAGCCCTCGAAGAACCACTCCGCTCCCGAAGGCACGGAAGGTTCCGAGGATCCCAAGACCGGAGAAGACGAGACCACCGATGAGGTCTCGGAGTCGGACGATGGTCCAGAACAGGCCGAGCAGACTCCGGATTCCGGCCTCACCGGAGAAGACGAGACCATAGAAGACCCCGAAGACACGGGAACTTCCGACACCCCGGTACCCGGGAACGACGTCCCCGGGCGGACCGCCGCTGCGAAGAGCGAGGCCGAAGGGGCCGCGGAACAGGACTCCCAGGCCGAGCTTGGGGTCGAGGGCGGATCGACCACGACCGCCCCCACGGGGAAGAAGGGCCGACGCCGCCTACGTCGAGTCCTTCTATGGACCGCAGCCTCCCTGGTCGTACTCATGTGTCTGGGGGCCGCCACCGCCTACGGTTACTACTATTCGCTGCGCTCGGGGATGCTCCAGCACGACCTCGGTTCGGTGCTCAACGAAAAGGATCGCCCCGACAAGATCAGCGACGCGGTCAACATCCTCTTCATCGGCTCGGACGGGTACGAGGAGGACAGCCCCGCCTACACCCAGGAGTTCGAGGGCGAACGCTCCGACTCCCTGATGCTCGCGCACATCTCACCGGACGATCGCGTCTCGGTGATCAGTTTCCCCCGTGACTCCCTGGTACAACTCCCCGAGTGCGACCCGTACGCCAAGACCGAGGGCACCTACGGCTACTTCGGCATGATCAACGCCGCGATGTACCACGGCGGGCCTCCCTGCGTGGTGCGGACCATCGAATCTCTCACCAACATCCGCATCGACCACTTCGTCCACTTGAGCTTCGCCAGTTTCCGCGACGTAGTGGACGCCATCGGAGGGGTGGACATATGCATCCCCGAACCGATGCGGGACCGTCGGGCCAAGTTGGACCTCGACTCCGGGCAGCAGACACTCGACGGAGAGCAGGCCCTGTCCTTCGTACGGGCCCGCTACGACATCGGTGACGGCGGTGACATCGGCCGGATCGACCGCCAACAGATGTTCCTCGCCGCGCTCGCCGACCAGGTGACCAGTAGTGACGTTCTGACCAGCCCATCCCAACTCAACGGCATCTTGCAGGCGGTGGCCCGGCACAGCGCCACCGACCAGGAACTCTCACTGGACCGCATGGTGTCCATCGCGGTCACCATGACCGACGTGGACCTGGCCGACATCGAGTTCCACACCGTTCCCTGGTACCAGGCGCCCTACGACCCCAACCGCGTCATGTGGTACGAGGAGGAGGCCGGCGAACTGTTCGATGCGATTCGCGAGGACCGCGCCGTGCCTGATCTGCTCGCCGCCGACGACGCGCCCTTCCCCCAGGAGCCACCCACGGCCTCACCGACCCCCGCTGACTCGTCGGTCTTGGAGGGCAGCGATGAAACGCCCACTGAGAGCGCTCCGTCCGCCCGCCCTGGTGAAGGTCGTGACGCCACGTCCAACCCTTGTCAGGACGGTCTCGGCTTCGGTACCGGTGAGGACGACTGAGTGGGAGACCGGCAGACACGGGAGGCCCCCGTCACATGTTGCGACGGGGACCTTCTCGCGCTTGGCGAACACCCCTTCGGCCGGTGGACTCCACACACCACGTGAGGTGGTGTGTCCACCGCGACCGGCGGGCGCGCGTTCTCGGGTCAGACCAGGCCCACCGGCAGGTCGAGCTCCGGGACAGAGCCCTCTCCGAGGGGGAGTCCATCGGGGGCGGACAGCTGGTCGACGCCGATCCGGGGGGCGCCCAAGCGAGGCAGGCCCTGGACATCGACCAGGTCACCACCGGGTGTGCGCGGCAACAGGTCGTCGGCCGCGCCGGTCACCTCACCGGCGACCCGCTCCACGTCGAGGCTTTCGGGGCCGCTCATCGGCAACTTCTCGTTGACGTCCGCGGGAAGCAGGGTCGTGAGTCCACCGGTCAGGTCTGCGTTCTCACCGGTGTCCAAAACGATGGGACCGCTCATGGGTACGGTCCCACCGACCGCGTCGAGGTTCACCTCGTCCAGGGTGAACAGGCGCGGGTCACCTTCCCGCACTCCGTACTGGACCCGGCTACCCAGCTCCCGAACGGTGTCGTCGACGACGGCGGTGTGCGACGCCAGTGGCCGGGTCGATTCCTCGTGGCCGAGCGGCAGGGTCTGGGCGCCGTCCGAGGACAGGACGTCCAGCAGCTCGATCCCGTCCAACAATCCGGAGAGGGGGTCGACGGCACCGCTGCCGCTGAGGGACCGTGTCTGGGAGGCCTCGCTCAGCGGCAGGCGCTCGGTGACCTCACCCAGGTCGATCAGACCGACCTTGGCGGCGTTCTCCTCCCCTGTCTCCACGGGGGTGGTGGCGGACACGGCGTCACCGAAGACGTTTCCCACGGCCTCGGCGGACTGCTGCTGGACCTCGGGCCGAGCGGAGACCTCTCCGGGTTCGACCTTGACCAGATCACCGATGGGGGTGCCAACGCCCTCGGTCAGGGCGGCGGGGACCTGCCTGCTCAGGTCGTTCAGCGGGAGGCCGTCCGTGACACCACCGAGCGTGTCGGCCCCCACGATCCCCGAACCGAGGGCGACGAATCCGGCGGCGCCGGCGACCACCAGCATGGTTCGGGCGGAGGTACGGGCGGTGTGGAACATGGGTGTCCTTCCAAAGTGGTTCGTGTGTTCGTTCGAGGGGTGCGGCGGGGAGGGTGTGGTGTCCCACCGCGTTGGCCCTTTCTTTGGCCAGGGACTCGGGATCTGATGGACCTTCCGGCGGGTGAGACGCTTCGCCCTTGGTGGGAGCGAAGGCGGTTCGTGCCGAATTCAGGCGATTGGTCTGGCGGACCACCGACTGACGTGAACTTCGCGAACGAGGCGCGGGGCTCACGTCAATCCCCAGACGAGCGGCTGGTCAGGACGTGCCAGGAAGTCGATCGCGCACGATGGAACGCTCCAGGCGTTACGCGGGGCGTCGATTCGGGTGGACGGAGCCCGCTAGTCCGGGGAGAAGGTGGGCTCGTCCGTGGAATCGGCGGGTACCGAGAGCAGGACGTGCCGGGCGGCCTCGAACAGACCGGGGACGGGTGCCGGGTCGGAGTGGCCGGGGAGGAATCCGGCGACGACGGGTGCCGGGGAGGTTCCGCCGGAACTGGAGGACGTGGTGGGAGCGTTGCCGCTCACCGAAGTCGTGTGGAGGGTCTCCTGATCGAATCCACGCCGTTCATCGACGACTTCGATGACGGTGTCGGGGGTCCGGTCCTCGTCGGGGACGGCCCGTTCCAGGCGAAGCTCGAAGGCGTCGGTCATCGTGGGTTCGTCGGTCTCGACCGTCTTGGTGTTCGTCTCCGTCGCACCCGCCACCTCGGCTCGGGCAGGCCCACCCCGATGGTCGAGGACGGGATCGACGGCCTCTACGGTGACCCGTGTCAGGGTCTCGGTGAGTTCGCTCGAGTGGGGTGGATCCTGAGTGAGCGAGGTGTCACGCACGGTCTCATGGACGTGCCGGATGGGAGCGGTCTCGGCCACCTGAGCCACCTCGATGGCCCCACCGGTCGCGTGGGTGACCCGTTCCCGCACCGTGGCGAGGGTGTCACCGACCGAGTCCCCAACATTTTTGGCCTCCACCACGATGGGGTCCGCACCGGACAGAGCGGACCCGGTGAGCGCCGCCTCCTCAGCGTGCGCGGGAGCGGACCACGACCATCCGGTGAACACGATCCCGAGGACCAGGCCGGCGAGCAGGAGCGCCCTGCGGAGTGGTTCCGGACACACGGAGGGGCGAACGCCGATGGCGCCGACCGTACCGTGGTATCCAGACACAGGGTTTCCTTCCGCCGTACCTTGGTCCCTCCCCGAGCGGGCGCCCGGGTTCCGACAGCTCTTGGGGGTTCGTGTGAATGGCACTGGAAACATGAAGTTCCACGTGCTCGACGCCAGGTCAGAGGGTCCCCCGTGCGTCGACTGACCGCGACGTTAGCATGAATTACCGACTCCCTGACCGCGTTTCCGAAGGAATTGATCAGCCCTCTCACCCGACTTCCGAGCAGCCAGGTATGGCAAATCGGGAAAAAACCAACGACAATTCGAGTACTGACCCTCAACCCCTCAACGGCTCTGCGGAGGTTGAACAGATGACCGAGATTCCCCAGAGCCACCGTTCGTCCCCCAAGTCCCTCGACGAACTCCTCGCAGAGATGCACTCGGGGGTCGAAAGGGACCTGTCCGCCCAGGGACGAGTGCATTCCCTGCTCCAGGCGGTCCTGACCATCGGTGGCGACCTGGACCTGGCCACGGTGCTGCGTAGGCTCACCGAAGCAGCGGCACACCTGGCGGGGGCCAGGTACGCCGGGCTCGGTGTGATCGGTGAGGACGGGAGTTTCACCGAGTTCATTCCGGTCGGAGTAAGCCCTGATCAATCGGAACGAATCAGTCGATTCCCGCACGGCAAGGGCGTGCTAGGGGCGCCCCTGCACGAGAAGGCCACTCTCCGGCTGACCGACCTACGCGATCATCCGGAATTCGAGGGCTTCCCCGAAGGCCATCCGGGTATGTCGAGCTTTCTCGGAGTGCCGATCCAGGTGCGCGACGAAGTGTTCGGCAACCTCTACCTCACCGAGAAGGAGAACGGTGAGGAATTCGACGAGGAGGACGAAGCGACCGTCACCGCCTTGGCGACCGCCGCCGGTGTCGCCATCGAAAACGCCCGCCTGTACGAGGAGACCCGGCTACGGGAACGTTGGCTGGCCGCTTCCACCGAGATCACCACACGATTGCTGTCAGGGGCCGATACCAATGACGTACTGGCCTACCTGGCGGCTCAGGCCCGAGAGATCGGGGGTGCCGACACGGCGGTGGTGATGCTGCCGGATCCGCACGCGCGTGGTCACCTGTTCGCGGAGATCGCGGATGGCCCGATCGCCCAAGAGATCCTGGGCACCCCCGTGGAGATACACGATTCCGCCTGTGGCTGGGTTTACGAGTCAGGGGAGGCGGTCGCCATCCCGGACCTGCGACAAGCCAACTGTCCGATGCTGACGCACCGTGGTTACGGCCCTGGATTGTTGGTGCCCCTGGGCACCCCTGGTAACACCCGTGGGGTACTGCTGCTCGGCAATCTCGTCGAACGCTCCCCCTTCGACGCGAACATCCGCCGGATGCTGCACTCCTTCTCCGTCCAGGCCGCTGTGGCCTTGGAGTTGGCCGAGGCTCGCCGGGACACCGAGCGGATCGTGGTGCTGGAGGAACGCGACCGCATCGCCAAGGACCTGCACGACGTGGTCATCCAGCGCCTGTTCGCCTCGGCGATGACCCTGATGAGCACGGTCCGGTTGATCAACTCGGCAGAGGCCGAGGAGAGGGTCCAGCGCACCATCGACGAACTGGACGGCACCATCCGGGAGATCCGGTCGACCATCTTCGACCTGCAGAACCCGCCGAGCAGGCAGGACACCTCCCTGCGGGAGCGGATCCTGCGGTTGGCGGAGAACACCGCGCACAGCTTGGGCTGTCATCCGGGGGTGAGTCTGGACGGCCCCATCGACGCATCGGTGCCGGACGAGGTCGGCGAGCAACTGCTCGCCGTGCTCGGTGAAGGGCTGACCAACGTGGCGCGGCACGCACGGGCCACGGAGGTACACGTGTCGGTGGGCGTGGAGGAGAAGTCGGTGACCGGTCGTCCGACCGCTTTGGCCCTGTGCGTGACGGACAACGGGGTCGGATTGCCAAAGGAAGGACGCCGTAGCGGACTACGCAACATGGAGCAGCGGGCCGAGGCCCTGGGAGGAGAGTTCACCGCCCGGCGCGGTGAGATCTCCGGAACCGTCTTGACCTGGAAGGTCCCCATCCCCGAACCGGAACCGGAGCCGGACCCGGGTGCCGGGCTCGACGTCTACTGAGCCCGGCGCGCGCAGAACCGAGGACGCCCTTCGCCGATCGTACGAGACGCAGATCCATGGAACTTCTCCCATGTGAGCGGTGACCCGCTCCGTTCGTTTCGTCACCGTCCTTCGACCACACCGGAGGCTTACCGAGGCCGACGAAACGGTGCACACGCAACGCCTGTGACGGATCACCACCGTGACGAAACAACGCAACGAAACCATGTTCGAAGGCGGGGCGGTTCATGGCGATCCGGCACCGGGTTCGTAGCAGGTGGTGGGGGCGAAGAGCCGAAGCGGGCTCGGGGTCCCCAAGTGCGAGGCGGAACGGGTTCAGGTATGGGACTCGGCTTCGGGAGGTCTCGTCGTGTCCCCAGGAGAGTCGACGGAGACAACGGTGAGCAGCCGGATTCCGTGCGCGGCGACCAAAGCACAGGCCACGGCGATGAACCCTCCCAGCCAACCCCCCGAGTAGGTCTCCCCCATGAAGGCCACACCCACGATCGCCGCCGATACGGGATTGGCCAAGGTGGTGATCCCCAAGGGGGCTCCCAGGTCCATCCCCTGGTAGGCGGCCTGCGCGAGGAAGAGTCCTAGTACCGCGAGCACCGGAGTGGCGAGTGTCGCGGGGTGCACGAACGCGACGGCCCCCCAAGAGGCGAAGGCCCACAGAGCGGTCTTGACCGTCGCCGAGGAGACGCCGAACGCCACACCCGCGGCCCCCGCCAACAGGTAACTGCGCCAGGCCGCGGAGGAGACCCGGCCCGCCAGCCAAGCGGCACCGGCGAGCAGGAGGACCGTCCCCGAGCCGACCAGTGTGGAGTCCGTTTCCGACAACACTCCGCCCTGGTCGCCGGTGACCGTGACCGCGAGCAGGACGCCCAAGGCCACCATCGTGTAGGCGGCCCCATGCCACTCCGCCCGGCTCACCCCACGGCCCCCCAGTCTGGCCGACCAAGGGATCCCGAAGACCAGCACCAACACCCCGAGAGGCTGCACCACCGTGAGCGGAGCGAAACCGACCGCCGCCACCTGGAACCCCGCGCGTCCGCCGTTGAACACCAGGGAGACCCACCAGAGCGGATGTCGCAGCAGCAGTCCGATCTGCCGTCGGCCGGTCAGTGGTTCGGTCAGGTGCACGGCGAGCCTGCGTTGGGCCACGGCCGCAGCCGTGTAGGCGGCGCAAGAGAGCACACCGAATGCGATTCCGAGCCATATTCCATAAGACGGCAGCATCATGCGCACCATCTTCGCGGAACCCCGGAAATCGGAATGATCAGGCCCCGATCCTCCGGAGGGTACGGGCACAAGGCCGAGTTCCGTGGGGGCCGGCACGCTCGCCGGGCCCACTCCCATCATGGGCATCACCAGGGCCACCCGCGCCCGCCGGCGGCCCCGAACGAACCGGGCGACCAGCATGGCCGAGAAGCTCCATGGGAGCGCCCGGGTCACCAAAACGAGTCCGAGAACGGGCCCACCCGCCTTCAGACAGGGAACACCGCTCCTCCACGGGCCCCTTCCGGCCCGGCTCGTCGAACTCAGCGACTTCCCGCCTCCTCCACGGGGTCCGCCCCTCTGTAGAGGGAGGACACCACCGCCTCGATGTCGGGTTCGCGCAGGGTCAGGTCGACCACTTCGTGTTCGCGGGTCACCTCGGCGATCACTCGGGCCGGATTGTCCCTGAGTTCCAACCACTGCCGCGGTCCCTCCACCCGAACGGTGCGGGCGCCGGTCACCTCGATCTCCCCGGACGCAGAGGCCAGGTCGACCACCAACATCCGCGGCGTGGGGACCGCTGCCCGCAGTCGGGGAAGAGCACCGTCGAAGACCAGGCGACCATGGTCGATCACCATCACGCGCTCACACAGTCGTTCCACGTCCCCCAGGTCATGGGTGGTGATGAGGATCGTGGTGCCACGCTCGGAGTTGGTCCGCAAAAGGAAATCACGGATCGTCGACTTGCTCACCACGTCCAAACCGATGGTGGGCTCATCCAGGACCAACAGGCGTGGGGCGTGCAGCAGGGCCGCGGTGATGTCGCCCCGCATGCGTTGCCCCAGGCTGAGTTGACGCACCGGGGTGTCCAGAAAGGGGCCGAGTTCGAGGAGTTCGGTGAGCTCGGCCAGACGTTCGGCGTGCGCTCGGCCAGGAACCCGATACAGGTGCCGGGTCAGGGCCAGACTGTCTCGTAACGGCAGATCCCACCACAGCGTAGTGCGCTGGCCGAACACGACACCGATCTCCCGGGCCAGGCGGGTACGTTGTCGGGCGGGTTCCATCCCCGCCACCCGAGCCCTGCCCGAGGTGGGGGTGAGGATGCCGGTGAGCATCTTCATCGTGCTGGATTTCCCGGCGCCGTTGGGTCCCAGACAACCGACGATCTCTCCGGGTCGGACCGTGAAGGTGAGGTCGCGGACCGCGGTGACCGTGCGACGGGTTCGGCGCAGGAACGGCCCTTCGGAGAGCACGAAGTCGCGCCCTAGGTCGACGACCTCGATGATCGGCTCGCCCGGGTCCGTTCGGATGATCGCGTTCGAGGTCATCGTTCAGCTCCCGGTGGATCGGTAGTGACGCAACCCGGTCCGCCAGACGAGAGCGGCGCAGGCGCAGAGGAGGACGGCCACGGCCGGACCCGTGTGACGCAAGTACTCGGGCATACCGAGAGGGTCGGGGCGGTCGAGTACGAGCAGAGCCGGTTGCCAGCTGACGAACGCCAGCGGCACCACGTAGGTGACCGAACGGACGATCTCCTCACCGTAGATCGCGATGGGGTATTCGGTGAGGGCCTGACCACCGTAGGTGAGCGAGTTCGCCGCCTCACGGGCGCCGGCGACGAAGAACTGCACACACGCGCTGATCACCCAGATCGCAGAGCAGATCAACACGCCGGAGAGCATCGTCAACGCGAGCAGCGCCATCTTGAGGTACGACCACTCCACGTCGACGTTGACCAAGGCGATGCCCAGTACCACCAGGGCGGGAACGACCTTGCCGAGGCGCCGTGGAGAGAATTCGTCCGCGGCCACTTGGACCAGGGGCGAAACCGGGCGAATGAGCATGGCGTCGAAGGAACCGGTGCGGACGTGATGGCCCAGGCGTTCCACGGAACCCGCGAACATGTCCGCGATTCCGAATGCGCTCGACGCGAGTGCGAAGACCAACAGCCCTTCGTACACGGTGAAGCCGGCCAGGGTACCGGCGTGACCGAAGACGATGACCACCGCACCGACCTGGGTGAGGACTCCGGTCGTGACGGCCAAGGACATCAAGGCCAGGGACAACGGATACTGGGCGGCGGCGCGCACCCACAACCAGGCCAACCGCCGGTAGTCGAGGAACGGACGCAGGAGTTTCGTGACCGCGAGCCGGGCACCACCGTCCCCCTCTCCGGGCTCGTCCCCGGGCACGATGCGTCGGTGAGTGTCAGCCACCCTGAATCACCGCCCTGCGTGTGGCCACGGAGGTGAGGTATGTCCCCGCCCCGAGCAGCACCGCCGCCCAGAGACCCTGAAGGGCCAGGCCTCCCAACGCGCCCCCGCCGGGCAGGTCGTCCTTGCCGAGGAGGATCTCCGCGGGGATTTGCACCATGCAAGCCCAGGGGAGCAGGCGAAGCATGTCACCGATGGTCGGTGGGAACAGCGCCAGGGGCAGCAACATGCCGGCGATGACCGGGCCGACCAGGCCGTTGATCGCCCACACCCCGCGACTGTCCAGCATCCAGAACCCACAGAGCGAGTACAGGTAGCGCAGGGCGAACCCGATCAGCGCGGCCAGGAACACCGACGCGAGGAACACCAGGGACCGGCCGACACCGTCCGGGATCACCACGTCGAACAGGACGACACCGACCAGGAAGGTCGGCAGGCCGCGAAAGACGAGACCGAACGTGGCCCGCCCCAAGTCCTGCGCCAGCCACCATCCCTGGAGGGAGACCGGCCGGAGCAGGTCACTCGCGATCTCTCCCGTGCGGATGCGTTCGGCGAGGTCGAGGGAGGGAGCGATACTGATGATCATGGTGACCGTGATGAGCATCTGCCCGACGAACACCTGGGTGACGGCGTCGGTGGCGTCGTAGCCGTTGATCCGTGGCCTCGCCGCGAACACGGCGAGCAGGACCATCGCGTTGATGGCCCCGAAAACCGAGTTGGTGAGGACGCCGGCGACGGTGGCGGCACGGTAGGTGGAATGTCGGCGTAGCCCTCGGGCGTACACCGCGAAGTGGACACGCACGGGTGCGGCTCCCCTTGGCAGGTCGAGAACGTGCATTCGGCACGTCCCTGGGCCAGGGGGCCAGGTCCGGGTCGCCGCGAGGAGGCGACGCTAGCACAGTCGGACGCGCCACCGAACCGCTTTTCGCCAAGGGGTGTCCGGCGGATGGGCTCTCAGCCTCGACCGGCGAAGGGCATCTGGCGGGCCATCACCGTGAGGGTGGGGACGTTGACGTCGAGCGGCAGGGAGACGATGTGCGCGATCGTGTCGGCGACGTACGCGGCGTCGATGGTGGCCTCGGGGCGCACCGAACCATCGGCTTGTCGGGCGTTGGCGCCGAAACCGGCGGTCATGGCGGTGGCGGCGTTGCCGATGTCGATCTGGCTACAGGCGATGCCGTGATCGCGCAGGTCCAGGTTCATGGAGGCGGTGAGTCCGCTGATGGCGTGCTTGCTGACCGTGTACGCCACGCTGGATGGCCGGGGCACGTGCGCGGAGATCGAACCGTTGTTGATGATCCGCCCACCACGGGGTTCCTGTGTCCGCATGAGCGTGGCCGCTTCCCGAGCGCAGTACAGCGCGCCGGTGACGTTGGTGGCCAAGACCTCGTGCCAGTCCTCATCGGAGATCTCCTCCACCGACGCCGCGGCACCGAACACGCCGGCGTTGTTGAACAACACGTCCACCCGGCCATAACGCTCGCGCACCGACCTGAACAGTGCCCGTACCGACTCCGAGGAGGTCACGTCGGTCTCCACCACGGTCGCCCCCGGACGTCCCTCGGCCGTCTCCTCCAGGGTTCGGACACGACGGCCCGCCAGGACCACGGAGTGGCCGTCGGCGAGCAGGCGATGCGTGGTGACCCGACCGATCCCCGCACCGGCACCGGTGATCACGACGACCTTGTGGTCGTTGACGGTGGTTCTGCTCTCGCTCACGTTCGCCCCCTGGTTTCGGTCCGCAGAAGGGGAGGTTATCGGCCCCGCTCGATGTGAGGAGCTCAGACCCCCTCGGCCGACTCGAAGAACCACGCCACGGCCACCGCGCCCGGATCCAACACGTCCTTGGCCCGTTCCCCCAGGTAACTGGCGCGCCCTCGGTGGGCGACCATCCCACCGGTGGACTCCGCGCCCGCCCGCGCCGCCCTGGCCGCCTCGGACACCGCCTCCCGCCAGGTTCGGGCGGTGGCGTCGGTGAGCACCTCGGTGGCCGGGACCATCGCGTCCACCATGGTCTTGTGCCCCACCTCGGCCTTACCGAGCCGGCGCACCGCCTCGGTCGCCGTCCCGAAGGCCGCGCCCAGTTCCGGGACGCCCCATGGTGCGGTGGGCCCCGCCCCCAAACGGCCGAACCACAGACCGAACAGGGGACCGCTCGTCCCACCCGAGGCCAAAAAGGCGTCCGCCACCGTTTGAAAGGCCTGCGCTGGATGCGCCTCGTCGATGCCCTCCAATCCTTCGCGGCCGCGTTTGAGCGCGGAGGAGATGTTCCATCCGAAATCGCCGTCTCCGGCCTCGCGATCCAGCTCGGTGAGCTCGTCGGCCCCCGCCACGACCCGATCCACGAACGCCAAGAGCCACATCTTGGCCCCCGCCCCCGTCAGTTCGGCCCCGTTCGTCCCATTCCCTTTGTCCGTCATGTCCACCACTTTCGTCACCACACCAGGGCCGGCGTCCGCACCGGCGCGTCCCAGAACTTCACCAGGTCGTCGGTCAGCGCGGTGAGCGTGATCGACAACCCCTTCATGTCCAACGAGGTCACGTACGGCCCGACCAGGGAACGGGTGATATCGATCCCCTGCCCGTCCAGGACCCGGCGGGTCTGCCTGGCCGCCACCGCGAGTTCGAGACCGTGTGTGGCCCCCAGGCCATTGACGA
Source organism: Nocardiopsis alkaliphila YIM 80379 (assembly GCF_000341005.1). Taxonomy (GTDB): domain Bacteria; phylum Actinomycetota; class Actinomycetes; order Streptosporangiales; family Streptosporangiaceae; genus Nocardiopsis; species Nocardiopsis alkaliphila. Next base: position 15,302 of record NZ_ANBD01000055.1, on the reverse strand, counting down.
TCGCCAACACCGAGTCACTGCGACGCAGACCCACCGCCTCCACCAGCCGAGACACCAGGCTCTCCACCAGGTCGTCGGCCTTGCCGATCACTCTGGTCTGGATGCCTCGTTCACCGTGGATCCCCACGCCGAACTCCATCTCCCCGGGTTCCAGCTCGAAGGAGCGGCGTCCGGTCTCCGGGTTGGTGCACGCTTCGAACGACACTCCGAGCGTCGCCGACCGCGCCACCACCCGCCGTCCCAGGTCACGCACCTGTGCGATGGGCACTCCCGCCTCGGCCGCGGCACCGCAGATCTTCTCCACCGCGACCACGGCCGCGGTGCCACGCCGCCCAGGACCACCGTCGTCCTCTCTTTCGGTGGCGAGATCGTCGTCGACCAGCACCTGTTCGACCCGGTGTGTGTCGGCGAGGAGTTCGGCGGCGATGGAGAAGTTCAAAACGTCGCCGGTGTAGTTCTTGACGACCATCACCGTGCCCTCGCCACTGTCGACGGCCTGGATGGCCGCGCGCACTTGTAGGGCGGTGGGGCTGGTGAAGACGTCACCGGGAACCGCCGCGTCGAGCATTCCCTGGCCCACGAAACCGGTGTGCAGGGGTTCGTGGCCGGAGCCACCACCCGACAACAGGGCGACCTTGCCCGTGGTGGGCGTCCGGCGGGTGACGAACAAGGGGTCGGGATGGACGTCGACGAGACCGCTATGGGACTCGGCGAACCCTTCCAACGCCTGTTCGACGAGGGTCTCACGCTCGTTCATGAAGAACCGGCTCATGCCGCCTCCTGGGTTCTCGGGGATCCCTGGGTCGGGTCACCGCGCGATGTTCGGGCCGCTGTGTCCCGCTCACTCGATCTACCCTGCTTCGGCCCTCACCCCACTTCGGACAGATCCCGGCCCCTGGTTCGTGGGGTGAGGATCGAGAGGTTTTCTCGACGAGTTCGCGCCGTGTCCTGCCTGGTGGTCCGGCCGAAGTCCACCCAGGCGCCATTCGATCGTCAACGAGTTCCGAAAGTGGGGCGACCAAGACCCCGGATCTATGGGTAAATGGAACGTATGGTCTCCCCTCGATCACCCTTCGCAAGGAACCCCCTCCGGACAACCCTCCTCGGACCGGCCTGCGCCTTGGCCCTGAGCGCGGCTCTGCTCGCCTCCCCCGTGCACGCCGTCCCGTCCGTGGCCTCAGCACCCGACGGTGCGTCCTCCGCCACGGCGATCACCGCTCAACTGCGCACCGGTGACTCCGGCGCGCAGGTACACGCCCTCCAGGAACGGCTGAGTGAACTCGGCTACTGGATCGACGGGGTGGACGGTGAGTTCGGCCTGCACACCGAGCACGCCGTCCTGGCCCTGCAGAAGGCCGCCGGGATCGATCGGGACGGCATCGTCGGCCCGGACACCCGCTCCGCCCTCGACGAGGGCACGGTCCCCTCCGCGAGCACCGGCTCCGGTTCCGTGGTGGAGATCGACCTGGAGCGTCAGCTCCTGCTGATCGTCACCGACGGTGAGGTCCAGCGCGTCATCCACACCTCCACCGGCTCCGGTCAGCCCTATGAGGGTTCCGACGGCGATGAACGGATCGCCACCACCCCCGAGGGCACCTACTCCGTCTTCCGTGATGTCGATGCCTGGGACCCGGGGCCGTACGGAGCGTTGTACCGGCCCAAGTACTTCAACGGCGGCATCGCCGTGCACGGGTACCCGAGCGTTCCGGCGCGACCGGCGTCCAAGGGTTGTGCCCGGGTGAGCCTGGCCGCCATGGACTGGTTGTGGGAGCAGGGGCACCTGAACGTGCACGCCACCGTGGTAGTGCGCTGAACCGGAACCCGTTCGAGTTTCCCCGGGTCCATGTGACCGGGTAGACCCCGCGAACGGGTGTGGGTGCCCGTCCTCGGGTAGGACGGGCACCGTGCCCTTCCTCCTCGCCACCGAAGCCGCCGGTCCTGAGCACCCCAACGAGGACTTCGCCGCGATGACCGCCACCAGCGCGGTGCTACTCGACGGTGTCAGCGCTCCGAGGGACGTGGACGATGGCTGTTCACACGGGGTGGCCTGGTACACGCGCAGGCTCGGAGCATTGCTGCTGGCGGAGTTGGACGCCGGTCTTGCTCCCCAGGACGCGCTGGCGGAAGCCATCATCGCGGCGTCCGCCGCACACCAGGGCCGCTGTGACCTCACCAATCAGGAGACACCTTCGGCGACCGTGGTCGCGGTCCGGCTGGGCGAGGACGCGTTGGAGTATCTGGTCCTGTCCGATTCCGTGTTGTTGTTCGAGGAGCACGGGAGTGTCCGGGTGGTGGCCGACACCCGGCTGGACGACCTGCGACCACGAGTGGAACCTGGAACGGCGATTCGCGCCTGGCGCAACGTGCCGGGCGGTTTCTGGACGGCCGGGGCGGACCCACGGGCCGCCGGGGAGGCACTGACGGGGACACTGCCTCGGGCCCCGTTCTTGGCGTTGACCGATGGCGCGANGGTGGGGGGAGCCGGTCGGTGGAGGTGTTCGGCGACCTGTCGTGGCGGGACCTCTTCGGGTTGGCCCGGGACCGAGGCCCCGGTGCTCTGCTGGAGCGGGTCCGTTCCCTGGAGGCGGCCGATCCGTTGGGCCGACGCTTTCCACGAGGCAAGATCCGGGACGACGCGACCACCCTCTGGTGGACGCCTTAGTTTCGGACAGGCTTTATTCCTAGGTTAGGACCACCTTTTTTCTGCCCCCTGGCGATCGTTCCTTACCATCTCCCCAGATGAACTGGGAGAAGAAACTTCCCGACATCAGGGACGTTTTAGCCGGCGCGGAAGATCACCTTTGATTCGATTTCCTGAAAAAGATCGCAACGGAACCTCACTCGGCGAACCCGAGGACACCGAAAGAGACGTACGCCTCCCACAAACCCGGATAACAGGCGCTTTCGCGCGTCGACTTCATCCGGTAGATTTCCTTGCAACCGATCGTTCGTTTCCCGCCACAGCATCACTCTCCGACGATCGACGTTCACAGAAACCCTGCTCGCATCCGTCCCACACGGGTGCTGGAGAGTATTTTCCATGCCCTTGGCCGTCATGATGACCGCCGCAAAGGAGACCGAGTGAGTGTCCCTGGCCTCCTCGAACCGACCGGTCCCAACCGTTCACTGCACCGGACCGGTCAACAGACCCACGTCCATTCCAAGCCCATGAACACGACTCTGCCGGCCACTCAGCCGGAACCGGAACAGCGCCCCAACCCGATGGACGCCCAGACTCCGGACGAATTCCTGCTGATCATGCGCCGTTATCTCGTCTGGGCCGGTGACTGGTCCTACCTGGAACTGGAGTACAAGTGCGGCGGTGTGATCAGCGCGGACAAGTTCCAGCGCGCCCTGGAAGGCACCGAACTCCCCGGTTACGTGTTCCTGATGGCCTTCGTGACCGCTTGTGTCGGCACCGACGAGGGTGAACGCCTGCGTTGGGCCACCTCATGGCACCGACTGCGCCGCGCCGCCCGCGCCGCCGAGGACGCCCGCCTGCGCGCGGCTCGCCGCCGACCCCAGGACTGACTCCGGGACTGGACCACGAGCGCGAACGAAACCGTCCCCGATCCTTGCGTGCGGCTGCCCCTCTCTGCTCAAACTGAGGTGAGCGGATCCAGCGGAGGAGGGCATCATGGGCGTCCTGGACGAACTCTTGGCTCTGGAGCATCGAGGTTGGCGATCTCTGTGCGAGGGATCCGGTGACGCGTTCTACGGTTCCCTGATGACCGAACGTGCCGTGATGGTGCTCGCCGGCGGCATGGTCCTCGATCGGAACGCGGTCGTCGCCTCTCTCGCCGACGCACCCACGTGGGACGAGTACGAGATCAGCGAGGAGCGCGTGCTGGAGCCCGCCCCCGGCTCGGTCGTGATCATCTACACGGGTCGCGCGTGGCGAGCTGAGGAACCCCCCTTCGTGGCACGGATGTCCAGCGTCTACGCACGGGACGAGCACGGGTGGCGCCTGTGCCTTTACCAACAGACGCCGGTGGGGTGACCTCGCCCCGCCCAGCGAGGGTTTTCTCCTCATCGAGATGGTGTCAGAGCACTGAGTGAGTGTCATCACCACACACGAAAACTCCTACTGCCAGGCGTTTTCTCCCTGTGGTTCGGATCACCGGGAAACCCGGGTCAAGTCGGGATTGCCTTTCCCTGGTCATCCGTTGCAAGCCGAAGTGTCCCCACGTAGGACACTTCCCAGGTGCCCCACCCGAAGGTGGCTCACGGCGCCGACATCACCCTCTGGTTGCTCTGCACCTTCCTCGACCCTGCCCTGGAGAGCTCGTGAGCCTGACTTCCGTGCGCCCGAACGCGCGCCCCGGCCTCGCCACCCCGACCCCGAATCCGACCCCGGCTCCGGCCTCGCCGCCGGCCCCCAAGCGACCCGCCGTCCTGCTCGTCCTGGTCCTGGCGGCCCTGTCCGCCATCGGACCGCTCGCCACCGACCTCTACCTGCCCGCGCTTCCGGAGATCGCCGCCGACCTCGGCTCCAGCGAGTCCCGGGTGAAGCTGACCCTGACCGCCGTGATGGCCGGGCTGGCCTCGGGCCAGCTGGTCGCCGGCCCGCTCAGCGACCGCTGGGGCCGTCGCCTCCCCCTGCTGGTGGGAACCGGCGTGTTCACCGCGGTGACCTTCGCCCTCGTGTTCGTGACGTCCGTCGAGACGTTCATGGCCCTGCGGTTCCTGCAGGGACTGGCCGCGGCGGCGGGACTCGTGGTCGCCCGCGCGGTGGTCCGGGACGTGTTCCACGGTGACACCGCCGCCACCTTCTTCTCCCGCCTGATGCTGATCACCGGTCTGGCGCCCATGCTCGGCCCGCTCCTGGGCGGCCAACTCCTGTACCTGGGTCCCTGGCAGCTGATCTTCGGCACGCTGGGCCTGGCCGGGGTCACCACCTTCGTGCTGGTGTACCTGGCCCTGCCGGAGAGCCTGCCCCAGGAGCGGCGGACCCGCCAGGACCCGCGCGTGCTCGCGCGGACCTTCATCCGACTGCTGCGCGACCCGGGGTTCGCGGCGCCGACCGCGGTCCTGGCGCTCAGCTTCGGTATGAGCTTCACCTACATCTCGGCGTTCTCGTTCGTGTCGCAGAACCAGTTCGGCGCGAGCGCCCAGCAGTTCAGCCTGGTGTTCGGGGTGACCACCCTTGGAATGATCCTCGGCAACCAGGTCAACGTGGCACTGATCCGCCGGATGGAGCTGCGCCGCCGCTTGGGCCTGGGGCTGGTGGGCGCCATCGTGTCGGTGCTGGCCATGGGCCTGTTGGCGGTGACCGGCCAAGCCACTCTGGTGAACGTCACCGTGGCACTGTTCGTGATGATGCTCTTCACCGGACTCATCTCGCCCAACGCGACGGCGATGGCCCTGTCCGGGCAGCCGGCGGAGATCGCCGGAACCAGTTCCGCGCTGCTGGGCACCCTGCAGTTCGCGGTGGGTTCGGGTCTGGCCGCCACCGTGGGACTGACCGGGGAGACCACCCTGGGCGGCATGACCACGGTGATGCTGGTGACGGCCGTGGGCGCCCTGGTGGCGTTCCTCTACTCGGCGAAGCGGGCCCCGGCTCCGGCCCTCTGAGCGAGGACCACCCCGACCTCGGTGTTCGACCGACCTTCAAGGCCCCGACGCGTTCCGCGTCGGGGCCTTCGGCGCGTTCGGGAGGAGGTGCGCTCCCTTGGTGGAGGCTCCACACCGGAGCCAACTATACTCGCGGTGTATACACCTTATGTATAGTCGTGCCCATGTCACTTGGAACCACCTTCCTCGGTCTGCTGGAGGGGCACCCTCAGCATGGCTACGACCTCAAGCGCGCCTACGACGAACACTTCGCGACCAAACGCCCGCTCGCCTACGGCCAGGTGTACGCGACCCTCTCCCGCCTGTTGAAGAACGGGCTGGTGGAGGTGGAGGCGATCGAACCCGGGGCGGGTCCCGAGCGCAAGCGCTACACCGTCACCGACGCCGGAATCACCGACGTCGAACAATGGCTGACCCGGCCTGAGAACCCCGAGCCCTACCTTCAGAGCGCCCTGTACACGAAGGTGATCCTCGCCCTGCTCACCGGACGACCGGCCGAACAGGTCCTCGACGTCCAGCGCGCCGAACACTTGCGACGGATGCGAGAGTTCACCCGCCGCAAGTCCCAGGGCGACCTCGCCGAACAACTCATCTGCGACCACGCCCTGTTCCACCTGGAGGCCGATCTGCGCTGGTTGGAACTGACCGCCGCCCGGCTGAACGACCTGGCCGGGGAGCTCGCCTCATGAGGACCGGCCTCACCGACCGAAGAACCGACCCCGGACGGCTCCCGAGCGAACCTCTGCTCACCGCATCCGGGCTGCGCCGTTCCTTCGGCCGCACGAGCGCGCTGGTGGACGCCTCCCTCTCCCTCCACCCTGGTGAGATCGTGGCAGTCATGGGCCCGTCCGGATCCGGAAAATCCACCCTGCTGCATTGCCTGGCCGGGCTCGTGCGTCCTGACGAGGGCCGGATCGACTACGCGGGAACCGACCTCACCCAAGCCTCCGACACCGAACTCAGTACCCTACGCCGCACCGAGTTCGGGTTCTTGTTCCAGTTCGGCCAACTCGTCCCCGAACTCACCTGTGTGGAGAACGTCGCCCTGCCCCTGCGTCTGGGCGGGACCCCTCGCCGCCGAGCCGAACGGACCGCTCTGCGGTGGCTGGAACGACTCGACGTGGCCGACGTCGCGCGTAAGTCACCGGGCACGTGTTCCGGTGGTCAGAACCAACGGGTCGCGGCGGCCCGAGCCCTGGTCACCTCGCCCAGGGTGGTGTTCGCGGACGAACCGACCGGTGCGTTGGACTCCCTCAACGGGGAGCGGGTGATCCGTATGCTCACCGACACCGCCCGCGAAAACGGAGCGGCGGTGGTCCTGGTGACCCACGAGCCTCGAGTGGCCGCCTACGCCGATCGTGAGGTCGTGGTCCGCGATGGCCGCACCCGAGACCTGGGAGGGCTCGGATGAGTCCGCGCGAACGCACCGGCCGAAAGGTTTTGGCCCCGCGTCGGTCGTCTCTTCTCGGTGACCTTCGGTTGGGCGCCGGCCTGGCCCTGCGCGGTGGCCGGGAGAGCCTACTTCGCACTCTTCTGTCGGCCTTGGGGGTGGGAGTGGCGACGGCGACCCTCTTACTGGCCGCCTCCCTGCCGACCATCTTGGAACACCGCGACGAACGTTCTGCGGCACGGATGGACTACGAGGTGGCGGAATACCCACCGCCGGAAGCCGGGAACGACACCCTGGTCTTCCGCATCGCCGACACCGATTACCGCGGCGACCCGATCTTCGGCCGGATCGTCCGCGCGGAGGGGCCGGACGCGCCCCTTCCTCCCGGTGTGGACGCCTTGCCCGCCCATGACGAGGTCGTGGTCTCCCCCGCCTTGGCCGCCCTCCTGAACGACCCCGAACACGAAGTCCTGCAACGCAGGTACGACCACACGATCATCGGCCGAATCGGACCGGAAGGTCTGGAGGGTCCCCACGAACTGGCCTTCTACCTCGGTAACGAGGAACTGACCCTGAACACCGCCGGGAATCGGATCACGGGCTACGGCGGAGACACGAACGGCGGAGCGGACGACCCGGTCATCCTGCTCTTGGGGATCGTGGGCACGGTCGTCATGCTCACCCCCGTCGTGGTGTTCCTGAGAGCGGCGGTGCGCTTCGGCGGGGAACAGCGGGATCGACGGTTGGCCGCACTGCGCCTCATGGGGGCCGACCGCCGGGCGATTCGCCGAGTGGCCGCGGGTGAGACCCTGCCCGGGATCGCCCTCGGTCTATTGCTCGGTGCCGGTTTCCACCACGCCGGTCGCCCACTCGTGGAGATGGTCCCTCTCTCCACCGGGGTGTACGGCGCGGACGTGGTACCGCACCCGGTCCTGGGTCCCCTGGTGTTCGTCGCCGTACCGCTCTTGGCCCTGTGGGTGGTGATCACCTCCCTGCGCGGTGTGGTGATCGAACCACTGGGGACGGTGCGTCGCGCCGAACGCCGAAACCCTCGTCTGTGGTGGCGGTTGACCCTGTTCGCGCTCGGTATCGGCCTCATCGTCGGCGCCCTACGAACGCCTTTGGGCAAAGGACTGTGGGTGGTGTTGGTGGCCGTCGGGCTGCTGACGACGCTGTTCGGCGTGACCGCGGTACTGCCCTGGCTGGTCGATCGGCTCTTCGGCCGTTCCTCACAAGGCCCCCTCTCCCTTCAGCTGGCCCTGCGCCGGCTGGGTGCCTCTGACGGAGGACCGGCCCGCGCGATCAGCGGGATCGTGGTCACCGTCGCCGGGGCCATCGCCCTGCAGAGCCTGTTCACGGGCGTGGAGACCGCGACCACGGTGGAACACGCCGACACCCTGGAGGAGGCGTACGAACAACAGGCGTTCGGGGAGGCCGGCTACAACCTGGAGGCGGAACTGCGGTTGGGAGCGTCCGGCGGCGACCCGACGAGAAGGCTGGAGGAGGTTCCGGGGGTGGAAGCCGCCCTGGCCTTCATCGGCACCCCTGGCCTCACCGACGACGGCACCATGCTCTCCGTCCGGGTCGCCGACTGTCCGACCCTGATGCGACTGGCCGATCTTCCCTCTTGCTCCCCCGGCGACGTCTTCAGCGCAGTGCCCGAACTGGAGCAGGGGGCGAACCTCGTGCTCGGTGGTGGAGAGCACCGTTCGCCGGTTGTCTGGGAGGTGCCGGCACCGATCCCCTTCGAGGGCACCTTGGTGGAGCACCCCTCCAGGTCCTCGATCGATCACTCGGCTGAGAACGTCGTCCTGGCCACGCCGGAGGCGGCCGTACCGACCGAGGACGCGGAGGCGGGCGAAAGGCTCTGGCTTCGTGTGGACCCGTCCGTACCCGGAGTCCAGGAGGAGCTGCGGGCCACCGTCGCGGGTCTGGATCCGACCTACCGGATGTCGTTCCCCATGACCATCGAGTACGACCCGGCCTTGTCCGGGATGCGGACCATGCTGATCGGTGGCGCGCTGGCTTGTCTGGCGATGATCACCGCCGGACTGCTCGTAGGCGCCGTGGAACAGATCCGCGAACGTAAGCGGGTGCACGCCGTACTCACCGCCTTCGGCACCCGCCGGCGCACATTGGTGGCTTCGGTGCTGTGGCAGAGCGCTCTGCCCGTGCTCGTGGGAGTCGTCCTGGCCACGGCGGCCGGTCTGGGGTTGGGCGCCATGCTCCTCGATCTGGTCCACCTGCCGGTGTCCTTCGATCCGCTGGACGTCTTGTTCATCGCCGGAGCCGGAATCGGGATGGTGCTCCTGACGACCTTGGCGGCCCTGCCGGCGCTGTTGCGGAGCATGCGCCCCGAGGGCCTGCGCTGGGAATAGGTTCACCCCGCCCCGGGCCCACTGGTTCAGGGCGGGCACGTCTATTCTTGAGGAATGTCCGAAACTGCGGTGCCTGTGTCGGAGGCGACCTGGCTCGGGGAACTACGCCCCTACCAGGCCACCGCGCTCGACGAGGTGGCCGCACGCTGGGCCGCCGGGGAGCGGCGGACCTGGATCGTGCTCCCCCCGGGTTCGGGCAAGACCCTGGTCGGGCTGGAGGCGGCCCGTCGGCTGGGGCGCCGGACCGTGGTCCTGGTCCCCAACACCGCCATCCAAGGCCAGTGGGTCCGGCATTGGCAGGACTTCGAGCGCCCCGAAGGCTGCGACGCGGGGAGCGACCGGGCGCTCGAAGACGCCGTCAACGTACTCACCTATCAGTCCCTGGCGGTCTTCGATCCCGACGCCGAAACCGACGAGGAAGGCCGCTCGTCGACCCCCGTCCGCGACCGTCTGCACACCAACGGCCAGGCCCTGGTACGCGCCCTCCGTGACGCGGGGCCGCTCACCCTGCTACTCGACGAATGCCATCACCTGCTCCAGGTATGGGGACGCCTGCTCGCCGAGATCCTCGACGACCTCCCCGATGCCCACGTGGTCGGTCTGACCGGTACCCCCGCCGAAAGCCTCACCACCGCCGAACACGACCTCGTGGACCGCTTGTTCGGTGCCCCCATCGTCGGAGCCTCCATCCCCGCCCTGGTCCGCGACGGTTACCTGGCACCCTTCGCCGAACTCGTATACGTCACCGAGCCCACCCTCACCGAACACGAGTACCTCGCCGGACAGGGCGCTCGGTTCACACAGATGTGCACCGATCTTCTCCGCCCCGGTTTTGCGAGCACCGACTTCCTTCCCTGGCTGGACGCCCGCTTCGTCTCCCGGGACACCACCCAGGGCGGACGACTCGGGTGGGGCGCTCTCGCCGCCCGTGACCCCGAGCTCACCGATGCCGTCCTGCGCCTGCACCACCAAGGGTTGATCGCCCTACCGGATGGCGCCCGTGTACACGAGCAGCACCGGCACTCGCCTCGGGCAGAGGATTGGACCGCGCTGATCGGTGACTACGTCCGCTACTGCCTTGATCCGGAATCCCCACGCGACCGCCAGGCCCGCGAACGCATCCGCGCCGCGTTGCCGGCCGTGGGCTACCACCTCACTCGTCGCGGGATCCGCCGCAGCACTTCCCCCACCGATCGGGTCTTGGCCCGCAGCACCGCGAAGTCCTTGGCCACCGTGGACATCCTCGCCGCTGAGAAGAGTGCGCTGGGTCCACGTCTGCGCGCCCTGGTGTTGTGCGACCACGAACGCGCCACCGCCCGGGCACCCGTGGCGTTGCGCGGGGTTCTGCCCGACGACGCGGGTTCGGCCTGGCTCCAGGTGGCCCAGCTGGCCGCCGACCCCCGCACCGGTGCCTTGGATCCGGTGCTGGTCACTGGTCGCACCGTCGCCACCGGGGTGAGCACCGCGGCCGCGCTCCTGGACTTCGCACGGGCGGAGGCACCCCGGGCCGACCTGTCCGTGCGCGAGGTGGACGGTCTGTGTGTACTGGAAGGCGGGTGGACATCCCGCACCTGGGTGGGTGTGGTGACGCGCTTCCTGGAGAGCGGCCGTTGCCAGGTGCTGGTGGGTACACGCGCCCTACTCGGTGAGGGGTGGGACGCCCGCGGGGTCAACACTGTGGTGGACCTGACCACCGCCACGACCCCCACTGCGGTGGTGCAGAGCCGAGGTCGCGCGCTACGGCTGGACCCAAAGTGGCCGGACAAGGTGGCGCACACCTGGACGGTGGTGTGCGTGAGTCACGACCATCCGCGTGGATCGGCCGACTGGGACCGGTTCGTGCGTAAACACGAGGGCTACCTGGGGGCGAGCGACGACGGCGAGGTGATGAGCGGGGTGGCGCACGTGGACCCGGAACTGTCCCCGTACGAGCCTCCCACCGACCCGGCCTCGATCAACGCCCGGATGCTGAGTCGAGCGGCAGACCGGGAGGGCACCCGGGAACGATGGCGGCTGGGAACGGGCTACGAGGACACGCTGTCGTCCACGCTTCGGGTACGAGAACGGCNGGCGGGCGTTATCGGGGCCCGCCCCAGCGGCGGGCGGGGACGTGGCGACGCCGCCGCCACCCGAAGCACTCGTGGGGGACCAAAGGATCGTGCCCGCACCTGGCCCTCTGCCTTCGGCCAGGGAGACGACCCCCGTGTTGATCCTGGTTTCCTTGGCCCTGGTGGTCCTGCTGGTGGGGGCGTTCGCTCCATGGTCGTGGCTACTCGCCGTCGTACTCGCAACCGTGGCGGGAACGTACTGGTCTCGGGCCTTCCAACGGGTTCGCCGAGAGGCCGAGCACGTACGCTCCCTGGTCCGTCGGCCGGTAGAGACCGTCCGTTACGCGTGCGCTGTGGCCGACGCGCTACGTTCGGCCGGTCACTCGAGCACCGGTTCGGAAGGGGTTCGCGTCCATGTGGACACCGACGGTGTGTATCGCTTCACCCACGCCGACACGGTGGCGGCCGAACTGTTCACCGAATCCTTGGACGAGGTCCTCGGACCGCTGGTGGGCGACCCGCGCTACCTGATCCCACGCCACGTCCTCACCGATTCGCGAGCGGTCGCGACAGTGGCGGTCTTCCACGCGGTACCCACGCTCTTGGCCCGCAACAAGCGAGGCGCACTCGCCTTCGAACGGGCGTGGAGGCGGTGGGTGTCCCTGGGCGAAGTGGTGCACACCAGGACCGAAGCGGGTCGGGCACTGCTGGCAGCACACCAGGGCAGCGCCCCGTTGGACGTGTCCACCGCCCGTCGCCTCGTCTGGGAATGACCGGAAGGCAGGACGCATGGGGCCGCGAAAGGTTGACCGGAAAGTCCATCATTTCAACAACAGAGAACAATACCTTTTCGGGAAGATATTCAGAGTTACGTGATCGTTTCCCGAGTGTGCCCTTTACCCTTCCTTTGCCTGGCAATAATAAATGAATGCCGGACGCCCACCCAGGCCTACCTGGGTGTATCCGAGCATGCTCTTTGCACGACTCCCCTTCAACCGAACGTGCACAACGCCCCACCGGTCGTGACACGAATACGATCGGCTGAACCGAAGCGAGACTCCCTTGACCTCCTGTTCCCGCGTTCATGTCCAGCGCACATTCCAGGGCGCCCTCGCCTTCACCGCTGTCGGCGCGCTCACGCTCACGGCCGCTCCCGCCCACGCCGACGGCGGTGAGATCGGCTACGCCCAGGCGAGTGTCGCCGGTCAGGGTCACATCTCCTCCCACTACCCCCGTGGAGGTGACGTCAGCGGTTACGGCGGCTATCTGTACGACGAGGAGGTGTGGTCCGACTCGATCCACAGCATCCTGGTGGACGTGGAGGAGGATGAACTCTACGCCTGGGTGTACTTCCGTGAACTCGGCCTCGAACTCACCGAAGCCGACCTCGAGACCATGCGAGCGGCCGCCCAGGACGGGATCTCCCAACCCGGTTTGGAGAATACCGAGGGCGAAGGATCCGACGAAGTCGTCCTCAAGGTTTCTTTCACCGAAGTCGAAGCCCGGGTGGAGCAGAACTGGGCCGGTGTTACGGAGTACTCGCATTCCCCGGGCGAAGCATCCGTCGAGGTGAACGAACCCGGCGCTGAGTTCTCCTTCAGCACCGAGACCGACCCCTGGGAAGACCGTGTGCGAGGTGTGGACTATTGGGGCACCAGCCACGATCTCTTTTTGACCGTGGACTTTCCGGAAGAAGGGTTCAGTGTGACCTATGGGGTCGGTGAGACCTTGGTCGGCGCGGATCTTCCTCCCACCATCGATGACGGGGAGGACACCGGTGGTGAGGGCGACGACGGAGAGGGCACCGGGGGCGGAGATGGTGACGAGGGCATCGGTGATGGAGACACCGGTGGGGCCGATGACGGGCCCAAGGAGGAGGACGGCGAAGACGGGGCGGATTCCGGTGACGGGAAGGGTGGGGGTGACGACCTCCCGGCCGATGAAAAACCCGGCAAGGACGACGAAGACCTGGCCCGGACCGGTGTTCCGGTCGTCGGTCTGATCGCCGCGGGCACAGCGGTCGCCGCGGGCGGGGGCGTCGCGGCCTACCTGGCTCGCCGCAAGAAGGCCACCGCCGAAACGAACGACGAGGTTTGATCCCCTGGCGGTGTCCGGAGTCGGTCCCGGACACCGCCGCCTCACGTTGACCAGGGTCCATCGAACACCCGGTGTCGGTTTCCAAGACCGGATCGGACCTGCGGCGATGATTCCACACGGCCCGTTCGAAGCGTAATCTGACGATCCGTCGTCGTTCCCATCCCGGGGAGGGAACGAGTGCCTGAGGGGACGCCGATTCGGTCCCACTCCGGAACACAGGTGGTCCGTATGCCCGTCAACGCAAAGCTGGTCGAGATGTTCGCGAGGCTGTTGGAGGAGTCGCCCCTGCTGACGGTCGAGCAGCTGCCCGCCACCGTATGGAACACGCCGAGCCCGCCGGGTTCCACAACGTGGCGATCTACGTGGTGGACCTCCGGCAGGAAGTGCTCCACCTGCTGGGCAAGGACGGCCCGTCAGGACGTACCGACCACCGGGAACCCGCACTGCCGATCGAGGGGACCCTGGCCGGACGTGTCTTCGAAACCCTCTCCCCCTTGTCCGAGGTCGGTAGCGAACTCGGACGCTGGTGGGTGCCCCTCCAGGACAACGCCGAACGAATCGGTGTCATGCGGGTGGACGTCCGCAACTCCGACACGGCGACGATGCGCGCCCTACGCGTCCTCTCCCTCTTGGTCGCGATGTTGCTGGTGACCAAGCGCGAGTACAGCGACTCCTTCGCCCGCCTGTCCCGGACCCGCCCGATGAACCTCGCGGCCGAACTCCAGTGGAACCTCATGCCACCGAACGAGTTCGCGAACGAACAGATCAGCATCAGCGCGGTGCTGGAACCCGCCTACGAGGTGGGCGGGGACGCCTTCGACTACGGGATCGACGAGCACGTGGTCCATCTGGCCATCTTCGACGCGATGGGACACGACGTGACCGCGGGGCTCGCCGCCAACCTCGCGGTCGCCGCCTACCGCAACAGCAGGCGCCAAGGGGCCACGTTGTCGGAGATCGGTGAGGCGATCGATGCCGCCCTGTTGGAACATCTGGGCGCCCCTCGCTATGTCACCGCGCTCATCGCCGAGCTCGACCTGAGGACGGGAGGTCTGTCCTGGCTCAGCCACGGCCACCAACCCCCGGTCTTGATCCGTGATGGCCAGGGACGCGAGATGCCGAATCGGTCTCCGGGGCTTCCTCTAGGACTCGACCTGGGTCTGAGCGCCGTCCAGAGTGAGGATCGGTTGGAGCCGGGCGATCGTCTAGTGCTGTTCACCGACGGCATCACCGAGACCCATCTCCCGGGCGGCGACGAGTTCGGGCTGGAGCGATTCGTCGACTTCATCATGCGCCACAACGCCGAGGGACTGCCCGTTCCCGAGACCCTACGTCGTTTGGTCCACAGCATCCTGAAATACCACGACGGCGACCTCCAGGACGACGCCACCGTCCTGTTCCTGGAGTGGCTGGGCCCTTCTCAGGGGAAGTGAGCATCGACGAAGGGGTTGCGGAACTTCCCCTGAGGGTCGAAGCGCTCCAGCAAGCCGGCGAAGTCCGCCGCACGTTCGTAGGAGGCCACCACGTCCGCCGGCGGTAGCGTGGTGAGCTTTCCCCAGTGCGGTCGGGCGCCCAGCGGAGCGAGCCTTTCCTCCACCGTCTCCAGCACCGGGGCCACCGCCTCCGGGTTCCGGTGCCAGGTGAAGTGGAGGGTCACCGAGTCGCGGCCGTACGCCGGGCTCAACCACAGGTCGTCGGCACGGACCGTGCGCACCTCCGAGACGTGCAACACCGGAGCGATCAGGTGCCCGATCCCGCGCAGCGCGGCGAATGCCTCCGGAGCCGCCTCCCGGGGAAGGTAGAGCTCGGACTGTA